>JANQJG010000088.1 GCA_028281785.1 Rhodospirillales bacterium
ATTTAATCGCGTGAATCTGATCTAACTCATTGAAGTAGAGCGGATTCACGCGATCAACTGGAAACATGCGGTGTTTCCGATTGATCGCGATCCGCTCTAAGGAAGCTATACCCCCCACCTCATCGCGGCGGTATGGACCGGGGCATCCCACAGCTTCGTCAAGTCGTCGTCCAACAATGTCACGGTGATTGAACACCCGGCCATGTCGAGGGAGGTCACATAGCTGCCGACCAAAGACCGCACCGGCTCGATCCCATGTTTTTCGAGTTGGGTACAGGCCGAATGGTACATCAAGTAGAGTTCCATCGCAGGCGTCGCGCCGAAGCCGTTGACGAACACAAGCGCCTTACCCTTTCCGGGCATGTCGTGGGTAATCGCCGCCACCATTTCCTCGGCAATGGCGTCGGCCGGCATTATCTTCTCACGCCGCCGCCCGGGCTCGCCGTGGATGCCGACGCCGATTTCCATTTCGTCTTCCCCGAGGTTAAAGGTTGGCTTGCCGGCCGCGGGCACGGTGCAGCTTGTCAGCGCCACACCCATCGAGTGGGTCGCCGCGTTGACCTTGTCGCCCAGCGCCTTGAGCTCCTGCAGGCCGCGCCCCTGCTCGGCCGCCGCGCCCACGATCTTCTCGACCACGAGTGTGCCTGCAACTCCGCGGCGGCCGGTCGTGTAGAGCGAATCCTCAACGGCAACATCGTCGTTGGTGAGCACTGTCGCCACTTCGCGGCCGCACATCTCGCTGGCCATCTCGAAGTTCATCACATCGCCTTCGTAGTTCTTGACGACGAAGAGGATCCCCGCCCCGGTATCTACGGCCTCGGCGGCCGCGATCATCTGGTCCGGCGTGGGCGAGGTAAAGATCTGACCGGGGCACGCGGCATGGAGCATGCCGTGCCCGACGAAGCCCGCGTGTAGCGGTTCGTGCCCGGATCCGCCGCCGGAAATCAGCCCTACCGTGCCCGGCTTGAGATCCTTGCGGCGAATGAATTTCCTTTGGTCCCCGAGAGTTACGATGTCGGCGTGCGCTGCGGCGAAGCCGTCGATGCTTTCGGCCAGGACGTCTGAGACGTCGTTGACAAGTTTCTTCATGGTTTATCCCCTGATCGCTATTCGTCGATGAGTTGCACAAGCTGGCGCACGAATTCCGTGACCAGCGCCTGAAGTTTCTCGTTGCGCTGTGGGTCGCCCAGGTCAGGCAGGTAGACGGTGTGCGCCATCACCGGCGGGGCGTTACTCACAAGGCTGATCCGCTTCGGGTGCGCTGCGGCGTAGGCCGAAAGGAAGTGCTTCCGATCCGCGGTGGAGAAATGGCAGACTCGAAAGATCACTTCGATATGCTGCGCGGGGATCGGCGTCGGGTAATGCGGGTTGGCGATCTGGCTGACGAAGCTTTTGTTCTTGCCGAGCGCGGAGGCGAGTCGCTGGCGAGTGCCCGAGGGGCGCTGGTCGAGCACGCCCGTCAGGATGCGCTTATAGGCAGCAACGGCTTCGTCGGCGCTGTTGTCGGCGCGGGCCAGTTTCCTGGCCATACTCAGACCTCCCGGAGCGCGAGCTTCACCCGCCCGACGCGGGCTGGCGCGACCGAAAGGCAGCGCAGCCCCGCCTCGATCAGTGCCCGCAGGTGGGCCGGTTCGCTTGCCATGTCACCGCAGAGGCTGAGGTCAATGCCGGCGTCCCGCGCGAACCGGGCCGTGGTTTCTATCAGCTGCAGCACCGCTGGGTTGGCCGGGTCGTTCAGCGCCGCCACGGCAGGTTCGTCGCGCGAAGCTGCGGTTACGTACTGGGTTAGGTCGTTGGAGCCGATCGAAAAGAAATTGGCCGCAGCAAATAGCTCCGGACAGGTCGCGACCGCGGGGACCTCCACCATGATGCCGAGCGGTGGCTTGGAGCAGTCCATGCTCTCGGCCTCGAGCTCGCGAACGCACTCGTCGAGCAGCGTCGAGGTACGGGTGATTTCATCGGGGACGGTGACCATCGGGATCATGATCTTCAGGTTGCCGTGAACGGCGGCTCTCGCAAGCGCCCGCAGTTGGGTGCGAAAGACTTCCGGTCTCGCCAAGGTCAAGCGCACGCCGCGCAGGCCGAGGAACGGGTTCTTCTCTTCCCCCGGCGTTAGACCGGCGATCGGCTTGTCGCCGCCTACGTCGAGAGTGCGGATGGTGACCGGCCGGTCACCAGCCCATTCAAGAAGCCGCCTATAGGTTTTGTATTGATGCTCCTCGCCGGGCAGTGGCTTGCCATCGGAAAACAGGAACTCGGAGCGCATCAGGCCGATGCCATCGCAGCTGGCGGGGTTGATGGCGTCGAGCTCGTCGAGGCTTGCCACGTTGATAAGTACCTCGACGGGCGTGCCGTCGCCCAATTTCGCCGGGGTGAAAAGCACTTCTGCCTCGGCTTCCCGCTGCTTAACCAGTTCCGCGGTACGGGCCGCATAGGTCGACTTCGTCGCCGCCGGCGGGTCGAAAATCGCGAGGCCTTTCTCGGCGTCGACAATGGCCTCGTCAGCCTCGGCTGGGATCTCGCCCAGCCCCACCAACATCGGGACACCGCGTCCGCGTGCGAGCATGGCGACATGCGCGGTGGTGCTGCCGCGGGCCAGCAAGACGGCGCCGCCCTTCGACCAGTCGGTCTCCAGAAACCGCGTCGGTGCGATGTCATCGCCCAGCAGCACCGCACCGGAGTGCATCGGGGCTTGCGTGCCGCCGGCAAGGTGGCGCGCGACGCGGTCGCGAACGTCACGGAGGTCGGCGGCGCGGGCGCGGAAATACTCATCGTCCGCCACCTCGTAGCCTGCGATCTCGGCATCCATGGCATTCTTCCAAGCCAAGTCGGCCGCCATGCCCGCAGCGATGGCGGCATTGGCCGGCGCAACGAGTTCGTCGTCTTCAAGAAGCGCCAGTTGGAAGCCAAGGATGTCGGCCGCGTCGCCGTCTGCCCGATCCATAAGCGCGGCGATGTCACCCAGCGCCACGGCGACAGCTTCAGCCAACGCGGCGTTTTCCTGTTCGGGTGAGCCAGCCAAACGGCGAATCTCGGCATCAGCGTCGAGCCGTACCACCGGTCCGCCAAAAAGACCGCCGGAAGCAACCGTGCCGCGCCGTTCATTTCCCGCCGGCATTCTCGTCGGCCCTCTCAAGGTCAAAATCCCGCCGCACGAGGTCTACCAATGCCTCAACGGCCTGGGACGCCTCCGCGCCCGAGCCACGCAGGTAGAGCGTGTTACCCTGCGGTATCTTCAACGCCATTACTTTGACGATACTCTTCGCGTCGATCCATGGCCCCTCCGGCATGGCGGCGATCTCGACTGGGGCACCGAGCTGCTTTGCGAGCTTGGTCAGCTTCACCGACGGGCGCGCGTGCAACCCGACATTGTGGGTGATGACGATCTCTGCTCGGATCATGTCGGTCATCGCGGCGAAAGCTCCTCGGCTACGCTCCGGACTTCGTCGAGCGAACTGCCGCCCGAAGCCTCGGTCGCGGCCATCACCGCGCCCTCGATGATCGGCGCGTTGCAGACGACCACCTTGCCCTTGCGCTCCTCGGATAGAAACTCGATGGCCATCTCGCTGTTTGTCTCCGCCCCACCGAGATCGACGAGCAAAGCCACGCCTGCTTCGGACCAGGCAGCATCGATTGCCGCGGTAATTTTCTCGACACTGGTGCCCAGGCCCCCATCCGGATCGCCGCCGCACCAAGCGAGCGGCACCTCGTTGCCCACCATCTCGCGGACCATGTCCGCCGCGCCCTTGGCCACGTCGGCCGAATGCGACACGATGACGATACCCACATTGCTCATGACGTACCTTCTAATGCGTCGCAGACGGCGGTGATCAAGATCTGGCTCGACCGTGCGCCCGGGTCCATGTGCCCGATCGAGCGCTCGCCGAGGAACGAGGCCCGTCCTTTCGTAGCCAGCATGGGGATCGTTTCCTCGGCACTCGCCGCCGCCGCGGCGCGCACTGCATCGAATGTCGCTCCGGGCCGTGAAATTGCGGCGAGCACCGGACCGAGAACGTCTAGCATCGTCTTGGCGCCGAAATCCGACTTGCCGCGCGCCTTGACCGCGTCGATGGCGGCGGCGAAGGCGCGGACGACGTCATCGTGGCTCGGCTCGGGCGGTAACTCCTTGCCGAGCGTCATGAAGAGCGTGCCGTAGAGTGGGCCCGATGCGCCGCCTACCTTCATCACCAGCGTCATGCCCGCGGCCTTCAGCGCGTCGGGCAGCGGCTGGGCTGCGAGGCTTGAGCTGTCGACCAGTATCGCCTCGAAGCCGCGCTTCATGTTGACGCCGTGATCGGCATCGCCGATCTCCGAATCGAGCTGGGTCAGCTCCGGTTCCGCCGCGATGATCCGCGCGCATACCGTGTTGATCAATTTGTCGAGCTGAGTGGGCAATCGGACCTCCCCGGATCGCTGACTCTCCTGTTCAGTATTTGTGTTTACTAAACAACTTTTCACTAAACTTGACAAGTCGCGATTGTGCCCCGCTTCGCCCTCACCATATGGCGCAGCGGCCATCGACATGAGCATCGCGCCGCCGATGAGCAGCAACATCGACTGCGCCCCATCGATCTGCGTCACGGTGCGTCGATCAAGTTCATTTTCGGCGAATTAATGAACCCAGCGACGAGTGTATTCGTGGGCGTCTCGTAAAATTTGAACGGTGTGTGAACTCGCTTTGTTTTTAGTTACTATTTCTGCCGATTTCAGCTTGCACCGTTACCTTTACAACATCTGTCCGGACCCATGTCGTGTAATAGTCAAATGGCCGTCCATCCTTGTCCCAAGACACGGAAGAAACCAACAAGACGGGTGACCCGGCCGAGACTTCAAGAACGGCGGCTATTTCCTCCGATGCGGGAACGGCCTCAACGGTTCGCTTTGCGCCATAAATGCGATATCCAGCGTCGCTCAGAGTCCTGTTAAGCGAACCATTTGAATGAAGCACGGGGCTCTTGCGAACAATATCCTCGAGTTCAGGAAGAAGATAGTTCACCGAAAACAAGGCAACTCGCCCGTCAAGCTTCCGCAATCTGCGCAAAAGAAAACCCCGGGCGCCTTGTGGAAGATTCAATGCATCGGCAGCTACGCCGTTGAACGGCGTCTGTACGGCTTCAAGGATCGTTGTTTCCACCGAGCGATTGTCATGGTTGAATTCGCCCTCGAAAAAACCGGCTGCGACCTGCAGGACCCAGCCTGATTTCTCTGGATCTGTCACAAAAGCACCCCGGCGCGGTACCACCCGGATACGGTTTCGATCTTGTAGTGTACGAAGTGTTGCGCGGACTGTGGATCGTGCGAGGTCAAACGTTCTGCAAAGCTCGCTTTCTGCGGGAATCCGATCCCCCGGAGCAAATTTACCGCAGTCAATCGCATCTTCAATAACCCTGGAAAGTTGAAGATAAAAAGGTTCGGGCGAAGTTCGGTCGATGTCGCGGTTTAAGAGCACTTTCTGGTCCACTTCGGCTCTCCTCTCAAGCTTTGCTGAACAACCATCAACGCGACCCGTGTTCAGCGAAGAGCGCGTCGTAGTGCGGCACCCAGTCAAACAATGGGTTCACGCATTTGATATCATTGGCACTAATGTTACAAGCTAAACTCCCAGTCGCGGCTCTAGCCCCGAAATGAGCCGCCCCGAGCGCGGACATCTCCATGTCGTCAATGACATTGATCGGTTGCCCGAATACGCTGGCCCGCAATTCCATCAGGCCGCGTGAACGAGACCAGCCCCCAGTGGAATAGATCGGTCCAAATGGAACGCCGAGCGACGCCATTACTTCAATTGTCGCTCGTGCACGCAAACTCTCGCGCTCCAAAACGCGACGAATGCGCATATCAAGCGACTTCTGTGGCTCGCTCAATTCAGCGACACTTTTGGGCGGGTGGCCCGGGAGCGTCTCGTTGGACAGGTAAGATCTGATTTCACGTGAACCGGCTTCAACCGTATCGAGGGCAGCTCGCAATTCCAATACACCCAAAAAGGCTAATCCATGATCGCCGTCAGGCGGCAACGAAAGCGCCAGGGAAGGGCTGGGCGGACTTTCGCCTGCCTGGTGCGCTTCTCCATAGATCAGGTTCGCCGTACCCAGGGAATCGACAATTCCTGTTGGGTCAAACACTCGGATAACGGTCGCGGCGACTGGATGGTCGTGGCCCCCAACAGCAATAACAGTCTGATCCGAGGCGGCGCCACTCGTCAGAAGGCGTCCCTTGGCGACGTTGCCCACCACGGTTCCGCCGCCGAGGATTTCCGGAAGTTCGGGTGCGTGTGTTGCTTCAATAAGTTCGTCAACCCACTGCCGTCTGTAAACGTCGAAGCAAGCGGTCCTTGGGGCTAAACTTGCGCTCATGAACGCGCGCCCGGTCCAGTAAGCAGCCGGAAAATCCGTCAGCGCAATCCAGGTATCGGCATGACTGAATTCATCGGGGCGGTGGCGATGGGTCCATAGCCATTTCGCCGCCGTTCGATCTGGCCCGAACGCTATTCCTGTCCTGCTTGAGTACACAGAATATCGCCCAAGGAACTCAGCCTCTTCCGTCGCACGATTGTCGAACCAGGGAAGGGCGAGGCCGGTCGGGGTTAGGTCGGATCTTACCGCAACGCCATCCTCGCCTACACCGGAGGCGGCAATGCTTCTGAGTGGCTGGCCTTGCCCGACCTTGCCCCACCCCTCGATGATCATGTCTTCCAGAAAGGCGACAAGGGCAAGCGCATCCGTCACCGGCCCGAAATCGTCGTTGACTCTTGGCGTTGGGACGGAGCATGCGTGAAGAACCTGCCCACGCTCAGTTACGAGAATGACCTTCAGGTTGGTGCTGCCGATATCGATTCCGCAGTCAATCTGAGGCATCTCTGCAAACCAATCACCAGCGGCGCGTAAAGTGCTTGCGGGTGATTTCGGCGATCTCTCCGATCATATCGGACGCTTCTTCCCGCGGACGCTGCCAGATCTTGCGACCGACGACAACGCCCTGAGCGCCAGCTTCGATGGCATCCTTGATTGCCCTCACGGTCGATGCCGCATCTCCGCTAAGAGGTCCACCCGCAACGACGATCGGAATGTCGAGTTCGTCGCAGAGCTTGGCGGTCGCGTCAGGACCAGGGAAGGTGATCTTGATAATGTCTCCGCCAAGGTCGTAGCAGACGCGCGCAACTTCCATCTCTGCTTCGATGATCTCGGGGCTACGCGGCGTGTTGAGGAATACTGGCTCAAGCATGACCGGGATGTTCCACTTGGAAGCCTCGGATACGACTGTGCCGATCCGCTGGCAGTACAGAATCTTTTCCTCGTCGTTTATATTCCAAGGCAGCAGGAGCTTGACGCAGTCGACGCCCAAGCGGGCCGCGTCTTCGACACTTGCGGCCAGACAACCGGTCCCGGTTTCAGGCGCACTCGTCGGCCAGAAGGCGTCGATGGCAAGTACACGCGCGAGATGGGATGCCTTGGCGAGGTCCACTTCGGACTGTTTGACAATACCTGTAGAGACCATGAAGCCAGTGATGTCCTCGAGAATGTAACGGCGCATCACCTGAACGGGAGCTTCAAGGGCTTCGACGCGCCCCCAGACCAATCCGTGGTCGATCGGAACAACGAGCGCCGCCCGATCGTCGCGTAGCACTCGGTTCATGCGATAGTTTGTCGAATAGCGATTGGCCATTCCAGATTTCTCCTGATTCTGGTTAGTTTTTGAAATGAAGCTGCGTCTTGATTGTCTGGCCTTTGGCCATATCGCTGACGGCCGCATCGAAGTTCCACACCGGATGAGAGTCGTCGATCAATGGCCGGGCTTGCTCGGCAATGTCCGACATCACGTCCACCGCCTCAGGGAACTTGTCGGCACACGAATTGGAGCCGATGACACGAAGCTCGCGCTCATAGATACGGAACGGGTTGAAGGGCACTGTCTCGTGCTCGTCGTGCACGCCAACCTGCACCAGCACGCCGGTTTTCTGCACCAGATCGATTGCCTGGGTCAGGGCCGCTTTTGCACCTGCCGCTTCGAACACCACGTCGAAGTAGTCGCTGCCCAGATCGGGCGGCGACACCGCCTCGGGCACGCCGACCGAGTTGGCGATGGTGAGCTTGCCGGGCGCCGGATCGGCCAGCACCACCCGGTTCGCGCCTCTCAACTGGCTAACGATGGCCGTGAGCAATCCCATCGAGCCGCCGCCGAACACCAGTACATCCTTGCCCGTGATGCCCAACGAGGACTCGATGGCGTGAAGCACGCAGGCCAGCGGCTCGATCATCGCCGCAAGGCCGCCGCCCAGGCTCTCTTTTACCAAGAAGGAGTTGCGCGCTGGCGTCGCGACGTAATCTGCCGCCGCACCCGGCCGGCCGACCCCGATCGGCGTAAGCTTCTCGCAGAGGTTGGGCCGGCCCATCTTGCACCATCGACAGATGCCGCAGGTGACGTTTGGGTCAACCGCGACGAAATCGCCTTCTCTGAGCCCGACCACGTCGCGGCCTACTTCGACGACGTGCCCGGAAAACTCGTGGCCCGGAATCACCGGATAATTGGTGCCAGGAAAACCGTGGTGCAGGATGTGCAGGTCAGTGCCGCAGATCCCGCAGGAGCACGGTTTGACCAGGACCTCGTCCGCCGTGATCGAGGGCATATCGGTTTCGATCACCCGGATCGAATGATCCTGTGCAATCTGCACAGCCCTCATGGTCTTGGTTCTCTGGCTGGTCATGGGATTTCTCTGGAATCTAGCTGACAATTGAACACTTCACCGATCTGGACTTGCTACCGTTGATGCGCGCGCTCCAACGCGAATTGCGCCCGGTTTGTCCGCGTCTCGTCGCGATCCCTCGGGCCTTAAGGGGAGTGTTTAGCTGATCGTGAGTCGGCACGCCGGCAGCGTCATTGGCCCCGCCGATCTCGTCGCGCCGTCGCCTCAATCGACGCTTACTTCTCCCCTTGGTTCGATATGTACGCTCTGTACGTACATATCGAACCACAACGCTGCAATCAACGGTTTTCGCTGTCTGAGCTGAGCCCCTTCGGTTGATCGGTTCCCATGTCGCCACACTGCTTGGGTCAGCGGTCGGTGGTTCTACTCCGCAATGCGAACCTCACGGATCGCCTCGACACGTGCCATCCTTTGACCCACGAGAACCCCAGCCTGCCATAGCTTCGTGACGATCTCTTCAGGCTTGTGCGCGTGTTCGCCATTCCTGGCCCTGCGTTTCCTAAACATAGCGGTGGACCAATTCACTTGAGGGGCCTCACCTTCGCTTGACTGGAATTCGTACGTCATGTACCTACAATCGGTACCAAGTGGAGATCGGAGGCAAGCTAACTCGGCGCGACCAGAAAAGCTGGTTGCTGTATCGCTGCAATCAAAAGAAGAAAGCCGACCGATTTTGTGGGCTGGCGTTCTGCCAACATGAGCTTTTAGGAGGTAGAGAATATGAGGCTTTGCAACACACAGTTACTGTGCGCTACAGCAATCGCTGCCGCAATGGCGCTGATCCCGGCGCCACTTTTCGCGCAAGATATCACCATCGCTGTCGCCGAACAGCCGGATGCGCTGGACAGTACGCATGCCTATCAGGCGAGTCATTCTACGATTCTGAGGAACATCTATGAGGCGCTGACGGCACGCGATCCCGTGACCAGCGAACTCGTTCCGTCATTGGCGACAGATTGGAAGCAGATCGACGATACGACTTGGCATTTCACGATCCGGGAAGGGGTAAAGTTTCACGATGGATCGGATCTGACGGCTGAGGTCGCGGCGTTCGGTCTCGACTGGACCTGGAACGCCGACCGCAAAGGCTCCATTTCGATTCGTGGCTTCATGGGGCCGAAGATGGAGTTCGAGGCCATTGAAGACTATCTCTTGGAGATTCGTCTTTCCGATCCCGATCCGCTTCTGCCGACGCGCCTTTATGCATCGACCATTCCGTCAATGCAGCAGGTGCAGAACGATCCTGAGGGCTGGCTGACGTCGCCGGTCGGAACGGGGCCCTACAAGTTCGTCGAATGGGAGCGCGGAAGTCACGTCGATGTAGAGCGCTACGATGGCTGGTGGGGGTTGACCGCCGACGATGCCCAAGGAACCTCCGCATTCGAGCGGGCCCGCTTCCTCGTCAGGACCGAGAACGCCGCGCGGATCGCGGCCCTTCGAGCCGGCGAGGTTCTGATGGCCGAACGACTGTCTCCGGATGTTTGCCTGACCGAACTCGGGGACGATTGCATCAATGCACCGGCTTCCAGCAACGTCTTCATAAAGATGGACAACAATCACCCGGTCCTGGGCGATGCGCGGGTGCGCATGGCAATCTCGCACGCGATCGACAGGGAAGGCATCGGCGAGGCGATCATGGGGGGCGCAGGCCCGATCAGTCAACTCGTGGCTCCTAGTGTACTGGGGCACGATCCGGACTTGCCGCCGCATCAATACGACCCGGAGCGCGCACGCGAATTGATTGCCGAGGCAATCAAAGATGGTGTGCCCGTCAACGAGATGCCACTTCGTCTGATCGCCCGCCAAGATTCCTTTCCGGGGAACGATCAGGTTCTTGAAGCCATTCTCGAAATGATGAGTCAGGTCGGGCTCACCAATGTCAGCGCTTCTATTCTGGAGCCGAGCTCATTCAACCCGATCTGGCTGACGAATTACTCCGAAATCGAAGAAGATCGCGGAGTGATGGCGTTGCATAGGCAGCCTAACGAATGGTTTGACCTAGCCCCCGTGGCCAGCATCTACTACGTTTGCTGGGGGCAGGGCGCTTCCTACTGTAGCGAGCCTGCCACTGAAACGTTTGCGCTCGGTAGTGCGGCCAGTGGCGCCGAAAGGGAGGCGCATCTCAAGAAGCTTTCCAGAATTGTCTATGAGGACAACCCATACATAATGATCGTCGATCAACCGCTGTATCACGGCGTCGATACGAAGTTGCTGTCGTGGACCCCGCGGGTCGACATGTCGATCCTCCTAAAGGACATGGCGCCCGCCAATTGAACGAAGGTGCAAGGCATAGGGGCCGGCCAGTCGATGATGGCCGGCCCCTCGTCGAAGGAGAGACACTTGCACCGACAAGGAAGCGATTGTGACCCGGTATCTTTTGTCGCGCGCTCAGCAGTCAGTGTTGGTCATACTCGCGGCGTTCGTTCTCGTTTTCATTATCGGATCGGTGATCGGCGATCCGGTCGATCTGATGCTCCCACCCGAGGCATCGGATGCTGTCAGGGATCAGCTTCGACGAAGTCTGGGATTTGATCAACCGCTCCACATCCAGTTCTTGAACTTCATCGTTCGTGTCGCAAACGGCTTTGGGGAATCGATCTGGCAAAGTACGCCGGCTTTACCGCTTGTGATAAGCCGGCTTCCCGCCACGCTTTATCTTGCAGGCTTTGCTCTTCTAATCGCTGTCCCTGCTTCACTGGCGCTGGGCGGCTGGGCGGCCCTTCGGCCGAGTTCCGTCGCGGATCGCGTGATCAACATCTTCAGTCTCGGCGGCGTGTCCATAGTCGACTTTTGGCTTGGTCTGATGCTGGTTCTGATTTTCAGCGTGCAGCTCGGGTGGCTGCCGACCGGCGGATATGGCGGCGGCTCGGTCGTTTATATCATTCTGCCCGCGGTGACCTTGGCTTATCGGTCGATCGGTCGCCTAGCACAATTCACGCGTAGTGCGCTGCTTGATGAATACGCCAAACCCTATGTCGTGACGCTTAGGGCTAAGGGAATGTCCGAGAAGCGGATTTTCCTGCACACAATCAAGAACGCGGCGATTCCGATCATCACCCTGTCTGGCGACGAGATGGCATCGCTGATCAATGGCGCGATCGTTGTGGAATCGGTCTTCTCATGGCCGGGAATCGGGTCGCTGCTGCTGCAGGCCATCGGGCAACGTGACCTCTTTCTGATCGAAGCCGCCGTCTTTGTTATGACAGTGATCATAATACTGGTGAACCTGTTGATTGACATCACTTACGCATACCTCGATCCCAAGGTGCGGTTGTGACCGATCGTTCCATTGATCCTGCTCAGGGCGCCCGGGCGCGGTCTGCTGAAATTGCGGCGTCTGAAGGAGCCCTTCCAAAAGCGTTGACGTTCGGCCAGTCCCTCCGGATTTACGCGATGGCCCTTTGGCAGGACAAAATAGCGCTCCTAGCACTCATCTGGTTGCTGGTTGTTATGACCGCGACGATCGGTGTCGACTATCTGGCCCCCTTCAATCCCACCGATCAGAGCCTGCGCATGCGGCTCAGCCCCCCGATGACGCCATCGCCAACAAGCTCGTTGCCTCACCTTTTTGGCACCGATGCTCTCGGTAGAGATCTTCTGTCGCGTATAATTCTAGCCGGCCAGCTGTCGCTTGCTGTTGGCTTTAGCGGCGTCATTGTCTCGGGTTTGGTCGGTGTTTGCCTGGGTTTGCTAGCCGGATACTATGGCGGCAGAACCGATGTGATCATCATGCGGGCTGTTGATCTTCAGATCGGCTTTCCTTTCCTGATGCTTGCGATCTTCATTCTTTATGCGCTCGGGCCGGGATTCTGGAACGTGGTGCTGGTGCTGGCCATTGTTCGGTGGCCGGTTTACGCGCGGGTCACCCGCGGCATGACGATGTCGCTGCGAGAGCAGCAGTTCATAGAATCGGCAAAGGTAGTCGGGTGCGGCGGACGGCGGATCATGTTCCGGCATATTCTACCGAATCTTGCTTCGCCGATATTGGTGCTCGCAACGCTTGAAATTGCCCGTCTTATCCTTGCGGAGTCCGCGCTCAGCTTTCTGGGTCTGGGTGTGCAGCCGCCAGGGACGTCTTGGGGACGGATGATTGCCGATGGCCGCCAGTATATCGGGACTGCTTGGTGGCTGGTGGTGGCACCCGGTTTCTTCATCTTTCTTACTGCATTGAGCGCGAACCTGCTGGCTACATGGGCGCGCGCCGTCACAGATCCAGTCCACCGTTGGAGAGTTCTCGCAGGGAAGCGCAACAGGGACGAGGCGTCAAACCAGAACAATGCGTCATGAACAATAGGGAAGAGATATTGAGCGTGTCCAATCTGACGGTCGAATTTGACACGCAAGAAGGCAGCATAAAAGCAGTTGATGACGTTTCAGTCTCGCTCAATCGTGGGGAAGCGCTCGCGATTGTCGGCGAGTCTGGATCTGGTAAATCGGTTACATCACAAGCGATTATCGGGACTTTGCCGATGCCCCCGGGGCGGATTAGCGGCGGCCAAATCTATTTTGACGGTCAGAACCTGCTTGAACTGGCGCCGGCAAAACGACGGGCTATTGCCGGCGCGCGAATAGCCATGATTTCCCAGGATGCTCAGTCGGCGCTCGATTCACGGTTCACTGTGGGATACCAGATCGGCGAAATGTTTCGTCACCATCGTGGATGGAGCTGGAAAAAGTCGCGCGCCGCAGCGATAGAACTCCTGGATAAGGTCCGCATTCCCAATGCGGCGTCAAGGGTAAACGACTACCCCCACCAGTTTTCGGGCGGCATGCAGCAGCGGGCCGTTATCGCGGCCGCCATATCGCTTGAGCCTGACTTGTTGATTGCCGACGAGCCCACAACAGCGCTGGACGTCACGGTTCAAGCCGAAGTTATGAAGCTTCTGCATGACCTTAAGGCAGAGCTGGGTCTGAGCATGATCCTTGTGACACATGATCTGGCGCAGGCCTACGAAACCGCGGACCGTGTGTCGGTCATGTATGCGGGGCGGATCGTTGAGCATGCCGACCGCGATCAGATCTTTGGAGCACCCGCGCATCCCTACACCCGCGGACTATTCGCGGCAACGCCCCGCATGGATCAAGGCGACACCGAACTGGTGGTAATCCCGGGCACCACCCCTAATCTAGCTGCACTGCCAAAAGGATGCGCCTTTGCGCCGCGTTGTTCCTACAGACAGGACGCCTGCGTGACCGAGCGGCCGCAGGCCGTAACCCTTGCGAAGGGCCACACCAGTGCTTGCTTTCTGGCATCTGATGTTTACGCGCTTGGGTCGCCCTTTTCCAAAGGAGCATTGGACAAGGGGCAGGAAGGAGAGACGCCATGATGTCGGCACATCATCCCAGGCTCTCGCTTGAGTTACGCTCGGTGCACAAGAGATTCGTGAGCAAGAAGCCGAGCCTGTTTTCTCGATCATCGAAATACATCAATGCCGTCAACAACGTGACCTTGTCGATCCCTAGCGGCAAGACGCTTGGCTTGGTTGGCGAGTCTGGATCCGGCAAGTCGACATTGGCTCGCCTCATACTGAAACTCGAGGATGTCACAAGCGGCGACATCCTGTTATCGGGGAAATCCATTCTCGAAGCGACCGGGCCTGAATTGAGGAATTACCGCCAACAGGTCCAAATGGTTTTTCAAGACCCCTTCGGCTCCCTCAATCCTCGCATGAGCGTGGGCGAACTAATTTCCGAAGCTTGGATCGTGCACCCCGAAAAACGGCCGGAAAATACTGGCAGCCGGCTGGCACAATTGATGGAGCAGGTTGGGCTGCGTCCCGAATGGAGTTCTCGCTATCCCGGCCAGTTCTCAGGTGGCCAACGGCAGCGCATCGGCATCGCGCGTGCGCTCGCCGTCGGTCCTGATCTCCTTGTCTGCGACGAGGCAGTCTCGGCGCTGGACGTTTCCGTGCAGGCGCAGATCCTCAAGCTCCTGAAGGACATTCAGCGAGAAACCGGGATCACCTACATCTTCATCTCGCACGACCTTTCGGTCGTTCGGTACATATCCGACCATGTTGCCGTGATGTATCTCGGAAGCGTCGTCGAATCCGGTCCAGTGCAGACCGTTTATGACAACCCGATGCATCCTTACACGCAGGCGCTGCTTGCGGCTGTCCCCTCATTTCAAGACGGCAACGGTTTGGACGGGAAGCTTAGGCTGCAAGGCGAACCGCCGGATCCGGCCGATCCGCCGTCTGGTTGCCCGTTTCGCAACAGATGCTGGCGTGCCCAAACGCGGTGCGCCCGCGAAAAACCGCTGCTCGTTCCTCAGGGCGAGGATCGTCTCACAGCTTGCCACTTTCCAGGGCGATAGCAACCGACGATCTGAAAGCTCTCTGATCCTCAATGTCTTCAGGAGCGTTGCTGTCGCTGCAGGGGGTAACTCACTTCCCGAGGCCAGATGTGCGGCGGGCCAACAGTCGCTTCAGCCTTAGATTTTCCCGCTCGAGGTTTTTGAGCCGCCGGGCCTGATCGACCTTGAGACCTCCATACTCCCGCCGCCAACGGTAATAGCTTTGATGCGATATTCCCATGTTGCGACACACCTCACCAACCGTCTCACCTCTCGCTAGCCGAACATCCGCCTCGCTAAGATGATTGAAGATCTGCTCGACGGAAAAACTCCTCTTTGGCATCAGCTTGTTTCCTCTGACCTGAGATCCAATCGTGCAACTTCTCCAACTTCATTTTTGGGCTTGATTAAGGGGCACGTGAGCCTCCGTCGGAGGCGAATCTCAAGTACCCATCTTGATCAATTTTAGCTTATTTTATGTGATGATTTCTCGAAGAGAAAACCCTGCACGTAGGTGCATCCATGCTGCCTAACAAAATCCAACTGAGACTGTTCTTCGATGCCCTCCGCGACGATATTCACTCCCAATTGGCGGGCAAGTCCAATGACGGCCGATACAAGCTTTTGTGCGCGGTCGCTCCACTGGAGTCGAGAAACAAGGCTATGGTCAAGTTTGATTTCGCCAAAAGGAATTCGTGAAAGCTGCCAGAGTGAGGAGTATCCCTGACCGAAGTCATCCATCGAGAGAATGTAACCATCTTGGCTTAATTGAAGTAGGGTCTTGAACATAATCGGATCATTGCCGATCTGCCCGGTCTCAACTAACTCCAGGATGAAGCGATATGGATGAAGGCCATAGGAATCGACCTTTCTGTTCATCCGTGTCACAAGATCGGCCTGTTTCAGTGTGGCGGCCGATACGTTAACCGAGACCGTACCGCAATATCCTTTGTCGCTCCAGTCCCGTAGGGCGTGCAACGACTGGTCGACCGCTTCCCAGAACAGGTCGTCCAAGTACCTTTGATCGTGTCGAAGCTCTGGTACTTGCAGGGGGTTGATAAGCCCTAGCTGTGGATGGTGTATGCGGGCGAGAGCTTCTGCGCCAGTTTGTTCCAAATTGCGAGCGGAGAACTGTGGCTGGAAATGAAAAGTCGTGGCGATGGCCGATTTCCAGGTCGGGACCACCGGCCAAGCTCGTGAACGGTCGGAAAGATCTCGTGTTTTAGAGAGAGTGGTTTCCAATTTTTTAATTGTTGAAGGAAGGTGAAAAATGTCATCGACACGAATATTATGGAGTGACAAATAGTCCACGTATAGTTCAAGAAGTGGATCAGCGAATGGCCCAACGAGTATCAGTTTTATGTCCTGTTCAATGGCCGAAAGACCCTCAACAAGTCTTTGTGGATTGGTGTTGGCACCCCGAGGATCCAAGAACATGATGTCGACAGGAATTGGGTCGATGAATTCCGCCCATCCGCTTCTTGTGGGCGGATACTGTTCCAGGACGCGAGGTGTTTCCCCCAACGCCAAGCACAGCTCATGAAGTGTCTGTCCACATCCAGCCAGAAGTAACGATGAGTCGACGCAGCCCTGTGTGGATACGGAGTTATCCAAATCATCCCTTTCTGTTCTTTTGGGTATGAGGGGGGAACTCATCAATCGCATTACACCCGCATTACACCGTAACGCTCACGCAACTTTCACGTGCGGTTGAGTGCCGTTATGGAAATGTGTGTGGCGGGGCCGACCTTGCGTCAACGCTTCGAGAATTGGTAGGAAGTTGGTGTGATCCAGTGGTTTCAGGAGCCGACTGAGAGATGGTAGGGATGACCGCGTTGCCAAGTTCAGTTTTTCCGGTTGCGAAGCGGTGAACACGATCTGCTGCCGAGGATTCAGTGATGTTAAGCAACTAGCAAGCCAAAGGGCCCCCTTGCCAGAGATCTCCATGTCTATCACCGCCAAGCTGGGCTTATGGAAGGAAATGATTGAGCAAGCGGACGAGGCGTCTTTGACGCCCTCCGCGAGATAGCCCAAGGCTCCGATGTCGCGGCATATGCGTCTCAGATATTGTTCGTCTTCATCTACGATGACGACGTCAAAAAGCGGTTCGTTCCTCATTACCCGGCCCTAGATTGATTGCATTGCCGCACCACCGGCAGCTTGCGAAGTGGATCGAGGATACGAGGGCACGACCGCTAATGCTTCTGGAAGCTGGTCCAATACGGATCAATCGTTGCTCTTCAAGCACGATCTAATCTCGTTCATTGAAGCGAACGAATATTCAGAATCGGCGTATATTCTTGAACGTAGCGGCATTTTGCTATGGCTTTGCGCAAAAGGCCCTACCGCCCAGCGCTGGATAGACCAAGGCCTGCGGTGCTTAGAGCCTGTTTGAGAAGTCGCGGCCCCGCGGGACTCCTCAAAGCAGGCCCTTAACCCCGGAGGGGGTGTACTTGATTTGAGAACCCTTCAAGGAATTTGTAGAATCGATTCAGCCCGACATCCGTCAGATGAACATAAATGCGTCGCCCGTCTTCGGGGTCTTTGGAACGCCTGACCAGTCCTATTTTCTCCAAGTCGCTTATGCGTCGTAACGCGGTGGTCTGAGGTATTCCTGCTGCTATGCATAGGCTTGAAACGCTTACCGATCTCCTTTCAATGTGGGATATGCCAAGGTCGATAAGCATCTCCCAACAGGGGTCGCCAAATAACGACTCGGGAAAGAGTTTTTCTTTTAGCTTAATGGTATTGATAAGTGCTTCATGAGATATTTCTGATATTTCTGGTTCATCTGGAGAATTCATGTTTTCTGATGAATAAGCGCTTGACTCATTATTATTTTTACTCTCGGATATTTTCTCCAGTAACATGTTGCCTGTCTCGCGCGCAATTGCCCGCGCAATAGCGCTCAGCGACCCTTCCGGCATTACGTTGCCGTCATGGCTGTCATGGGATTGTCCGTCGTCGGCATGTTTAGCTACACACGGACAGGCCGAAGGGTTCGCGGGATTGTGTGCGATATTCACGTCCGACCACGCTTCACTTACCTTCAGCTTGAGAAGGCTTGGGCTTACTGGGGTGGGAAGGATGGCCGAGAAACGATGCTCGATCGCATTCATTGCAATGTTCAGGTCGACAATATCAGTAACCAGAATAGCGCTGAAGTCTCGCATGTGCGGGGCGCACTTCCGTAGCCGGCGTATCAAGTTGAAGCCATCCATTCCCGGCACATGAACACTGGTGATCGCGACAGAAATCTCGCTGTCTTCCTTGAATATTTGAACAGCTGTTTGGGGGTCGGAAGTCGCACGGGTGGACCAACCCGCGTCAACCAGTATCTGGTCAAGGCTGTCGAGGGTCGCATGATCACCGCCTACAACCAACAGCTGTGTCAGATTTCGACCCTTCCTCGCGTGAGAAACACAACTGACCTCCAAAGCCACCGTATACTGTGAGCGGGAACCAGCCCGGCTTTCCATCACAAGTATCCGGCAGCACTATAGCTTCCGAAAGACATCGGAGCATGCTAAATTGCAACCTGTGGTCGTTAATGGGATATCCGTGTTTGGTCCGGATTGGATCTGCTCATTGACATATAAGTAACCATCGCAAATTCTGTCACTAACTAGAAATGAATCATTTATTTTCTTATAGAGTCTATATAGTGGCGTTATAGATAACACTAAAAAATCTCAAGCTTAACTTTTTTCAGACATTTGCTTCTAGTATAATATTTTGTTATTAAACAATAATATATTCTTATAAACCATAAGAATGTTTGAAAAATAGATTTATAAACTGGAAAAATAATTTATATGAATAAAAATTGAAATATTTAAGTGACATTTATTTGAAACTGTTGTTTGTGTTTAAATCTATTTCATCAGAAATCCTAAAAATGGCTTCTGTGAAATTTGTGGAAAAAATTTCCGCCGAGATTGGCCTATTATAAATACTATTTGATATCCGGAAGCATTTTTATATCCAAAATGGAGAAAAAACTCCTGATGGCGATGGCCGGCATGCACTAATAAACCTCCGGACACCCGTTGATAGAAGACGGGTGCGACTCCGGAGGACGGCGGAGCGTGTTTGATTCTCTTCGGGCTGCCTGGTCTGGCCTGCGCGGTCTATTGGTCCATGACGGGAACGGTCGCGACCGTAATCTGCCCGGCCTTCTTGGCAGAATGGCGGGGCGTGGCGAAGCCGTGCCCGCGTGCGGGGTGGAGCGGGTCGCGGCTGAAAACGAGAACGAGTTGGTGCCGGAGGTTCTTTGTCGGCAGGGCACCGGGCGCCCGCTTGGCTATTACGAGAGCTGCCTCCTCTTTCTCTGCGCCTATCATGATCTCGGCGTCTCCAGGGCGTCCATCCTCTCGGAGTCGGCCGGCGTCGATCGGGATCTGGATATTCCGGCCTTCGTGGCCCGGGCGGAAAGCTATGGGTTCAGCGCGGCCTTGCGCGCGGTTCCGTTCGAGCGGATCTCGGAGTCGCTGCTGCCGGCCGTGATGCCGGCCAAGGACGGACGCGCCGTGGTCCTTGTCGAACAGCTGGAGGATGGCGGCCTCGCCGTTTTCGATCCGGACCTTTCCGACCGTCCGGTCCGTCGCAAGCGGGAAGAGATCCAAGCCTTGTATGACGGCCATCTCATCTTTGTCGTTCGCGAGCTCCGGGCCGCGAGCGGCGCGCAAGCGGATGGTCGAAAAGACAACGGCGGATGGTTTTGGCGGCCATTGTGGCGAAGCCGGTCGATATACGCGCAGGTTGTCCTGGCGGCGGTGATGACCAATTTCTTGAGCCTCAGCACGTCCATCTTCATCATGATCGTTTACGACAAGGTCATTCCCAACCAGGCGATCGAATCGCTGGTGGCGCTGACGGTCGGCGTGGCCATCGCCCTCGGTTTCGACTTCGTCATCAAAACCCTGCGAGCGACATTCATCGACAAGGCCGGCAAGCGCGCCGACGTGGAAATCGGCCGCCTTATTTTCGATCAGCTTCTCAACATGCAGATGCGCCTGCGCAAGGGCTCGTCCGGCGCCTTCGCCAGCATGCTGCGGGAGTTCGAGAGCCTGCGGGATTTTTTCACCTCGGCCACGCTCGTCGCCATCGTCGACATGCCGTTTATCGTGCTCTTCGTCGCCGTCATCTATTTGATCTGCGGTCCCGTCGCGTTGGTTCCGGCGCTGATCGTACCGCTGGTGATCATCGTCGGCGTCGTGATCCAGCCCTTTATGGCCCGGCTTGCCGGAGAGAATCACAGCGAGGGGCTAACCAAGCAGGGGGTGCTGGTGGAGACCGTCAACGGGCTGGAAACGATAAAGGTCACCGGCGCCGGCCCCATGATGCGCGAGCGCTGGAAGCAGAGCATCGACCACCAGTCGGAAATCGGGTTCCGCATGCGCGCGTTCAGCCAGTTCGCGCTCAACTTCACCGTCTTCGCGCAGCAAGCCTCGCAAGTGCTGATCATCGTCTACGGCGTCTTCCTGATCAGCGAGGCCCGGATGTCCATGGGCGCGCTCGTCGCGGCGGTTATCCTCTCCGGCCGCTGCTTGGCGCCGCTCGGCCAGGTGGCGCAAACGCTGGCGCGGGCCAATCAGGCGCTGACGGCGTACAAGTCGCTGAGCGCCCTTATGAAGGAGCCGCCGGAACGCAATAGCGAACGCAGTTACCTGAGCCGCCCCAAGCTCGACGGCGCGATCGACCTGGTCGACGTCAATTTCCAGTATCCGGACCAGAAGGGCACGGCCCTGCACGGCGTGAGCTTCAGCGTCAAGGCGGGAGAAAAGGTCGCGATACTGGGACGCGTCGGCTCCGGCAAAAGCACGGTGGGGAAGCTTCTGCTCAGCCTTTACGAGCCGGACAGCGGCAGCATCCTTGTCGATCAAACCGATATTCGCCAAATCGATCCCGTCGACCTGCGCGCCAATATCGGCACGGTTCTGCAGGATGTGTGGTTGTTTAGCGGAACGGTCAGAAGCAACATTGCCTTGGGGGCCTTTCGCCCCACCGATGACGAAATTCTCCAGGCGGCGGAGATCGCCGGCGTTCACGATTTCATCAAGGAAACGCCCAACGGCTATGACCTCATGATCCGCGAGCGCGGGGAGGGCCTGTCCGGCGGCCAGCGCCAGGCAATCTCGATCGCGCGCGCGCTGCTGGGCAATCCGAGCGTTCTGATCATGGACGAGCCGACCAGCATGATGGACATGCAGAGCGAACAGATACTGCTGTCGCGGCTGGCGGATACCATCAAGGACAAGACGCTGATCCTGATGACTCATCGGCCCGCGCTTTTGTCTCTCGTCGATAGGGTGATCATCATGGATCGGGGCAAGATCGCCGCCGACGGGCCGAAGGATATTCTCAATCGATCGGGGCAAAGGGACCAGAACGCGAGCGATGCCAAGGAAGCGGTCAATCACTAGATACTCGACGAGCACCGCACATGTCGTATGACGCCCTGATCGCCACCATCGAGCGTAACCGCCGCTTCCGCGCGGGCCATCTTCTCTACGTCATCGCCGCGCTGCTCGTGCTGCTCGTCACCTGGGCGGCATTCGCCGAGATCTCGACGGTCACGCGCGGCCAGGGCAAGGTCATTCCATCCCGGCAGTTGCAGGTGATCGAAAGCTACGAAGGCGGGGTCGTGCGCGTCATCGCGGTGCAGGAAGGCGATATCGTCGGCCCGGGACAGCTGCTGATGGAGCTTGATCCGACCATCGCCCTGAGCGAGTTCGACCGCGGCAACCAGCAATACCACGCGCTGCGGGCCAGGATCTTGCGCCTGTCGGCTGAGGTTCGGGGAGAGGTCCCTTTTTTCCCCGAGGAGCTGAGGGCGCAGGCGCAAGACGTGATCGCGGTGGAGGAGGCGCTGTTCGAGGGGCGGACGGCCAGCCGCGAGGCCGAGCTGCGCGTTCTCGAAAAAAAGCGGTTTCAGCGCCGGCAGGAATTGCGTGAAGCCCGATCGAGGGCGGCCACGCTCGAGAGCAGCCTCGAGCTGATCGGGAGCGAACTGGAAATTACCGAACCGCTCGTCGAGCGCAGGCTCGAACCCCAAAAAACGCTTCTCGAATTGCAGCGGCAGCAAAATGACCTGAGCGGCCAGCTCGCCGCCGGCACGCTGGCGATCGCCCGGCTCGAGGCGGCCATCGCCGAGGTCGAGGAACAGAGGATCGCGTTCCTCTCGGCATTGCGCCGGGAGGCCTTGTCGGAATTGAGCCAGGCAACGGCGTCCCTTTCCCAACTGCAGCCTGCCTTGCCCGCCATGCGAACCCGCCTGGAACGCACCGAGATCCGCTCGCCGGTGCGCGGCGTGGTCAACCGGTTGCTGCTGACCACCATCGGCGGCGTCGCCAAGCCGGGCGAGCCGCTGCTGGAGATCGTTCCCATGGACGACAAGCTGCTTGTCGAGGCCCTGATCTCGACCAAGGACATCGCCTTCCTGCGCCCCGGCGACCTGGCGCGCGTGCGGCTCACAGCGTATGACTTCGCCCGCTATGGCAGCCTGGACGCCCATCTCGTCAATATCAGCGCCGACGCCATCGAGGACCAGCAAAGCGGGCAGCTGAACTATGTCATGCGGGTGCGCACGGAAGGCACCTTCCAGGATGCGGACGGCAAGCCGTTGCCGGTCATCCCGGGCATGATCGCGGAGGTCGATATCCTGACCGGACAAAGAACCATTCTGGACTATTTTCTCAAGCCCGTCGCCAAGGTCAAGGAAAAGGCCTTCCGCGAATAGGCATCTCGGAGTGCCCCGCTCGACAAGGTTTTTGAGCTTGCGACGCATTCGCTGTCGTCCGTTGTCGCCGCGTGCCGCGCGGGCGCGGGTTGACCCCGGCCATCCCTCGACCCCCGGCCATCCCTCCAATCTGGACCTTGTTCCGCGTGTGATGCCGCGAACCGGCTGGTAATAACCGCCGCACGACGTTTCAGCGGTGGAGTGCGCCCGAGCGGTCGTCCGATGGCCGGATGGCGGGCGCGCCTTACCACACGCTTTCGCATACGTAGGGGAATCAGGGGAAAGCAATCATGGTTGGTGGTGTTAGCGCGTATACCTGGGTGTTCGACAATGGCGTCCTGTCTTTCCAGCTCCTGGGCGGCGAACAGCACGTCAGGGCGCCGGTCGACATCGATTTCCAGAATGAGACCATCACCATCCAGACGGCAGAGTCCTCTCTGCCCGTCGGGTTTGGGATTACGAGCATCGACTTCTCGGCGTTCGAATCCGGAGCGGACGTCACGCTCACGTCTTTCGACGCGTACCCCTCCGTCGGGGCGATCGCCACCGGCGACGCCGACGTGAACATCACGGTCGCGGGCAGCGAGGTCGACGGGCGCACACTGACCGTATCGGGCGCCGGCACCCTGGACGTGACCGGAGTGGACTATTCCCCGGCGGCTATCGTGGAAGTTCCCACAGTGGGCTATGCCGTCAAAGACGCATCTGTCAGCGTCGACCTCAGCGGGATTGCCATCGAGCGCTACGACAACCTGACCGTGGACGGCAGCCAGGAGAAGGCGTTTCAAGCCCTGTTCGCGGCATTGGA
>JANQJG010000109.1 GCA_028281785.1 Rhodospirillales bacterium
CAAACCCCCGCTCTTGAGCGGGGGTTTGATCAATCCGGCGGATGACCTTGGGACGCCGAGCCCACACGAAGGGTCGTTTTGCTTGCGAAAAGCGACCACCTCTCGATTTGCTACAATTTTAACGTTAGCATAGCGGCGGGGGCGTGATCAAGGAGGGGACATGCGGTGGCGCGGATATTCAGTGTCGATATCGGAACGACGAGCATTGGTTTCGCCGTGGTTGAACACGATCACGGAACGCAATCGGGCTCTATTCTGCGGTTGGGCGTGCGTGTTTTTCCCGAGGCGCGCGATCCTGACGGCACGCCCCTGAATCAACAGCGTCGGCAGAAGCGCATGGCCCGCCGCCAGCTACGGCGGCGGCGGCAGCGACGCCGCCTGCTCAACGAAATCTTGAACAAGGCCGGTCTGCTTCCGGCATACGGATCGACGGGCCCCCAGGGGTGGGACGCCGTGATGTCCGCCGATCCCTACGCGCTGCGCAAGCGCGGCCTGACCCGGTGTCTCCAGCCCTACGAGCTCGGACGCACCCTCTACCATCTCGCCAAGCGTCGCCATTTCCGCGGCCGTGATCTTGAGGAAGACGTGGAGGAAATCTCCCAAACAGAGGCGGCCGAGGAGAAGGAGGCGGCCTCCAATCGCGAGGCGACCCTCGCTGAACTGAACACCACCGGCACCACGCTCGGCGCATGGCTGGCGGACAAGTCGGCGGATGCGGACAAGCGCAAGCCGCCGCGGGAACGCCGTCGCGGTTTCCACGCCAACCGCGCGGCTGTGGAGAAGGAATTCGACAAACTCTGCGAGGCACAGGAAAAGCACCATGCCGTATTGAGAGACCGAGACTTCAAACACCAGATCCACACGGCGATCTTCGCCCAGCGTCCGGTGTTTTGGCGCAAGAACACCCTCGGCGAATGCCGTTTCATGCCCGGCGAGCCGCTATGCCCCAAGGGGTCATGGCTGTCGCAGCAGCGCCGTATGCTGGAAAAGCTGAACAATCTGGCGCTGGTCGGCGGCAATGCCCGTCACCTCATTGCCGAGGAGCGAGCCGCCGTCCTCAAGCATTTGCAAACTCAGGCGTCGATGACCTGGGGGAAGGTTCGGTCCACGCTCAAACCCTTCTTCGAGGACGGGGCCGAGAAAAGGCTCCGCTTCAACTTGGAATTCGGCGGCGAGTCGAAGCTTCTCGGCAACCCGCTCGAAGCCGGACTGGCCAAGATATTCGGCCCCTCTTGGACGGATCATCCGCACAAGCAGGCCATTCGCGACGCGGTGCACGAACGTCTTTGGCACGCGGATTATGGCGAGATCGGAACGCAAAGGGTGGTCATCCGCGATGCGGCCGAGCGCAAGCGCCGGCGCGCCGAGGCCGTGCGCGGTTTCATTGATGACCTCGGCGTCACGTCGGAACAGGCGGCGGCGCTCGAAGGCTTGACCTTTCCGACCGGCTGGGAGCCCTTCTCGACGAAGGCGCTGGAGGAGTTTCTTCCGGAACTGGAGGCCGGCGCGCGCTTCGGCGCGCTGGTCAACGGCCCCGAAAGGGAAGACTGGCGAGACCGAACCTTCCCTCACCGCGAACGCCCCACCGGCGAGGTGCTCGACAGGCTGCCGAGCCCGGCGGTCAAGGAGGAGCGCGACCGAATCGCCAAGCTGCGCAACCCGACCGTGGTCCGCGCTCAGAACGAGCTGCGCAAGGTGGTCAACAACCTGATCGCGCTCTACGGCAAGCCGGACCTCATCCGCGTCGAGGTCGCCCGCGATGTCGGCAGGTCGAAGCGGGACCGTGAGGAGCTCCTGAGCGCCAACCGTAAACAGGAAAGGCGACGCAAGGACGCGATCAAGGACTTGGCGGACAAGCAAATCTTTGAACCCTCCCGCGATACGGTGGAAAAATGGCTCTTGTGGAAGGAATGCCGGGAACGCTGTCCGTATACCGGCGACCAGATCGGCTTCGACGCCCT
>JANQJG010000095.1 GCA_028281785.1 Rhodospirillales bacterium
TCCTCGAATATGCCCGGCATGTCCTTCGTCCTCGCTCCTGGAACTGACGGGTTTTCGACACCAGCCAGATCGATGTGCTGAAGGTCAACAGGCCCTAGATTAGTTCAAGCCGCTGCCGCCGGTCGCGAGAAAGATGATCTCCCCGACCTGGTCTTCAAGCGAACGGTAGTCATGGGTGTCCGTGATCTCGGCCCCGGCGGCGATCACCTCGCTCGCCGTGCCCGGCTCCAGGCGGACATACTTCTCCCCCAGCAAGCCCTCGCTGGTGATGGACGCCTTGGTGTCGGATGGCAGCTTGAACTCCGGCGAGATCGACAACGTAACGACGGCGTCGAAAGTCACCGGATCGAGCTCATGGTCGACCACGGTTCCCACCTTGATCCCGCTCACCCTCACATCGCTGCCCCGCGCCAATCCACCAATTCGCGAGAACACCGCCTGGACCTCGTAACCGCGGACGGCCTCGACGTCCGCCATCTCATAACCGAAAAAGACGAAAAACGCGGCCACCATCAGGACCACCCCGCCCATCACCGACTCGATCATATTTCTGCCCATGCCGCTCTCCGACGCTGTCCGACGACTCAGCCCCCCTCGCGCAACTTCTGACGGACCAGCCGGGCGCGTCCCTCCGCGATGATAAGATCGAGGAGTTCGCTGACGATCTGGGCGTCCTGAGTGTGCGAAACGGTATCTCCCCCCTTGAAGACCGCTTCGTCTCCTCCGGGCAGGAATTCAAGGAATTTCGATCCGAACAGCCCGTCGGTGTGGATGGCGACCGACGAATCGGTGGGAAGCTCGGCATCCGGCGCAATGCGCATGGAAATCACGGCCCGATAGTCCGGATCCAGGGTCATGTCTTCGACCGTTCCAATTCGGATGCCCCCCATGCGCACCTCGTCACCCGTGGAGAGCCCGTCGACGCGATTGAACTTGGCGGTCAGCACATAGCCGGATCGAGCCGCATCGCCCGCAAAGTCCTGTCCCCAATAGGAGAGAAGCAGCATGCCGCCGAAAGCTCCAACCACGGCAGCCCCGACGAGAATCTCCTTGAGCTCACGGGTCATGCCGGTTCCGCCTTGGACCCGGGAGCCCCGCTCTCGGCCGCCTCGGCATCCGGCGACCAAGCCTCGTAATCACCAGTCGCGTCGGCATGCCGCCGGTCCCGAAGCTCGTGGCCACGCGGCAGATAAGCCCGCTCGGTCCCGGTAAGATTGGGCAGATGGTCTTTTTGCCAGGGTCTGACGGTCGCCGCCCGTTCGCTCAAAGGCACCTCCGAGGTGTGATGCAGCCAGGCATGCCATTCCGGCGGCACCTTCGACGCCTCCGCCTTTCCTTTATAGATGACCCAGCGGCGCTCGCGCCCGTAGCGGCCCCGGCCCTTGCCACGGTAGTAGCGGTTGCCGAACTCGTCGGTTCCAACCAGCTCAGACCGAAACAGGGTGGAAAAGATCGTCCCGAGTGTAATCACGCGTAAAACCTACCGTCTCTGGCCCCCGCTCCCCCTGGGTGCCGGGGCATCTGACCCTAACAAGCCATCCCGCGAAGGCCGGCGCAAATATGGCATTCGGCGGCTTCGGCGTCCAGACCGAGAACCGTACCAATCGCCGTGACGGCGACACGGCTTGCCCGGCCCCATGGCCTTCGGCCGGGAGCAAGGCTCCAGGGACTTAAAGGTTAATCTTTAAAGCCGCGCCGCAGAAGAGACCGCTAAGCGGCTGATCCGGAACCCCTACGGTATATCCATATCTAGAGTAGCGTACAACATTCTGTGTTTTTTTTAGGGGAAGCCACGAAATCTTGTTGCCACTTCGCCCCCGTTAGGCTAGATTTCGTGTGTTTCGCCTGCCGCTCCGCTGGATATGGGGTCTTGCCCCAAATGTGGTGGAAAGGGGGTTAGCGTTTAGAGCTTTGCCACCCCGGTTTTCGGGGGCGTCTCATCGAACAGCCACGGCGGTTTTGAAACCAGCGCAGAACTGGGGGAGTTATGCGAGTTTCGCGATTTTTCACGAAAGACGGCGCGTCGCCATACGAGGACATCGAGTTTCGCACGACGGCAAGCGAAATCCGTAATCCCGACGGCTCAATCGTCTTTCAGCTCGACGAGGTGGAAGTTCCAGCGCATTGGTCACAGGTGGCCTGTGACGTGCTGGCCCAGAAGTACTTCCGCAAGGCCGGCCTGCCGACCGAATGCAAACGGGTCGAGGAACAGGACGTACCGTCTTGGCTGTGGCGCACGGTTCCCGACGAAGACCGCCTGAGCGAGCTTCCGGAGGACCGGCGATTTGGCGGCGAGACGTCTGCCAAGCAGGTGTTTGATCGCTTGGCCGGCGCCTGGACCTATTGGGGCTGGAAAGGCGGCTATTTCGACGGCGAGGAAGACGCCAGGGCCTATTTCGACGAAATGCGCCACATGCTCGCGGTCCAGCGTGGCGCCCCCAACTCCCCGCAATGGTTCAACACCGGTTTGCATTGGGCCTACGGCATCGACGGCCCGGCGCAGGGCCACCACTATGTCGACTTCCGCACGGGCGAGTTGGTTCAGTCCGAGTCCGCCTATGAGCACCCCCAGCCCCATGCCTGCTTCATCCAGAGCATCGAGGACGACCTGGTCAATCCGGGCGGGATCATGGATCTGTGGGTCCGCGAGGCGCGGCTGTTCAAATACGGTTCCGGCACCGGCACGAACTTCTCGGCGCTGCGCGGCGAGAACGAATCGCTCTCCGGCGGGGGACGGTCCTCCGGACTTATGAGCTTTCTGAAGATCGGCGACCGCGCCGCGGGCGCCATCAAGTCCGGCGGAACGACGCGACGCGCGGCCAAGATGGTGGTGGTCGACATCGACCATCCGGACGTCGAGGACTTCATCAATTGGAAGGTGCGCGAGGAGCAGAAGGTCGCCGCCCTGGTCGCGGGATCCCGCCTGGCCCATCGCCACCTCAATGACGTCATGACCGCCTGCCGCGAGGGCGAGGATGAGTCCCGCTTCGACCCGAAGGAAAATCGCGCGCTGCGCAAGGCCATCCGCGACGCCCGAAAAGCGATGGTTCCGGAGAACTACATCCAGCGGGTCATCCAGTTCGCGCGGCAGGGCTATCTGGAAATCGAGTTCCCGATCTTCGACACGGATTGGGATTCCGAGGCCTATGTCACGGTCGCGGGCCAGAATTCCAACAACAGCGTTCGAGTCACCAATGACTTCCTCGGGGCCGTGCTGGGCGACGGGGAATGGGAGCTGGTTCGACGGACCGACGACGCGATCGCCAAGCGCCTCGGCGCCCGAGAGCTGTGGGACAAGATCGCCTATGCCGCCTGGGCCTGCGCCGATCCCGGCATCCAGTACGACACCACCATCAACGAATGGCATACCTGCCCGAACAGCGGCCGGATCAACGCGTCGAATCCCTGCTCGGAGTACATGTTCCTCGACGATACGGCCTGCAACCTCGCCTCCCTGAACCTGATGGCCTTCGGTCGGGAGGACGGAAGCTTCGACGTGCCCGCCTTTGAGCATGCCGTGCGCCTGTGGACGATCACGCTCGAAATCTCCGTCCTGATGGCGCAGTTCCCCGCCGCCCGAATCGCCGAATTGTCCTATGAGTTCAGAACCCTCGGTCTCGGATACGCCAATATCGGCGGCTATCTGATGGCCAACGGCATTCCCTATGATTCCGATGAGGGACGCGCCATCTGTGGGGCGATTACCGCGTTGATGACCGGCGTCGCCTATGCGACCTCGGCGGAAATGGCCGAGGAATTGGGCACCTTTCCGGGATTCGAACCGAACAAGGACGCGATGCTGCGGGTCATCCGCAATCATCGTCGTGCCGCGAAGGGCGTTTCCAAAGCCTATGAGGGGCTGTCGGTCAACCCGGTTCCCCTCAAGGCAACGGACTGCCCGGACGCAGAGCTGGTCGTGGCCGCCCGCCGGGCCTGGGACCGCGCCGAGAAACTTGGCAATGCCCATGGCTTCCGCAACGCGCAGGTCTCGGTTCTGGCGCCGACGGGAACCATCGGCCTGGTCATGGATTGCGACACCACCGGCATCGAGCCCGACTTCGCCCTCGTCAAGTTCAAGAAGCTTGCCGGCGGCGGGTACTTCAAGATCATCAATCGCATGGTCCCGCTGGCGCTGCAAAAGCTGGGCTACAGCGAGGCGCAGATCGAGACCATCGTCCGTTATGCGGTCGGTCACGGCACGCTCGAGAACGCGCCGACGATCAACTATGACGGCCTGCGGGCCAAAGGGTTCACGGATGAGGCGTTGGAGGTCCTGAAAGCCGCGCTTCCCGATGCCTTCGACATCCGCTTCGTATTCAACAAGTGGACGTTGGGCGAAGAGTTCTGTGTCGAGACGCTCGGCCTGGAGCGCGACAAGCTCGACGATATGTCCTTCGACATGCTGTCGGCCCTCGGCTTCTCCAAGGACGAGATCACGGCCACCAACATCCATGTGTGCGGCGCGATGACCCTGGAGGGCGCCCCGGACCTCAAGCCGGAGCACCTTCCCGTCTTTGACTGCGCCAGCCCCTGCGGCCGCACCGGAAAGCGCTTCCTCTCGGTGGACAGCCACATCCGCATGATGGCGGCGGCCCAGCCCTTCATCTCCGGCGCCATCTCCAAGACCATCAACATGCCTAACGATGCCAGCGTCGGGGACTGCAAGGACGCCTACATGCTGTCCTGGCAGCTGGGGCTCAAGGCCAACGCGCTCTACCGCGACGGATCGAAGCTGTCGCAACCCTTGCAGGCAACGGTTCTCGAAGACGATGCCGAGGAGACCGTCGAAGAGATCGTCGAACGGCCGAACGCCGAGCGCGCGGAGATCGTGGCCGAGCGGGTGGTCGAGCGGGTCATCCACGCGGCCAGCCGCAGGCGCATGCCCGACCGCCGCAAGGGATACACGCAGAAGGCCGTGGTCGGCGGCCACAAGGTGTACCTGCGCACCGGCGAGTACGAGGACGGAAAGCTCGGCGAGATCTTCATCGACATGCACAAGGAAGGCGCGGCCTTCCGCAGCCTGATGAACAATTTCGCCATCGCGATCTCCATCGCCCTCCAATACGGCGTGCCGCTCGAGGAGTTCGTGGAGGCGTTTACCTTTACTCGGTTCGAGCCGTCCGGAATGGTCGAGGGCAACGACACCATCAAGATGGCGACCTCGATTCTCGACTACATGTTCCGCGAGCTGGCGGTCTCCTATCTCGGCCGTCACGACCTCGCGCATGTCGAACCCCAAGATCTTGCGCCGGATGCCATGGGTCGCGGCAACAGCGAGGGCAACCTGCAGCCGCAGACGGCGGTGGCGGCGTTCGACGCGGTCGAGCGTTTCGCCAGCAAGGGATATGTGCGCCGGAATCTGCTGGTCGTGCAGGGCAACGGGAAGTCGAACGGCAACGGCAATGGGAGTGGCGGCGACCACAGCCATGGCAATGGCAGCGGCAGTGGATCGGTCTCGAACTACGGCTTGAGCGAGGCCTCGCCCGAATCCGAGGACGCGGGGTCTTTCGCCCGGTCGATTGAGCTGGAGGCCCATTTCGAGGACGGAGGCACCCTGGTCGCCGCCCGTACGGAGCCGGCCGAGCCGCTCCATGTCAGCGACGACGTCATCGCCAGCACCGACGCACGGCTTGACCAAGTTCGGACCGCGCGCATGCAGGGCTACGAGGGCGATGCCTGCGAGGAATGCGGAAACTTCACGCTGGTGCGCAATGGCACATGCATGAAGTGCGTCACCTGTGGGGCCACCAGCGGATGTTCATAACTCGTCATCCTTTCTCCCGGCGATCCTCCCTGGGAACCTTGGGGCGACTCTCGGAGCCTACGGGCTCCGGGAGCGCCTCCCTTTTTTCCCGGGAGTGGCGCGCCCGCCGAAAAGCGCTCCGGCCATGACGGCTGCGTGGCGACACGTGCCCCACAGATTTCAAGACTTCATCGCCGGACTGCAGCTCGGTCCGGACGAGCTTCGAGAGGCCCAGGCCACCGCGGCTGACATCGCTGGACTGCTCCGATCCCACTACTACACGCCAACGCTGTTTGACCTCTCGGGTGCCGTGGAATGGCCGCTGGCGGATCACTTGCTCCTCGGCGGTATCGCCAAGGGAACCGCGATCCGACCGGTTCGTGAGGTCGGTCTGCTTTACGTTCTGCCAAATTCCTCAAGGCACCGTATCCAAGCCGGCCGCGAACATGTCGCGCTATTGCTGGAGGACATAGCCGCGGCGGTACATCCCAGCTTTCGCTTCGTCGGCTTGACCGAGGACGCCTCTCTCACGCTCCGGTCGCCTCAAGGCCTCGGTGTTCTCGTGCGTCCATGCTTTCGCACGTCAGCCGGAGCGGTTCTAATCCCAACCCTTCAGTCACCCAACCCATGGCGCGTGGCCGACCCCTACGCCGAAGCGGCGCGGCTGCGCGAGGCCAATCTGGCGAGCGGCGGCAAGGCCACGCATCTGATCCTCATGCTCAAGGCCTGGCGCCGTGCCCACAGGGTTTCGCTGACATCCCTAGCCCTAGAGCTTCTTGTCACCGAATTCGTTCTTACCTGGACGTACCAGCGGAGAAGCCTCCTGTTCTACGATTGGATGGTGCGCGACTTCTTCTTTTGGCTCCGGCATCAAACGGATCGCGAACTTCTCACCCCCGGCGTCATGGAGAGCGAGCGTCTTGGCCGGGCGTGGCTCGAAGCGGCGGAAGCTGCCTACGAGCAGGCCCGCGTCGCCTGTGGAAGCGAGAGGGACAACCTCGACGGAGAAGCAGCGAACGCTTGGCGGAACGTTTTCGGATCGGCCTTTCCGGATAGGGCTCCCCTCCGCCCCGCGACGACTTCCGTATGGCGCCAATCCATGCCGACGCGGGAGCCTCGCGCCCTCCCCCTGCTTCCAGAGCGCAGGTGAGCCTTGTAGGGGCATGGATTGTGCCACGGGCGAGAAGCTGTTAACACCGCACCATCGCGTCTCGGGCTTTCAAGTCGGCTGGTTCCAACAAGCTCTGTGACAACAGAGGTTGCTGTTCGCGTCGGCGCTCGGGACGCACACAAAGCCATCCTTCTGTCCCGAGCCATCGCGGAGAGTCCCATGCCTGCCACAATCGAATCCCGCCTTGCCGAGTTGGGCATCACACTGCCCCAGGCGCCGTCGCCGGCCGCCAACTATGTGCCCTACGTGGTCTCCGGACCGCTGGTCTTTCTCTCCGGCCAGGTGCCCATGGCCGACGGCAAGCCGAGTTTCGTGGGCAAGGTCGGCGCCGACTTCTCCGTCGACGAAGGATATCAGGCGGCGCGGTTGTGCGCGGTCAATCTGCTTGCACAGCTTCGGAACGCCTGCGACGGCGATCTCGACCGTGTGGAACGGGTCGTGAAACTGAGCGGCTTCGTGAACTGCGCGCCGGACTTCACGGCCCAGCCCCAGGTCGTCAACGGGGCATCCGACCTGATGGTCGAGGTCTTCGGCGAGTCCGGCCGGCATGCCCGTTTCGCCGTCGGCGCGCCAGCGCTCCCCTTGGGGGTCGCGGTCGAGGTGGACGGCGTATTCGAACTCCGCTGACCGGGATCCGCGGAGCCCGCAGCACCAAACCGGTCGGCGCATCCGGAGGCCGACTTGCGTAAGCTCTCGCTCGCGCTCCTGATCATCGGCGTGACATTGGTCATCGGCCTTGTCGCATGGCGCGGATTCGGAGCGGTGACGGACGTCATGGCGATCGCCGGCTGGCGGCTTCTCTGGATGGCCGCCTACTACATGTCCTCGCTGATCATGACCGCGCTCGCCTGGTGGTGCTTGTTCCCGCCAAGCGAGCGCCCCTCCCTTCCACTTGTGGTTTTCGTCCAGTGGATCGGCCAGTCCATCAACACGCTGCTGCCGGCCGCGCAGATCGGCGGCGAGGTCGCCAAGGCCAGGCTGATCATTCACAAAGGGATCTCAACGACGCTCGCGGCGGCGAGCGTGGTCGTGCACACAACCGTACGGTCAGCGGCCCAGATTTTGATCGCGCTGCTCGGCATCGCGCTGCTCGCCCGCCAAGCGGGCGGCGACAACTGGATCCCGGCCCTGCTGACGGTATCGGCCGTCCTCGGGGTTTTGATCTACATCTTCTACAGGGTGCAGCAGGCAGGCCTGTTTCAATTCATCTCCCGTGTCGCAAAGCGCCTCGCCCCGGGCTTGCCGCTGGACCGCTGGATCGGCGGCGCCGAGGCCCTGGAGGCCGGAATTCGGGATCTCTACCGGCGGGTATGGGCGGTGGCGATATCCTGCGCCCTGAGGGTCGTGGCGCGTCTTCTGATCGCCGGGGAAGTCTGGCTTGCCCTGTATTTGATGGGCCATCCCATCACGCTGTTCGAAGCGCTGCTTCTCGAAACCCTCAATCAGACGATGCGTGCCGCCGCCTTTCTGGTTCCCGGGTCCTACGGCGTGCAGGACGGAGGCTATGTCTTGGTCGGCCTTCTGATCGGTCTGACACCCGAGGTTGGGCTTGCCTTGGCGCTGGCGATCCGGGCCCGGGAATTGATTCTTGGCGTCCCCGCCCTCCTCGCCTGGGAGTTCGTGGAGGGGCGGGTTTTGCTGCGCGGCAAACGCAGCCCGGGTGATCCCAACGGCTGAGGCCGCCTCGGCGGCTCCTGTCAGGCTTCCGCCACGGGGACCAGTCCGGCCGCGCAAAGATGGTCTTCGCGTTCCTTGGCAGCCCGCTTGAGCACCGAGATCAGAGGAGACACGTCGTCCACGGACAGCGCGCCACGGCGTGGCGGCAACTGAAGCATCGCCGCCGATACCGTCATCAGCGGGAACTGCCTCTCCTTTCCATCCCGGTCGACACCCTCGATGGCGCCCAGCGCCCGCGAATCCGGATCGTAGAACGAGGCGATCTGCTCGCGGAATCCGTCGAGCAACTTGCGAACGCGAATGACGACATCCGGATACGCAACGCCCTTGACCCCGACGAAGAAATCGTCGCCCCCGACATGGCCGACAAACCACGGGGAACCAAAAAGCTTCTTCTGGAGAAGTTCCGAGAACAGGAGAATAGCGCGGTCGCCCTGGCGGAACCCGAAGGCATCGTTGAAGGGCTTGAAATTGTCGAAGTCGAAATAGATGAAAATGCTCTCGGTGGCGCTTTCGGCAAGGGCCTCGGACGCGTAGCGGTAAATCGCATTGTTGCCGGGAAGCTGTGTCAACGGATTCTGATCGCGGGCCGCGACCGTGTTCTTCTCGTTGAGCATCTCCAACAGGGCGAGGCCATCGAGGAAGCCGACATAGCGCATATCCTGGGTGACGATAACGCCGTCCTGATTCTCCGCGGACGCGAAGACCTTGAGGATGTGTTCGACCGTCTCCGCGATGTCGACCGTCGCGCAGCGTCTCAAGAACCGGTCGAGCCTGGGCCGCAGATACGGATTCTGAAGGAGATCGCGCCCGTAGTGCGAGTAGGAGAACTCCTTGAAATCGGCTTCCCGGATCATGCCGACCGGATAGCCTTGCTCGTCCACCACGGGGACCACGGTGATCTCGTGGTACTCGAGGAAATAGTGAAGCACCGAGACGGCATCGGTGTCGGTCGTTAACGGCTTGATCCTCGTCATGCGTTCGGTGATGAGAGCCCGGTCGTCGCCGGCGCCGCGACGGTCATGGCGCGCCAGGTCCTCCACCCTCGGATAGCGCGTTGTCAGGCCCTGGAGATCCAGCGTCGGCTCCTGGATCAGATACCCCTGGACCAGATCGCAACCGATCCGTTTGCAGACATAGTATTCCGCGGCCGTCTCGACCCCTTCGGCGACGACCGTGGTGCCCATCAGATGGGCCAGCTCGACGAGCTGGGCGACCAGCATTTCCTTACGCCGGTCGGTGTCGATCCCGGACACGAAGAAGCGGTCGACCTTGATGACGTCGGGCTCGCAGTGATACAGCATCTTCAGTTGGGAGAACCCCACGCCATAGTCGTCGAGCACCAGCTTGTATCCCTTGTCCCGATAGGACTCGATCAATCCCGGCAGATGGGTGGCGCGGGCGAGATCATGGCGTTCGGAGATTTCCAGATAGAGGGCCGTGGAGGGGAGGTCGTGCCGGGACAGGGCATGGGCCGAGGCGGCCTGCACAACGCTTGGGGTTTCCGCGCAACGATTGTCGACGTTGTAGAAAAGCTTGAAGTGATCGCTGCCGGGAATCTCCGCAAACCGTCTGACCGCCTTCTCACGGAGCTTGCTGTCCACCTCCGCGAGGATGCCGGACTCGGCCGCGGCGTCGAAGACCTCCTGAATGCTCTCGAACCCGGCCTCGCGCCAATTCCGCAACAGGGCCTCCATGCCAAAACAGACTCCGTTGTGGATATTGACAATAGGCTGGAAGGCGTAGTCGAGACGCTCCAATGCCCATTCCCAACCCCATCTTGGGGCGCTTGAGGCGAATCTGGCTTGCGTATCGGTTTTTGGATAAGAGACGAGGGCGTCTCGCCCCCTCAACGCGTCAACCGCCTTCGCCACCGACGATGCCGGCGGCCGGTCTTCCGTGTCGATCAGAGTCATTCTTGACGCTCCCTTCGTCGGCATCCTGCCGCGAATGACGAGTCTCTACGGACCAACGCCTACCTCAAAAGATATCCCATATCTAACCCTTATGAACATGACATTTTTCTTACGGCCGGCTCGCCGGATTTTGAATGCGCGGGAGTCCCGAGATCTTCCGGTAAGGCTCTATCATCCCCATATGCAACTTTAATGATGCATCAAAGGATCATCTCCTTGGTCCCCAGCGGGACGGAGATTGTCTCGGCTCTGGGGTGTTCCCGGCGGATGGTCGGGCGATCCCATGCCTGCGACTATCCGGCGGAGATGCGCAATCTTCCCGTGTGCACGGAAGCGCGGATTTCCGTAGAGACCACGAGCGCCCAAATTGATGCGCAGGTGCGGCATATCATGCGCGATGCGCTCTCTGTATACCGCATTTTCGCGACTCGCGTCCGCGACCTGCAACCCGATATCATTATCACCCAGAGCCAGTGCGAATTCTGCGCGGTCAGCCATGCCGAACTCGAGGCGGAGACCAGAGGCTGGCTCGGCAGGGAGGTGCGGATCGTTTCCCTGGAACCACACTTCCTCGCCGACGTGCACGGCGGCATCCTGCACATTGCCGAGGCCCTGGAGGTGCCCGCCGAGGGCAAGTCTCTCGTCGCCGCCATGAAAGCGCGCGCCGACGAGATTGCCAGGACGGCGGCCAAAGCGTCGTCTCGCCCCCGCGTGGCCTGCATCGAATGGACCGATCCACCGATGAACGCGGGTCACTGGATCCCCGAATTGGTGGACCTCGCCGGCGGCCGGGAGGTGCTGGCCGCCGCCGGCAAGTATGCGAGATACCTGGAATGGGAGGAACTGCTGGCCGCGGATCCCGATGCGATCGTCTTCATGCCATGCGGTTACGGCTTGAAGCAGACCGGGCGAGAAGCAAAAGCGATGACCGCGCGGCCGGGCTTCGCGGGGATGGCGGCGGCACGCAACGGACGGCTCTACATCACCGACGCCAGCCAGTACTTCAGCCGGCCCGGACCACGCCTCGCCGAATCCCTCGAAATCCTGTCCGAAATACTGCATCCGGAGCTGTTCCACTTCGGACATCGAGGCATCGGGTGGGACTGGCTCTGACGGCGGGACAAACATCAGGGAATCCCTTGCGCCGCCTTCAAATGACCGCCCCTTGTTCACCGATCGCACGGCCCCATTTCTAGGGCATGCCGGAGGGAAATGGAGCCATCGCTATCAAGGTGGTCGACGGGATCGGGCGAGTCCCCGCATCCGCATGGGACGCCTGCGCGGGCCCCGGCAACCCGTTCGTTCGCCACGCCTTCCTAAAGGCCCTCGAGGACAGCGGCGCCGTCTCCGAGGATACCGGATGGATGCCGCAGCACCTGGTCATCGAGGACGAAATGGGACAGGTGGCCGCCTGTGCCCCCCTCTATCTCAAGGGCCACTCGTATGGCGAGTTCGTCTTCGACTGGGGGTGGGCCGACGCCTATGAGCGCGCGGGCGGGCGATACTATCCCAAGCTGCAGTCGGCGGTACCCTTCACCCCGGTAACCGGATCCCGCCTCCTCTTGCGCCGGGGCGCCCGGCTCGAACTGCGCGACGCCCTGATTTCCGGCATGGTGCAGCTGTCCGAGCGCCTCGAGGCTTCCTCGGTGCATGTCACCTTCTCCACCGAGGCGGAATGGCAGCGGATGGGCGAAGCCGGCATGCTGCAGCGTGTCGGCCACCAATTCCATTGGGAAAACCAGAACTATGGCAGCTTCGACGATTTTCTGGCCGTCCTGAACTCGCGAAAGCGCAAGGCAATCCGCAAGGAGCGCCAAGCCGCGAACGCCCCCGGAGATCTCGTCATTCGGGAACTCCGCGGCGACGAAATCGAGGATCGCCATTGGGATGCGTTTTACCGCTTCTATCGCAACACATCCGACCGCAAGTGGGGCCCGACCTACCTCAACCGCGATTTCTTCTCGCTGCTACACGACGTCATGGCCGACGACGTCCTGCTCGTGCTGGCGGAGGCGGACGGCCGTCCGGTCGCCGCGGCCCTCAACCTGATTGGGCAGGACGCCCTTTACGGCCGTTACTGGGGATGCGCGGAACGCTACAAGTTCCTACATTTCGAAGCCTGCTACTACCGCGCCATCGACTTCGCCATCACCCACGGCCTGAAGCGGGTTGAGGCAGGCGCGCAGGGCCCCCATAAAATCCAGCGGGGCTACCTGCCGCGCCGAACCTTCAGCGCCCACTGGATCGCGGACTCCAACTTCCGAGACGCCATTGCCCGCTATCTGGCCGAAGAGCGGTCAATGACAGAACTCGAACGCCATCAGCTTGAGGCGAGTTCTCCCTACCGCCAGTGCTAGGGCCTGTTGACCTTCACCGCATTGATCTGGTTCGAGAGCAAAATCGTCGCGGAAAAGGAGAGAAGCGCAAGGAAGTGCCGGCCACTTTCGAGCATTCTCGACAATGTCCGCGGCGATTTTGGCCGAACCCCGGAGGGGCTGGGCGAAAACCCG
>JANQJG010000145.1 GCA_028281785.1 Rhodospirillales bacterium
GGAGAGGTCGAGGGTGGCGATCTTGGCCTTGGCGGTGTCGCCCATCTTGGCCGCCGCCCACTGGCCGATCAGCTCGCCGGCGCGGAAGTTGTCGGTGGCAAAGGTGGCATCGGCGGACTCGGGCGGGTCGAAGGGTGTGTCGAGGGCGATGACCAGCAGCCCCGCCTCACGGGCGCGGCGCACCGTATCGGCCAGGCCCGCCGGGTCGGAGGGGGTGATGAGGATGCCCTTGGCACCGGCGGCCACCAGGCTCTCGATGGCCTCGATCTGGGCCTCGTTGTCGCCGTCGTACTTGCCGGCGAAGGTGCGCAGTTCCACGCCCATTTCCTCGGCCTTGGCCTGGGCGCCCTCGCGCATCTTCACGAAGAAGGGGTTGGTGTTGGTCTTGGTGATCAGGCCGATGATGACGTCGTCGGCAAGGGCCGGCGCGGCAAAGCCCGTCATGGCGACGAGGCTCGCGGCCGTTAAGGTATTGAGAATCTTTGATCTCATGGCTGTATTCCTCCCTCAAGTGCAGATCGGGTTTCGAATTTTTTCTGCGGAGCTTTCCGGACCCCGTCACGCGATGGGAACGGCCGCTCCGTATGCTCCGATTTAACGCTCGCCAAAAGGTCTTGTCAATAAATAAATCAAATTGAGTTTTTAATTGGCAGACGATCCGGGATCGGCGATGATGGCGGTGAACAAACACCGCCGCCCCGCGCTTTCGCGCTCTATACTGTGGCCAGCGGGCCCGGCAGCGGCGGGCACCGAAACCAGGGGAGGAAGGCATGAATGCAGTTTCAGGAGGTACAAGCTCGCTCACCCGCCAAGCGATGGCCTTCGTCCTCGCCGGGGGGCGGGGCAGCCGGCTGGAGGAGCTGACCGACAGACGCGCGAAACCTGCAGTTTATTTCGGCGGCAAGAGCCGGATCATCGACTTCGCCCTCTCCAATGCCGTCAATTCCGGCATTCGCCGCATCGGCGTGGCGACGCAGTACAAGGCCCACAGCCTGATCCGCCATCTGCAGCGGGGCTGGAGCTTCTTTCAGGCCGAGCGGAACGAGATGCTGGACGTGCTGCCCGCCTCCCAGCGGGTCGACGAGCGCCAGTGGTATCTCGGGACCGCCGATGCCGTCACCCAGAACATCGACATCATCGAAAGTTACGGGGTGAACTACATCATCGTCCTGGCCGGCGACCACATCTACAAGATGGACTACGGCATCATGCTGGCCCAGCATGTCGAGACCGGCGCCGACGTGACCGTCGGCTGCATCGAGGTGCCGCGCATGGAGGCCACCGGCTTCGGCGTGATGCATGTTGACGCAGAGGGCCGGATCATCCAGTTCGTCGAAAAGCCGGCGGACCCGCCGGGCATTCCGGGCGACCCGGACAACGCCCTCGCCTCCATGGGCATCTACATCTTCGAGACCAACTTCCTCATCGACCTGCTGCGCAAGGATGCGGCGGACCCGGATTCCGACCACGACTTCGGCAAGGACCTCATCCCCTACGTGGTCCAGAACGGCAAGGCCGTGGCCCACAGGTTCTCTGAATCCTGCGTCATGACGGGCTCCGAGCCCCGCCCATACTGGCGCGATGTCGGGACCGTGGATTCCTTCTGGCGCGCCAACATCGACCTGACGGACTTCGAGCCCGAGCTCGACATCTACTCGCGCGACTGGCCGATCTGGACCTACGGCGAGGTGACGCCGCCGGCCAAGTTCATCCACGACGAAGAGGGCCGGCGCGGCTCCGCCGTCTCCTCCATGGTCTCCGGCGGCTGCATCGTCTCCGGCTCCAACGTCCTGCAAAGCTTGCTTTTCACCGGCGTTCACTGCCATTCC
>JANQJG010000091.1 GCA_028281785.1 Rhodospirillales bacterium
CCGAACACTCTCTCCACGGCATCAACACCTCCGCCAAAATGGCGAAAAGTGTTACCTATGTGTCCGGTACGTGCCGTAACCTATCTCTCAGGTCGCTCAAAGGGGACCCGGCTCGGGTCCCCTTTGTTTGTGGGGACGGGGGTTCGGTGAACGAACCCAAGTTCGTGCGCAAGCCCGTCTTCGGGCGCAGCGGGCCAAGCGAAGCGAGGCCAATCCCACTCCCTCCGCCACCGGGATCTCTGAATCTATTCCAAGTATTCTGGCATCGAGTATGTCTCTTCTTTAATAAAGTACTCCTTGTTCTCTTCTTTTATCCGCGGCAATATTTTTAATATGTTGCGCACGTGTTTGCGCATCGCGGCCTCGCTGGCGTCCGGGTCTCTTTGCAGGATAGCCGTAACAATTTCACGATGTTGCTCGGCCGCTTCTGCAGGCACATAGGGAATCGGAAGTGAAAGGCGTCTTGATCGATTGAGATGTGCAGCCGCAACCTCGACCGTTTTCCATGTGCCGGGCATCCCCGACATCTCGCAGATGAGCCGGTGGAAACTTTGGTCCAGATCGAAGAACTCATCGTGGTCTTCTTGTTCCACAGCCTTATCGAACGCCTTGAGAAGACGCAATAGCGTTTCCTCGTTCTCGCCGTTCACGCGCACCACCGCCCGCCTTGTGGTCGCGCATTCCAATGATTCCCGTATGAACTGGGCCTCCAGAAGCTGATTCATCGACAATAGCGAGACGAATGTCCCAAACTGCGGCAGGCTCTCGACGAACCCCTCATTGACCAGCTTTTTCAAGGCCTGGCGGATCGGTGTACGGCTGATATTGAACCAGTCGCAAAGCTTGCCTTCGGACAGGCGTTCTCCCGGGACGAAATGAAGCGAAACAATTTCCTTGCGAAGCTTTTCGTAAGCCTGGTCGGCGACGGATCGCTCGCGATCCAACTTGATTCCTTCAGAAGGTTGAAAGCTACATCCAGTTGCCATCAGTTTTCCAGATTTCCAAAATTTTCCGTTAACCTGCCCAACACAGCCTGAATTGACAAGTCCGGAAACCGGCCCTCTTGCCTCCTCGGGAGGTTGACTTGCGTCCCTGGACGGCATACGCTTGTATCCTAGGATTTCATATGTATTATATAGCGGTTATGCCAGGAGAACAAACCAAGGGGGGGCGATGAAATTCATGGGCCAAAGAGTCGTTTGACGCGTAGAGGATGGGTTTTCGTCGGAAGATAAAGTTAGGAGCCTTGACCATGAAATCTTGGATCAAAACAGCCGTCGTCGTCGGCCTCGCGTTGGCAGTCTATTCAGGCCCGACTGCGGCACAGGACGTGACACTCCGCTTCGGTCACGTGGCGAACGAGGATCACACCTGGCATAAAGGCGCGCTCAAATTCGCCGAGGAGCTTTTGGCCCTGTCGGGGGGACGCATTGAAGCCGAGATTTTCCCTAATGAGACGCTCGGCAAGGAGATGGACGTCATCAACGGGATGCAGCTCGGCACCGCCGATATGACGCTCGCCGGCGAAAGCCTGCAGAACTGGGCACCGTTAGCAGCCTTGATCGGCCTTCCCTACGCCTACAAGTCTCTTGAAGACGTCGATCAGGTCATCAACGGCGATATCGGCAAGGCGATCGAGGACAACATCGTCGAAAAGTCGCCGGTTCGCCCGATCGGATACTTCTTGCGGGATGCGCGGAACCTGACGTCGAATCGTCCCATTAAGTCCCCGGACGAATTGAACGGCCTGAAGCTGCGAGTTTCCAACGTGCCGCTCCATGTCACCGTGTGGCGTGCCCTGGGGGCCAACCCGACGCCGATGGCGTTCTCCGAAGTTTTCACCGCACTCCAGAACGGCACCATCGACGCGCAGGAAAACCCCCTTGCGTTGATCAAGTCGGCGAACTTCTTCGAAGTCCAGGACTATGTGAACCTGACCGAACATGTCCGATCGTGGCTCTACATCATCATCGCGGACAGGACATGGGACAAACTGTCCGAAAAGGACCGCGAAATCGTGCGTGAGGCGGCGCAACGTTGCCAGGACTACGAGCGCCAGTTGTTCCTCAAGACGAAGGACGAACTCGTCACAGTTCTGCAAGAAAAGGGCATGGAACTCGTCCAAGTGGGCAAGGAGAAGTTCGCGGCCAATGCACGAGACGCGGTGCTTGCCAATGTCAGCGAAGAGATCCGCCCCCATGCGGAACGGCTTTTCAACCGTTAGAATGATCTAGCAGTTTGCTGAAAAAGGGTTCATCCATGATTGGCCTCGTGCTTCAAGACGCTTCGCTCCCCGGCATGAGGCCAATCTTTTCAATATCTTGCCTCATCCCGAAGAGGCGCGACGCGCCGTCTCGAAGGGCGAGGCAAGGCACGTCAACGAGTTTTTCAGCAGCCTGCTAGAGTGATCGCGGGTCGTCCGATGGCGACCCGCGATCACGTGCTCCCAGGAAGCGTCATGCCCGCGAATCAGGGAACGCCAGCCGTTATAGCCGTGCCATGCGAAACCTCGTCGATCTTCTCGTCTGGATTTGTCGATTCGGGACCTGTGCGGCTTTCTTAGGCATCATCTATGCCGTGGTCGTGCAGATCATGGGCCGAACAGCGATCTTCCGATATTCGCCCGTCTTCACCGAGGAACTGACGCGGTTCTGCCTGCTGTGGATGGTCGCCTTTGCGGCAGGGCTCTCGCTGCGCTCCGGCGATCTGATCAACGTCGATTTCGTGTCCAGCGCCCTGCCAAGGCGGATGTCGAAAATGCTTCGGCTTGTCTGCGCGGCGATCATTGTCCTGCTCTGTGCCATGCTGCTCGAACCGGCCTGGTTGTTCATGATGATCGGGAGGGGCCAGACATCGTCGGCAATGGGCTGGAGGATGGATCTCTTCAACATGAGCATAGCCGTATTGCTGACGACGTTGATGGTGTTTGCCATGATCCAGTTCGCGTCCATTCTCAGGGAGCCCAAGGATTCCGGGCCGGCCGAGAGCGAGGTTTCGGAAAGCGACTGAACATGGAACTCCTGCTTCTTGGCGCATCGTTTGTCGTCGGGCTCATTATTGGCCTCCCGGTGGCGGTCACCCTTGGCGTCTCCTCGCTTCTCTACATTCTGGTCGCGGGCCTTCCGCTGGCGGTGATTCCGCAGAAGATGTATGCGGGCATAGATAGCTTCGTTTTGCTGTCCATCCCCGGCTTCATCCTGGCCGGCAACCTGATGAACCATGGCGGTATTACCGTCCGTATCGTCAGGTTCGCGAACGCCATCGTCGGGTGGCTGCGCGGTGGCTTGGGACTTTCGAATATCGCCGCCTCTATGCTGTTCGGCGGCATTTCCGGAACGGCGGTGGCCGACGCGGCAGCAATCGGCGGCGTGATGATCCCCGGCATGAAAAAAGCCGGCTATCCCGCCGATTTCTCGGCCGCCGTGACGGCTGCTTCGGCGACCGTCGGTCCCATCATTCCGCCATCCGTGCCGATGATCATCGTCGGTGCCTTGTCCGGTGTCTCGGTCGGCAGAATGTTCGTCGCCGGAGCCGTTCCCGGCGTTTTTCTGGGCCTAGCCATGATGGTAACCGCCTATATCATCGCCAGGCGACGACAATTCCCACGGCAGCCCTGGCAGGGACTGCGCGAGCTCATTGCGTCGTTCGTGGGAGCGTTCTGGGCCATCTTCATGACGGCAATCGTCATTGTCGGTCTGCTTTCGGGAGTCATGACGCCGACCGAAACCGCCGTCGCGGCCTCGATCTACGCCTTCTTCGTCGGCACCGTCGTCTTTCGCGACCTGCCGATACGCCGGGTCATTCCCATTCTCGTGGAATCTGCGGTCTCGTCCGGCGCCATCCTCATCCTTGTCGGATTCGCCAATGTGTTCGCCTGGATCCTCGTAACCGAGCACATCCCGAACATGATCGCGAGCTACGTGCTTTCCGTCACGGACAATCGTTACGTCGTCCTTTTGCTGATCAATGTCGTGCTGATTTTCATCGGCATGTTCATGGAGACGATCGCCGCGCTCATCATCATGTTCGTCCCTCTGCTGACGCTGGCCCAGGGGATCGGCGTGGAACCTATTCATTTCGCCGTCATCGTAGTCCTGAACCTCATGATCGGGCTGACGACACCGCCGGTGGGCGTGTGCCTGTTCATCTGCGCCAACATCGCGCGCCGCCCCTTGCAAAGCGTCGTCGTGGCGATCCTGCCGTTCGTCGCCACAAACATCGTCGTCCTTCTGCTGGTGACGTATGTGCCGGCGATTTCCATGTGGCTTCCGGGCTTGCTCTACGACTGATCCCAGGCTTCCCCAGTTTGGCGCAGACTTCTCAATAACGCCGACATCGATGAACCATAAGTAACCCGGTAACCAATGAAAATTGTTTCGATTGAACCATTCTCCATCGACGGTCCGGTCAGTGATTTGTGTTACGTCAAGGTGCAGACGGACGAAGGAATCGCGGGATACGGCGAGTGTTCCCTTCCCGGCAAGCCGAACGGGGTGGCCGGCGCGATACGGGATCTCGAACGATTGCTGTTGGAAGCGGATCCGACGGATTCGGAGTGGTGCTGGCAGCGTGCCTACCGGCACGGTTATTGGCGCGGCGGGCCCATCCTGACCAGCGCGATGTCCGGTGTGGACGTGGCCTTGTGGGACATCCGCGGAAAGCTGGTCGATCAGCCCATCTACAAGCTGTTGGGCGGGGCGGTCCGGAAACGGATCCGCCTTTACGCCAATCTCGGCTTGTCCGAGGATCCCGAGGTCTTCCGTCAGCGGACGCGGGCGGCCTTGGCCCTCGGCTACAGGACGGTCAAGATCTATCCGCTGCCGCCGGTCGGATCGGTCGTCGACAAGCAGGCCCTCGCCAGTGTCGTCGCTTGCTGCGAGGCCATGCGCGAGGAACTGGGGGATCGCGATTTCGCGCTCGATTTCCATGGCAAGCTGACGGCGGCCGGCGCCATCGCCATGGAGGCCGCGGTACGCCATACGAATCCGCTATGGATCGAAGAGCCGGTCGCCGCGGAATCGCCCGCGGAACTGCGCCGCTGTGTCGAGCACTTCACGGTTCCCATTGCCGTAGGCGAAAGACTTTTCACGCGTTGGGGGTTTCGCCCAATTCTCGACGAACAGCTCGCTGGCATCATTCAGCCGGACGTGTCGAACGCCGGGGGGATCACCGAATTGTCGAAACTCGCAGCGATGGCTGAAACCTACGGCGTCGCCTTCAATCCGCATAACCCCAACGGACCGTTGCAGGTGCTGGCGTCCCTGCACTTGGCGGCAAGTGCCCAGGCGTTCGCGATGCTCGAGCATCGTCATGAGTTCCACGACGCCTTCGCCCGGATCGCTGCGCCCGTCGTTGCCGTGGAGGACGACGGATGCTGCGGCCTGCCTCCCGGCCCAGGATTGGGAGGGACGCCGTGTCCGCGCGAGCCAGGGCAGCCGATACGGGGAAAAATCCACGAGAGCTTCCGCCGCGATGGCGGAATCGATGACTGGTGAGGGTGCGGGGGAATGCCCCAACGTCGAGGCGGCGTTTCAAGTTGTCTTGAAACGCCGCCTGGGTTTCTTGTCCTTGACGTCTGCCGGTGTCCTGGGCGATCGCAGGTTTGCGGAGGCTCGATCTGGCCCTCACCCACGCTCGAACGCCGCTGGGCTTCAGCAGCCCTTGAGCGCCTCCTGACAGGCGTCAGGCAAGGTCGAAGCGGTCCAGGGTCATGACCTTGTTCCACGCCGCCACGAAGTCTTGCACGAACTTGGGCTGTGAGTCCGCGCAGCCATAGACCTCGGCCAGGGCCCGCAGTTCGGAGTTCGACCCGAAGATGAGATCGACGCGGGTGCCGGTCCATTTGACCTCACCGGTCTTGCGGTCGCGGCCCTCGAACTCGTCGTCGTCCTCGGAGGTGGCTTTCCACGCTGTATCCATGTCGAGCAGGTTGAGGAAGAAGTCGTTGGTCAACGTGCCCGGACGGTCGGTGAAGACGCCGTGCCTGGACCCGCCGGCATTGGCGCCGAGCACCCTCAGGCCGCCGACCAGAACGGCCATCTCGGGCGCGGTCAGGGTCAGGAGCTGCGCCTTGTCGACCAGCATCTCCTCGGCCGAGACGGTGTATTTGGCCCTCTGGTAGTTGCGGAAACCGTCCGCCTCCGGTTCGAGGACGTCGAAGGAGTCCACGTCGGTCTGCTCCTGGGTGGCGTCCATGCGGCCCGGCGTGAAGGGAACGGTCACGTCATGCCCGGCATTCTTGGCGGCCTGCTCGACCGCGGCACATCCGCCGAGGACGATCATGTCGGCAAGCGACACCTTCTTGCCGCCGGACTGGGCGTCGTTGAAGGCCTTTTGGATCCCCTCCATGGTGTTGAGCACCTTGGACAACTGGGCCGGCTGGTTGACCTCCCAATCCTTCTGCGGGGCGAGGCGGATGCGCGCCCCGTTCGCCCCGCCGCGATTGTCGGAGCCGCGGAAGGTCGAGGCCGAGGCCCAGGCGGTAGAGACCAATTCCGACACGGAAAGACCCGAAGCAAGAACCTGGCTCTTGAGGGCCGCGATGTCCTGCTCGTCGATCAGCGCGTGATCGACGGCGGGAATCGGGTCCTGCCAGATCAGATCCTCTTCCGGCACTTCCGGGCCGAGATAGCGAGACTTCGGCCCCATGTCGCGGTGGGTCAGCTTGAACCAGGCCCGGGCGAAGGCATCCGCGAACTCGTCCGGGTTCTCGTGGAAGCGACGCGAGATCGGCTCATAGATGGGGTCCATGCGCATCGCCATGTCCGCCGTGGTCATGATGGTCGTGACCTTTTTCGACGGATCATGGGCGGCCGGCACGAGGTCCTTGTCGGCCACGTCCTTCGGGGTCCACTGATGGGCGCCGGCGGGGCTTTTCGTCAGCTCCCACTCGTAGCCGAACAGCATGTCGAAATAGCCCATGTCCCATTGGGTCGGGTTTGGCGTCCAGGCCCCTTCGATGCCGCTGGTGATCGAGTCGTCACCCTTGCCGCTACCGTGGCTGCCCTTCCAGCCCAGGCCCTGCTCTTCGATGCCTGCGCCTTCGGGTTCGGGGCCGACAAGGGCGGCATCACCGGCGCCGTGGCATTTGCCGAAGGTGTGTCCGCCGGCGGTGAGGGCGACGGTCTCCTCGTCGTTCATGGCCATGCGCGCGAAGGTCTCGCGGATGTCGCGGCCCGAGGCAACCGGGTCCGGGTTGCCGTTGGGCCCTTCGGGGTTGACGTAGATAAGGCCCATCTGCACCGCGGCGAGGGGATTCTCGAGGTCGCGGTCGCCGCTATATCGCTTGTCGCCCAGCCACTCGGCCTCGGCACCCCAATAGATGTCCTCCTCCGGCTGCCAGATATCCTCGCGCCCGCCGCCGAAGCCGAAGGTCTTGAAGCCCATCGACTCCATCGCGCAGTTGCCGGCCAGGATCATCAGATCGGCCCAGGAGATCTTGTTGCCGTATTTCTGCTTGATGGGCCAGAGCAGCCGGCGCGCCTTGTCGAGGTTGGCGTTGTCGGGCCAGCTATTGATCGGTGCAAATCGCTGATTGCCGGTCCCCGCGCCGCCGCGGCCGTCGCCGGTACGGTAGGTGCCGGCGCTGTGCCAGGCCATGCGGATGAAGAGCCCGCCGTAATGGCCGTAGTCCGCCGGCCACCAGTCCTTGGAATCGGTCATCAGGGCGTAGAGGTCGTCTTTGACGGCCTTAAGGTCGAGCCTCTTGAAGCCTTCGGCATAGTTGAAGTCCTCGCCCATCGGATCGGACAAGGAGGAATGCTGACGCAGGACGTTCAGCTTCAACTGGTTCGGCCACCAGTCCCGGTTCGATGTGCCGCCGCCGGCCGAGTGTTTGCCCGTCACCGGGCACATGCCTGTATTGTTGTCAGTCACTGTGTCCATGTTCCGCTCCCATATTGGCTGTCAGGATGTTCGCTGCTCCTTTTTAGAATGATACTAAACACGGGCCATCAGGTGAATTTGAATTTTCTGATTTCTGCGATAAGATAAATTTATGATCCATATCACGCTAAAGCAGCTTCGCTATTTCGAAGCGCTGGCACGTCATGGCCATTTTGGACGCGCGGCAGATGCTTGTGCGATCTCTCAGCCCGCTTTGTCGATGCAGATCAAGGAATTGGAGGAATCGCTGGGCATCGCGTTATTCGAGAGAAGCGCAAGACAGGTCCGGCTGACCAACTTCGGAGAAGAGTTCGCGCTGCGCGTCCGCGACATCCTGCGCGCGGTCGATGAACTGGGCGACCTAGCGCGTGCCTCGCGTGACAAATTGTCGGGTCGGCTGCGCATTGGCGTGATCCCGACGGTCGCACCCTATCTGCTGCCCGCAATTATCGGGAACCTCACTCGAATGCATCCCCGGCTCGACATTCACGTGCGTGAGACGCTGACGCCGAAGCTCATACAAGAGCTGGCGGAAGGCCGGCTTGACACGGCAGTCGTTGCACTGCCGGTGTCCGAGCCCTCGTTTACCGAGGTTGCGCTGTTTGCGGAAAACTTCGTGCTGGTCCGGCCAGGCGAGGATGAAGGAAAGCCCGTGCCGAGTAGCGAATCGCTGCGCGAAATGAGACTGCTTCTGCTGGAGGAGGGGCACTGTTTTCGCGATCAAGCCCTCTCGTTCTGCAATATTCAATCGGCGCTGCCACGGGAAGTGCTGGACGGGAGTTCCCTGTCCACGCTTGTTCAAATGGTCGGCGCTCGAATCGGCGTTACTTTGATCCCGGAGATGGCCGTGGCGGTGGAGACACGCTCGGCGTCGGTGTCTGTCGATCGCTTTCAAGAGCCGCAACCATCGCGAACCATTGGCATGATCTGGCGCAAAACGAGTCCAATGGTCAGACAGCTGTTGCAAGTTTCTGAAGTGGTTCGTCACTCGGCCGACGCATTGCGCGAGCAGCACAATCCGGGGCCGTCATCGCGCGCGCCCCTTCTCAACTGAGGAAACGGAATGGCACCAGAATCAAGTCCGGAAACAAGATGAATAGCAGGAGAACGAAGAGTTCCGTCAGCAGGAATGGCCAGATTCCGCGCACGATCTCGCCGATCTTGAGACCGCTGACCGAGCATCCGACGTAGAGCGCGGTGCCCACGGGCGGGGTCAGAAGCCCCATGCACAGGTTCAGGACCATCACGATGGCGAAATAGTAGGGATCGATGTTGGCCGCCAGGATCAGTGGATAGATCACTGGGGCGAAAATGAGAATGATCGGAGTCAGGTCCAACACCATGCCCAGGAACAGCAACAGGACATTGAGCGTGATGAGCAGCAGCAGCGGATTCTCGGTCAATCCCTGGAACATGGCGATCAGATGTTGAGGCACCTGGGCGATGGTGATCAACCAGCCGATGGTATAGGCGGTGGCCACGATGAACATCACCGAGGCCGCCCCTTTCGCCGCGTTGTAGAAAACGTTGATCAGCATCCGGAGCGGCATTTCCCGGTGAATAAACAGAGCAACCAGCAAGGCATAGACGGCGGCGACCGCGCCGCCTTCGGTGGGCGTGAAAAAGCCGAACCGTATGCCCACGATGATGATGACCGGCATCAGCATCGCGGGAACCGCGCTGACGACGATCGGAACGACCTCCTCCTTGGGGATGTGCGTCACCTGGGAATAGCCGTCCTTGCGCACGACCAGAAACCAGACCACCATGAGGCAGAGTCCGAGGAAAAGTCCGGGGAAGATCCCGGCCATGAACAACTTGCCGATGGAGAGTTCCACGGTCACGCCCAGGATGATCAGGGGAAGGCTGGGCGGAATGATCGGCGCCATCAAGGAACTCGCGCAAACAAGGCCGGTCGAACGATCCTTCCGGTAACCGGCCATCGTCATCAGGGGAACGAGAATACTGCCCAGGGCCGAGACGTCCGCGATGGCCACCCCGGACAAACCGGCGAACAGAATGCTGGCGAAGATGGTCACATAGCCGAGCCCGCCCCGGAAACGGCCAACCACCAGTTCGGCGAACTTGACCAGGCGTAAGGAAATGCCGCCATGATGCATGATCTCGCCGGCCAGGATGAAGAAGGGAATGGCGGTTAAGATGTAATTCGACGTGCCGTCGATCATCTGCTGGGCCAGGATCATGGGATCGTCGAAGCCCATGTAAACCATCAGGATGATGGCGCAGAGCATGAGGACCATGCCGACGGGGATGCCGGTCGCCAACAGCACGAACAGGGAGGCGAGGAAAACGAAGAATTCCATCAACCTTCTTCCCGGCCAAACAGCAGTCTCGCTTGCTTCACCATCGTAAGCAGGGTCAGGAACCCCATCGCGACGCAGGCGAAGATGACCGAGTAGATGACGATGTAGTACGGAACCTTCAGCAGTTCGCCATAGGTTCCGGCGTTGGCCTCGATATAGACGAAGCCGCCCCTGGTGCAGAACCAGAGCGCGTAAAGGATGGCGACATTCATGATCAGGCCGAGGGCCGCGCGAGCCTTGGGCGACAACCCGTCCACCAACATGGTCACACGGATGTGGCTGTTGGTCTTGTAGGCAGCGACGATCCCCAGATACGACATCCAAACGAAAAGGTAACGCAGGGCTTCCTCGGTGAAAGAAATGCCGGAATGAAAGAATTTTCGTAAAACGACGTTTACGAACACGATCAGGACCATGACAGCAAGCACCGAACCCATCAAAATCTTATAGGCGGTTCCCGCCCGCTCAAGGAATGAGTTCATGCCGCGATCCCGTGGACTCCAGAAAAACCGGGAAAAAGGGGCGGACACGGAGTCCGCCCCTGAGTAAGGCGTTTCGTACTACCGCGGGAGAGCTTCCATCTCGGCGATGATTTCTCGAGAGCCCGGAACGTATTCATAGTACCACTCGTAGAAATCCTTCAGGGAGTCCTTCATTTCTTGGCGCATCTCGGGCGAGGGAACGATGACCTTGATGCCGTTCGATCGCATGAACTCCTTGGCCGCGACATCGTCCTTTTCGGAGATTTCCCAGTTATGCTCGATGGCCTTGGCCACGTTATCCATGAAGATCTTTTGCACATCCGGGGGAAGACCGTCGTAGAACTTCTTGTTCACCAACCAGGGATTCGCCACGAACATGTGTCGGGATTGCAGAATGTACTTCTGCACTTCCCACCAACCGGCGGCCTTCACCGTTGAGTATGGATTGTCCTGGCCGTCGACGACCTTGGTTTCCAGGGCGGTATAGACCTCGCCCATCGGCATCATAACGGTGTTCGCTCCGAACGCTTCGAACATCTTCACGTAGATCTCGTTGGTTGGAACGCGGATTTTCATCTTTTTCAGGTCATCCATGCTTTCCAACGGAAAACTACTGGAGACCTGACGAAAACCGTTAACCGAATAGCCGACGATCATGACCCCCGTCTTCTTGGTATAGTCGCCTGCGATTTTTTGGCCGATGGGGCCGGTATAGGCGGCCTTGACCTGTTTCCAGGTCTCGAAAACAAACGGCGGCTCCACAAGAGCCAACATCGGTTCATCTTTCTTGATCAATCCGCCGGATACCGCCATCTGGACGATGCCACGCTTGATGGAATCGATGAAGGTTTCCTCGTTGCCGAGTTGGCTGTTGGGGAAAAGCTGTATTTCCAGAACGCCGTTGGTCTCTTTCTCCACATTTGCCTTGAGGAGCTCAAGGGTGATGTGGGCGGGATGGCTGGTGGGGAAATAGTAGGCAACGCGCATGGTATATTTCTGCGCTGCCATGGCCGATCCGCAAACCGATACTGCCAACGCGGCCGCCGTGCACACTCCGAGTAGCTGTAGCTTTTTCATGGAAATCTCCTCTGCTATTCGAGGCGCTTAAACCACCACGCCTTCGCCTTTTCGTCGTTTCGCGTTCATGGATGCAACGACATCCATACCGACATGCCTCCACCGGAACGGTCCGAGTGGCGCGAACTACCCGGCGAGAGACACCCAAGGCCGACACTGCCTTGACCACTTCTTTAAAAATACGTACGAAAATTCGCTCCGGAATCGCGCCAAGAGACGCCGGATACAAGTCATTCTGTCCTCCCTAATCGGAATTTAAGGGCGAGCCGAAAGCGGAATTCTTTTCCATGTGATTCCGCACGCCATCTTCCAATTTCACCAGGTGTTCGTTCAGAATCCGCGCCGCCAACTCCCCCTGGCCGTTCCGCACGGCGTTGAAGATCGCCACATGTTCCCTATGGCCTTGTTTCCCGGCGTCCGGGCGGTAGATCGCCTTGCGCATCACCGCCAGCACCTTTTGGCCGAAGGACATCTGCAAGGAGGACAGCATGCCGCTGTGACCGGCGGCGCCGAGGGCGGAATGGAAGTCGAAATCCAAAATCGCCCGATCGGGGTCATCGTCCTCGCAATCGGCCAATCGATCGAGGCAGTTCCGCATGGCGGCCAAATCGTCATCGGTCCGGCGCACGGCCGCGAGCCGCGCCAATTCGCATTCGATTCCACGTCGGGCCTCGATGATTTCGATCGCCTCCCGAGCCCCACGCACGGGAACGAGCTGAATCGACGCGCTTAAGATTGAATCGTTCAGGCTTTCGGCCACGAAGGTCCCGAGACTACCCCGCTGTTCGAGAATGCCGGAAAACACCAGGGCCTTAAGCCCCTCGCGCAAGGCCGGGCGACTGACTTGAAACATTTCAGTCAATTCCCGTTCCGTCGGAACCCGCTGGCCCGGCTTCAAGACGCCGGCCGAAATGGCCGCTAAAACCTGGTTCCGGATGGCCTCGCCTGTCGTCGACCGTTCAATCTTTTGGAACATCGACAAACCCTACTCCTATCGCGCCAAAGTCTACAGAGTGGTTTATCTATATGTCAATAAATCATACTGTCTATTGTCAGACCAAACCTTGAGGCCATATCTCTCGACAACATTCCTCAGGTCGATCAGAGGCGGCCGCCGCAACCGAAAATGCCGTCAGGCGGCTGGCGGCTGGAAACCGGTAACGCCCGGCGACGGCCCGCTGTACAATGGGGAGCTTGCACGAGGCGATTTGCCTTTGGCCGTCTTTGTAGCCGGCCTCTTTTTTTGAGCGCCGCTGCGATCCTCCGACGAACCCGCAGAGGAGTCCGGATGACGAGTTACGCCACCAATCTCTGGTACGTCGCGATGCCGGCCCGCGAGCTCAAGCGCGGCGGCATGACTGGCCGCGAGCTCTTCGGCGAGCCGGTTCTGTTCGGCCGGCGCGCGGATGGCGAAGTCTTCGCCTTTCGCGACATCTGCCCCCATCGCGGGGTTCTCCTCTCGGCCGGCCGCTTCGATGGCCGCGAGGTCGAATGCCCCTATCATGGCTGGCGCTTCGGCAGCGACGGCCGGTGCACCGCCATTCCGTCCCTGCTGCCGGACCAGAAGATGCATCTCGACCGGATCGGCACGCCCGCCTATCCCTGCCGGGAGAGCCAGGGACTGATCTGGATCCATTGGGGCGAGGGTGCCGCGGTCGAGGATCCGCCCGTCATTCCTGAGATCGGCGATCTGTCGCCCGGGGTCGCGGCCACGCTCGACCTCCCCTGCGATATCGACAACGCGGTCTACGGCCTGCTCGATCCCGCCCACGGCCCTTATGTGCACAATTCGCGCTGGTGGCGCAGCCGCCGCGCCCTGCGCGAGAAGACCAAGCACTACGTTCCCAGCCGGCGCGGCTTCACGATGGCCCGGCACAGTCCGACCCAGGGCGGGCTCACTTATGCGCTGCTCGGCGGGAACGTCTCGACGGAAATCTCCTTCGAGCTTCCCGGGCTTCGGATCGAGGTGATTCAGGGCGATCGCGGGACCGTTGGCAGCGTCACCGCGGTCACGCCGGTGACCGCCTCGCGGACCCGGCTCTGTCATCTCCTCTATTGGACGATACCCTGGCTGACCCCGCTGAAACCCGTGGCCGGGGCCTTCGCCCGCGCTTTCCTCAAGCAGGATCAATGGATCATGGAGGTGCAGCAGCAGGGGCTGCGCCATGGCGCCCCGCAGATCCTGATCAACGACGCCGACACGCTGGTGAAGTGGTATCTTCGCCTCAAGCGCGACTGGCAGGCCGCGCAGGAAGACAACTCCGAGTTCGTCAATCCCCTGCCGGAAACCACACTCCGCTGGCAGACCTGATGGTGGGCCTCGGACGTGGAGCACCCGACCGGCACCTGGGGAGTGCCCGACCCCTCGACCCGCGATGAGGATTGCGGGCGCGGCCTGGCTTGACATGGCCGTCGTTGTTCCGCTCCGCGACGACGCGTACGCCGGCCGTCTTTGGATCACACACTCAGGATGATAAGATGCTGAAAGAAAGAGAAGAAATGCGCCCGACCGATCGTCTCCGTATCCAGAACGATGGCTTTTGGCAGGCCGCGACCACTCATCGGTTCTGCAAGGAACTGGCCGAGGGCTCGCTGCCGATTGAGAAAATGCGGGCTTATCTGATCCAGGACTATATGTTCGTTGACGGCTTCGTGCGTCTGCTCGCATCCGCCATCGCCCACGCGCCGAGCCTTGCCGACAGCGTGCCCGCCGCCCAGTTTCTGGCCGTCATCACCGGTCCGGAAAACACCTATTTCCTGAGAGCGTTTGAAGCGCTCGGCGTTACCGACGCGGATCAGCGGGTCAACCCGGCTCCGGTCACTGCGGCCTTTATTGATCTCATGGCTCGAGCGGCATCCTCCGGACAGTATGGGCAAATGCTGGCCGTGCTGACGGTTGCCGAATGGAGCTATCTATCCTGGGCGCGGCCCTTCAATCCGCCCTCGCCGGACCTTTCCTTCTGGTTCTCAGAGTGGATCACGCTCCATGCGGGCGAGGAGTTTGAGGGCGTCGTGGACTATTTGCGAACGCAGCTCGATCGCCAATGGGGCCATCTCGACGCGTCCGCCCGCGCGGATGTGGAGGCGTTCTTCGCTGAAGCCGTGGCACTCGAAAAGCGGTTTTTTGACGCCGCCTATCAGGGGTTTGGCGAATAGACATGGGCTGGTATTTATTTTTGTTGCGTCGGCCGCTCACGGCCTGACAGGCGACCAACCCAGCGCGATTTTACCAACGGTCCCGCGACGCCCCTGCTACCCGTTTCTGCGTCCGTGGCCGGGAGTTGAACGCGATTTCAGGGGACACGTGAATCTCCTTACCCTGAAGAAAGGAGGGGGCTCGGGTGCCGGCTGTATCCACAAGATCGCGGTCGTTGTTTCAGGGGGCGCTGCTGATGTTCGGCATGAGCAGCGCGGTCGCTCTCGACACGGCGGTCGTCCGGCTCGTGGTCGAGGAACTCCACCCCTTCGAGATCGCCTTCTTCCGGACGCTGTTCAGCCTCCTTTTCTTGCTTCCCTGGCTGTGGCGCGGCGGGCTCGCGGCGCTCGCCACGCGGCGTCTGCCCATGCATGTCGTGCGCGCGGCCGGCAAGCTCGCGGCGCTGGTTGCCTTTTTCTACGCCGTCTCGCTGATGCCGCTGGCGGAGGTCACGGCGGTGATGTTCGCCATGCCGCTTTTCGCCGCGATCGGCGCCTGGATGTTCCTCGGTGAGGCCATGCGTCCGGTGCGCCTGACGGCCACGTTGCTGGGCTTCGCCGGTGTGCTCGTTGTTGTGCGTCCAGGTACCGATCTTTTCGGCATTGGCGCTTTCGCGGCGGTCGGCGCGGCGCTCGGCCTGGCCTCGGTGGCGCTGATCGTCAAATACCTCGCCCGTTTCGAACGGAGCCGGACCATCGTCTTCTGGAACTTTCTTCTCATGACCCCGATGGCGGCCCTGATCGCGATTCCGGTCTGGCAGTGGCCGAGCTGGACGGCGCTCGCCTGGCTGATCCTTCAGGGGCTGCTGGGCATGGTGGCGCAGCTCTGCTTCGCCCGGGCGGTTCAGCTCGGCGATGCCTCGACCCTGATGCCGCTCGATTTCCTGCGCCTGCCGATCGTCGCGGGAATCGCCTATCTCGCCTTTGGCGAGATTCCTGGCCTGTGGACTTGGCTCGGTGCCGGCGTGATCTTCGCGGCTACCGTCGTTCTGCTGCGTGACGAGGCCCGTTCCGGCGTGCCCATTGATTCGCGTGGGAGCGGTTGTTAGCATTCAGTATCAATTGAAATATCGGTTTCATGACACCGGTATCACCGCTAAAGCCAAGGGGAGGCTCTTAATATGAAATGGAGGATGACGCTTTTCGGCTTGTCACTGCCGCTGGCGGCCGGAGCCCTGGCGATGATGATCGCCGGCGGCGCGGTCGCTCAGGACAAAACCGTCACGGTCGTGCTTTCCGAGGAGCCGGACATCGTCGATCCTTGCGAATCGAGCCGCTCCAATATCGGGCGGATCGTCAAGCAGAACATCACCGAGACCCTGACCGAGATCGACCCCAAGGACGGAAGCATCACGCCCAGACTGGCGACCGCCTGGGAGCAAGTCGATGAGCTGACCTGGCGATTCACCCTGCGCGAAGGCGTCAAGTTCCATGACGGGTCGGACTTCAACGCCGAGAACGCGGTGATCGCCATCAACCGCACGCTCAATCCCAACCAAGACTGCGAGGTCCGCCTTAAATTCTTCGGCAACATCAAGCTGATGCCGGCGGCGGTCGACACCTACACCCTGGAAGTGAAAACCGAAACGCCGCAACCCATCCTGCCCACGCTCATGGGCACCATGACCATCACCGGCCCCAAGACCCAGGAAGCCAAGGGCACGCAGAACCCCGTGGGGACGGGCCCCTACAAATTCGTCAGCTGGACTCCCGGCCAGGAGGTCGTGCTGGAGCGCTTCGACGGATATTGGGGCGACAAGCCCGAGGCCGAGGGCGCGCGCTACATCTGGCGCAACGAGTCGGCGGTGCGCGCGGCCATGGTCGCCACCGGCGAGGCCGATATCGCGCCCAACATAGCGCTGCAGGACGCGACTGACCCGAAGATGGATTTCAGCTATTTCAACTCCGAAACCTCGCGGCTGCGCATCGACTTAACGCGGGCGCCGCTCGACGACATCCGCGTCCGCCAGGCCCTCAACTACGCCATCGACCGCGAGGCCATGCGCGGCACCATCTTCAGCAAGGATGTCGTGCCCTCGACCAACCTCGTCGTGCCCAGCATCAGCGGGCATAACCCCGACCTCAAGGTCTGGCCGTACGATCCCGCCAAGGCGAAGGAGCTGCTGGCGGCGGCCAAGGCCGACGGCGTGCCGGTCGACAACGAGATCACGATCCTCGGCCGTCTCGGCATCTATCCCAACGCGACCGAGGCGATGGAGGCCACGCACGCCATGCTCCAGGAGGCCGGCTTCAACGTGAAGCTGCAGATGGTGGAGGTCAATCAGTGGGTCGATATCTTCACCCGGCCGTATGCCGAGGACCGTGGGCCCGTCCTGCAGCAAGCGCAGCACGACAACAACAGTGGCGATGCCGTCTTCACGGTCTTCTTCAAGTACGGCTGCGAGGGTCCCCAGTCGACCATCTGCGACAAGGAGATCGACCGCCTGATCGCGGAGGCGTCCGCGGCCACGGGCGACAAGCGTCGCGAGCTTTGGCAGGCGCTCTTCCGGCGCTTGCATGAAGACATCGTACCCGACGTCATGATGTTCCACATGGTGGGGTATACGCGGATCAATCCGCGGCTCGACTTCACGCCGTCGCTCTCGACCAACAGCGAACTGCAGATTTCGCAGATCAAGTTCAACTAAACTAGGTTGCGGTCCGGCCGGCCCTTCCCGGGTTTGGGCCGGACCCACCGCCTCGGTCTGAGCCGCATGGGGACATATCTCGCTCGACGGGCGGTACACAGCTTCGTTTCACTGGCGGGGCTGCTGATACTCGTCTTCTTCCTCGCCCGTTTGACGGGCGATCCCACAAATCTCTACCTGCCCCTCGACGCGACGCTCGAGGCCCGCCAGGAATTTGCGGAGAGGCACGGCTTCAACGATCCCGTCATCGTTCAGTTCGGGCGCTTCCTCTCGGGGCTCGCGGAGTTCGACCTCGGCACCTCGATCCGCAAGCACCGACCGGCCGCTGACGTCGTTCTCGAGGCGATCCCGGTGACCCTGGGGTTGGCCGCCGTGACCATGATCGTCGCGCTCCTCGGGGCGATCGTGGTCGGCTCCCTGGCCGCCTACCGTCCTGGCCGCATCTTCGACCGCCTGGCCAGCGTGATCTCGCTGGCGAGCGCCAGCGCGCCGGACTTCTGGGTCGCCATCACCGCCATTCTGCTGTTCGCCGTGACCCTGGGCTGGCTGCCGACATCGGGCACTGGAGGCTTCGCGATCGAGTACTGGATCATGCCGATCGGCGTCCTTCTGATCCGGCCTTTTGGACTCATGGTCCAGGTGGTGCGCGGCTCGATGCTGACCGCTCTCAGCTCGGCCTATGTCAAGACCGCGCGCGCCAAGGGCGTCACCGAACGGGCCGTGATCTTCGTCCACGCCCTGCGCAACGGCATGCTGCCGGTGATCACGGTGGCCAGCGACCAGGCCGCCGGTATCGCCAACGGCGCCGTCATCGTCGAGACTATCTTCGGCTGGCCGGGCGTCGGCAAGCTGATGATCGATTCCATTCTCTATCGCGATTTCGCGGTTATTCAGGCGTCGATCCTGATCACCGCCGCTGTCATCTTCACCATCAATATCGTGGTCGATATCGCCTATGCCGTGCTCGACCCGCGCATCAGGCATCACTGAGATGGGCGCCGAAAGAAACACCGCCGCGGTCCCGACCGCTGCCCCGCGAAGCGGCGCTCGGGTCGTCCTCGGCCTGCTGTGGAGCGACAAGTTCGCCTTCGTCGCCGCGCTGTTCCTGATCTTCGTGGTGAGCTGCGCCGTGTTCGGTCCGCTGCTTCTGGGCGGTACCGCGACCTCGATGAATCTCAGGCTGCGTAACTTCCCGCCGTTCACCCTCGATCACGGCTGGCTGTTCGTCCTCGGCGCCGATTCGCTCGGACGCAGCATGCTCGCCCGGCTCATGGTCGCCAGCCAGAACACCATCGCCGTGGCCGCCGCCGCCGTCGCCTTCGCGATGACCGTGGGCGGCGTGCTCGGGCTCATGGCCGGCTTCCTCGGCGGCTGGTTCGGCAACATCGTCATGCGACTGGCCGATATCATCATGAGCTTCCCCTCGCTCCTGATCGCCGTCGTCGTCCTCTACATGTTTGAGCCGCGGGTCGCCAACCTCGTCCTCGTCCTCGGCATTACGCGGATGCCGATCTACATGCGGACCTCCCGCGCCGAGGTGCTGGAGATCCGCGAGCGCCCGTTTGTCGCCGCCGCCCGGGTCATGGGAGCCAGCTCTTTCCGGGTCGTCTTCCGGCATGTCGCGCCCACGGTTCTGCCCACCTTGACGACCATCGCCGCCCTCGACTTCGCCTTCGTGATGCTCGCGGAATCGGCCCTCAGCTTCCTCGGCATCGGCATCCAGCCGCCGGAGATCACCTGGGGGCTGATGGTGGCGCAGGGACGCAACTATCTGAACGTCGCCTGGTGGCTGGCCTTTTTCCCGGGCCTGGCGATCATGCTCACCACGCTCTCGCTGAACCTGTTGTCGAGCTGGCTGCGCATCGCCGCCGACCCGACGCAGCGCTGGCGCCTCGAGATCCCGCGGGGCCGCGATGGCTGAGCGAGCCGCACCCATTCTCGAGGTCCGGGACCTCGCCGTGGCCTTTCACACGCTGGCCGGGGAGCTGGACGCGGTCGACGGCATCAGCTTCGATCTCCATCGCGGGGAGACGCTGGCCATCCTCGGCGAAAGCGGTTCGGGCAAGAGCGTAACCGCCGCCGCCATCATGGGCATTCTCGACAGCCCGCCCGGTTTCGTGCGCGGCGGGCAGGCGCTTCTCGATGGCGTCGATCTCCTGGCCCTGTCGGAGGGCCGGCGACGCGATCTCCTGGGCGAGCGCATCGCCATCATCTTCCAGGACACCCTGGCCCACCTCAATCCGGTCTACAGCGTCGGCTGGCAAATCGCCGAATGCTTTCGCATCCACCGGGGTGTCGGCCGCGCCGAGGCCTATGAGCGCGCCGTCGATCTGATGCGCCAGACGCATATTCCCGATCCCGAGCGCCGGGCCCGCGACTATCCGCACCAGTTCTCCGGCGGCCAGCGCCAGCGCATCATGATCGCCATGGCCCTGGCGCTCGAGCCCGACATTCTCATCGCCGACGAGCCGACCACGGCGCTCGACGTCACCGTTCAGGCGCAGATCCTCGACCTGCTCATCGAGCTCCGCAACGCGCGTAATATGGGTCTCATTCTCATCACCCACGATCTCGGAGTCGTCGCCGAGATCGCCGACCGCCTGGCCGTGATGTTCCATGGGCGCATTGTCGAGAGCGGGTCCGTCGGGGAGGTCTTCGCCGACCCCCAACATGCCTATACGCGCCGCCTCATGAGCGCGATTCCGGGGCGCGCGCCGCCACCGTTGCGCGTGGCGACCAAGGTGGTTGGAGCCGCGCCGCTCCTCGAGGTTCGTGACCTCGCCAAGCATTACGAGGTCACCAGCGGGTTGATGCGGCGGCGCACCGGCGATGTCGTCAAGGCCGTGGACGGGGTCAGCTTTGATATCCAACGGGGCGAAACCCTCGGCGTCGTCGGGGAGTCCGGCTCCGGCAAGACCACGCTTGCGAAGATGCTGCTGTTGCTGGAGCCGCCAACCTCCGGCAGCGCCCGCTTCGGCGGCGAGGATCTCTTCACCCTCAAGGGGCCGGACCTGTTGCACCTGCGCCGGCGCATGCAGGTCGTCTTTCAGGATCCCTTTTCCTCGCTCAACCCGCGCATGAGCGTTGCCGAGATCATCGCCGAGCCCTGGTCGATCCATGACGGCGTCGTGCCCAAGGCCGAGCGCGCCGACCGGGTCGTCGAATTGCTCGACCGTGTCGGGCTCGCCGCCGAGCATGCCCGGCGCTATCCGCATCAGTTCTCCGGCGGCCAGCGCCAGCGCATCGCCATCGCGCGGGCGCTCGCGCTCGCCCCCGATCTCGTCATCTGCGACGAGGCCGTGTCCGCCCTCGACGTCTCGATCCAGGCGCAGATCCTCGATCTGCTCAAATCGCTGCGGGACGAGCTCGGCCTCGCCTACATCTTCATCGCCCATGATCTCGCCGTGGTGCGCGAGCTCGCGGACCGCGTCGCGGTGATGAAGACGGGAAAGATCGTCGAGCTCGGAACCACGGCCCAGATCTTCGACCGGCCGGCCCACCCCTACACCCAGGCCCTTCTGGGGGCGAGCCCGCTGCCCGATCCCGAGCTGATGGCAGAGCGCCGGCAACGGCGGGGCATCGGCATTCAAATGGTCAAAAACGGATAGACGGGCAGCCCGTGGCCACTCCGCAACGGCCGCGGCATGCGCCCTCGACTCAATCCGGATACGCGCCGGCAACGTAGTGCTTTGAGACAATCATTCCAGTGCGCGACGCGGCACGGCCATGACCATCACCCCGATCTATGCGGGTCTCCTGACCCTATTGTTTGTCGCGCTCAGCGTTCGGGTCATCGGCGGGCGCCGGATGGCCGGCGTCGGGCTCGGTGACGGTGGCAATCGCCTGTTGCTGAGAAAAACCCGGGCGCATGGGAATTTCGCGGAGTATGTGCCCTTCGCTCTGATCCTCATGGCGCTTGCGGAGTTGCAGCCGGCCCCGGCTGGGTCGTTCACCTGCTGGGCCTCCTCCTTCTTACGGGGCGGTCGCTCCACGCCTATGGTTTCAGCCGAGAGCCGGAAGTCGCCCGCTGCCGCGTCCTCGGCATGGCGCTGACCTTCGGCGCATTGATCACGGGAGCCTTCGTCAATCTCGGTCTGAGCGGCGTGAAGTTCCTCGCGGGAGGGTGAAGCAACCCCTTCAGTATCCCCGACCGCCATCGATTGTGATGACCTCGCCGGTTATGAACCCCGCGCCCAGGCACAGGAATGCGATCACCTCGGCTACTTCCTCGGCGGTTCCCGCGCGCTGCATCAGGCATTTCTTGGCCACCTGCGTCCGGTGCGCGCTGCCGCGCTGAGCCGTCATCGGGGTGTCGATGAAGCCGGGCGCGACGGCATTGACGCGGACCTCCGGCGCCAGCGCCTTGGCTAGGCAGTGGGTGAGGGTGACCAAACCGCCCTTGGTGACGGAGTAGGGGATGCTGGTGCCGCTCCGGCCCGAGGCCGCCAGCGACGCGACGTTGATGATCGCGCCCCGGCTCTTGCGCAGGGCGGGTGCTGCGGCACGGGCGCAGTGGAAGGCGCCGAGCAGGTTCACCGAGAGCATCTGCTGCCAGAACGCGTCGCTGAGCCCGTCGAGCCGCTCGAACGGTATCGGGTCCTTGACGAACCCCCCGCCGGCATTGTTGACGAGCCAGTCCAGCCGCCCGAGGTCACCTAGCGCAGTCGCGACCATGGCTTCCACCGAACTACGGTCGCCGATATCCCCTGGCGCGTCGCGCACGTCCAAACCGTCCGACGCCATCTCCTCGATTGCCTTCAAGGCGCCCGCATCCCCAGGCAGGTGATTGACGGCAACCGTGGCTCCCAGACCGGCGAGGAGCCGCGTCGTCGCCAGACCGATGCCTGATCCGCCGCCCGTCACCAGCGCGGTGCGGCCGGTGAGGTCGCGGCCGAATAGGGCGGTTTCTTTTAGAGTCGCAACCATGTTTGGAAGTGTGACCGCCAGCCAACCTGCGTGCAAGTCGAGGGTGAAAGACGGGATCGGCCCTTGTCGGACGGATTTGGGTTGGGTGGGGCAGACTCGATCGAGGCCGAGTCCCCACTATTTCAAAACAAATGGTAACAACGCGCCGCGGACCGCGGCGCCCGAGCGGGACCGGACATGAACCGCTCGGACGGACGAGGTTATGCGCATGGACAGTTATCTTTCCTATCTTTTAGACAAGGCGCCTGTTGGCGAGGGTGCCGGTCGGACGGATTTCGGGTCGCCGGACGACTCGCAAATCCTGGACGCCTATTCGCGCGCCGTAACCGGTGCGGTGGACGCGGTCGCGCCGTAACCGGTGCGGTGGACGCGGTCGCGCCGGCCGTGGTGCACCTTCAGGTGAAGGGATCGGCAGAGGCATCCGGCCGACGACGGACGGGCGTTCCCCGACAGGGCAGCGGCTCGGGCATAGTCGTGGTGCCGGACGGACTGATTCTCACCAACAGCCATGTCGTGCAGGGGGCAGGTGCCATCGAAGTGACAACCGGAGAGGGCCAGACGTTCGCCGCGCGGGTGATCGGCGACGATCCCGGAACCGACTTGGCGCTGGTGCGGACCGATCAGGAGGCGAGCCTGCCCGCCGCCCGCCTCGGTGAATCGAGGGGCCTCAGGGTCGGTCAGCTGGTGATCGCCATCGGCAACCCCCTGGGCTTCGAGTGTACGGTGACAGCGGGCGTGGTCAGTGCCCTCGGGCGTTCCCTGCGCTCGCGCACCGGACGCCTGATCGACGACGTCATTCAGACGGACGCGGCCCTCAACCCCGGCAACTCCGGCGGCCCCCTGGTTACGTCGCGGGGCGAGGTGGTCGGAATCAACACCGCCGTCGTCATGGGCGCCCAAGGAATCTGCTTTGCTGTGACATGAAATACGCCCCGCATCGTATTTGGGAAAATGATACGATACGGACGGATTCGAATAGGGTATATCGGCATTGCTGGGCAGTAGGTCGCCATTCTCCGCCGGGTCGCCTGCTTCCAATGGCTGGATCAGGATTTTGGCGTCCTCGTGGCCCGGCTCGAACCCGATGGCCCAGCCGCGCGGGCGGGCTTGCGCGAAGGTGATGTGTTGCTCAGCCTTGACGGCCAACCAATCGGCGGCCTCGATGACCTGCTGCGGCATTTGAGCGAGGAGGCGGTCGGCCGGCCTCTCGCGATCAAGGCGTTGCGCGGGGCTGGGCTTCATTCGTTCGATGTGACGCCGAACGAACGTCCCGCCGATTGATCCGGGCCTTTTCCAGCCGGCGTCCGGCCCAGCCGGCGGGCCACCCGCTCGGCCGCCTCCACACCGGTTTCGTAGGCGCCGTGAACCGTTCCATATGCGTTGACCGAACAGGCCTCCCCGGCGAAGAAGACGCGGTCCCCGACCGGCGCGCGAAGAGCTTGGCGGCTGTCCGCCTTTCCCGGTCGGGCCGAGGAGTAGCCGCCGAGAATATGGGGATCGCTGGACCAGTGGGTGGTGGCGACGCCGCAAAGATGGCGCTGGATATGCGATCCAAAGACCTCGACGAGCTTCTCCTTGGCGAAGGCGATCATCGCCCGCGCGCCCTCGGCCTCGAGATGGGCCGCGAACCGGCCGGCGAGATATCCGACCGCCAGGTTTCGGTCGAAGGAACGGATCTGAAAGCGAATCGCCTCGAGCGTGTCATGCTCGAAATGGAGCTGGGCTGGGCCGGGCATGCCGAAGACGTCGCGGGAAAAGGCGAACGCCACTTTCTCCGCATGGCCGAGCGGTAACCCGGCGATCGCGCCCTCGGTCTCCCCCGGAAGCAGGGGATCGAACGCCAAAGCGCCCGCCGCCAGGACGTTCGTGGAAACCGTCACGATGACGGCCCGGCAGGCGATGTCTCCCCGCGGCGTCTCCACAACGGCGGATCTGCCGCCCCAGCGCACGCGCCGGGCGGGCGTCTCCAACTGCACGGGCACGCCCTCGCCATATCGCGCGACCAGCCCGCCGAAGCCCTCTCGGATGGTCCAGTTGGACAGGCCGCCGCGGTAGCGGTGGTCGTCCAGGGTCGACAGACGGTCCGGCTCGACCCCGCTGATCGCCGCGCACCAGGAGTCGAACATGGCACGGAATCGCGACCCTTCCGGCAGAACCGTCGAGGCTGCGACGTCCTTCCCCGAAGCCCCGGATTCCTTTATCGCGGCGAAGGCCCTGGCGAAATAGTCCTCCCTTCCCGCGCGGACCGCCTCCTCGGCCCAATTGCCACGACTCCAGAGAAGGCTCTCGGCGGGTTGCCGTTCGATATGGTGGCCGGCGGTCTCGGCATAACCCGCGAACGCGTTCTCCTCGGCATGGTGAAGCCAGTGGGCCCCCCGATCCCAAGAAAGCTTGGCCAAGCGGTCCGTCCAGGCGCGCCCGCCCAGCCGTCCCTTGGATTCGAGAACAACGACCTTCAAGCCACGTGAGAGCGCGGTCTTCGCCGCCGCCAGGCCGGCCGCGCCGGCACCGATGACAACGACATCTGGCTCTCCATCATGCCGCAAGGCCACGCCCTCTTTTTCAGGGAAACCCTCTGCCGACTCGCGGCGGCAGAATGCCGCCGAGCCTGCCTTTGGGCACCATACCGGGCGCCCTTGGACCTCACAAGGCCGTCCTGGCGAAGCTCTTTCCCTGGCCACAAACCCCAAGAGTCCGGCGGGCTGCGGCCAACTCCCCGAGGAAAAGCAGGCCGCGCCCTAGACGGTAATTCCCGTCTGACATAATCTATTGTTTTGAGGGATGATGGGCATCCCCCGCATCGCCGGAATGCTCGGCGCGTTCCGACGATGGCGTAACGTCGCTGGCAGGACGGCGAGACGTTACCGTCGCAGTTGCCCATGGATCTCGATCTGGCAGTCGATGCCCTTCTGGGTGGGTGTTTGGCAGGGATCATTTACCTGCTCGCGGGGGTCTATGCGGTCCGTCGGTTCAAGGCGTCGATCTCGAAACCGGCCACGGTCGGCTATTATCCTTCCGTGACCGTGCTGAAACCGGTCTGCGGCGACGAGCCTGGCCTCTACGAAAACCTCCGCTCCTTCTGCGAGCAGGACTATGCCGATGTCCAGGATGTCCAAATCGTGTTTGGCGCCGCGGACGAGATGGACCCGGCGGTCGGCGTGGTGCGCCGGTTGATCCGGGATCTCCCATGGGCCGATCTGACGCTCGTCGTCGACGGCCGCATCGAGGGCAGAAACCGCAAGATCAGCAATCTCGTCAAGATGGTCGCCAAGGCTCGCCACGAAGTGGTCGTCGTCGCCGACAGCGATATGCGCGTGGGCCGGGACTATCTGACTCGAGTCGTCGGGACCCTGGCCGACCGGGGCGTCGGCCTTGCGACCTGTCTCTATGTCGGGCGGCCGGTCGGGGGGCTATGGTCCGCGCTCGGCGCCATGGGGATCAACTATGGCTTTCTCCCCTCCGTACTTGTCGGCCGTATGCTGGGCGCGCGGGCAGGATGCTTCGGTGCCACGATGGCGATTCCCCGTGACGCCCTCGAGCGGATCGGCGGTTTCGGCCCCGTCCGCGACCTGCTCGCCGAGGACTATGCGCTGGGCGCGGCGATCCAGGGCCTCGGTAGGCGAGTTGCGATCGCCCCCTACGTTGTCGATAACATCGTCTTTGAACCCAGTTTCCGGTCCCTGTTTCGGCATGAACTGCGGTGGGCGCGAACCATCCGTTCGATCGCGCCGCTAGAATACGCCGTGTCGGTCGTCACCAATCCGGTGGCCCTGGCGATACTCGCCGTCGTTCTGACGGGATTGGAGGGCGTTGCCGTGATCCTGCTGGCGTTGGCTCTCCTGTGTCGTGAGATCATGGTCCGCGTCGTCGAACGCGTATTCGGCTTGGCTCGGGCGCCGCGCCGGTTGGTGCCGCTGCGCGACCTTCTGTCGCTCATCGTTCTTGTGGTCAGTTTTATGGGCCGACAGGTGGTCTGGCGGGACCGCCGCTTCCGCGTCGACTCCGGGGGACGGTTGGTCGCCGAGAGCGATTCGGCGCCGTGAGCACGCGTGGCGGGGAGGGCGGTGCCGCCCAACGTTTCGGTGAGGGATTCCGGGGGGATGCCCCGCCCAAGCGACTCATCGTCACGGCTGACGATTTCGGCCTCGACCCGGCCGTCAACGAAGCCGTCGAACAGGCCCATCGCGACGGGATTCTGACCTCCGCCAGTCTGATGATCGGCGCGGCCGCGGCCGAGGACGCCGTCGCCCGCGCCCGCCGGCTGCCCGGGCTCCGGGTCGGCCTGCATCTGACGCTGAGCGATGCGCGTCCGGTCTCGCCGATCAAGGACGTATCGCGATTGGTGGCCGCCGACGGCCGATTCGTGGGCGGTCCGGTCGAAGCCGGCCTCCGCTATGCTTTGCGCCCCGGCGTTCGCCGTGAGCTGGCCGGCGAAATCAGAGCCCAGTTCGCGGCTTTCGCCAAAACCGGCTTGCCGCTCGACCATCTGAACGCGCATCAGCATCTGCACCTCCATCCAGTGATCGGCAGGCTGGTTATCGAAATCGGTCGGGAGTTCGGGCTCCACGCCCTGCGCCTGCCTTGGGAGCCCCGACACGTGATCGCGCGGGCCGAGCCAGGCGCGTCGCCCGGTTTGGTCGCCGCCGCTGTCATCCATCCCTGGCTTTCGCTGTTACGCCGTCGCGTTCGCCGGGCCGGACTCCTCGCCTGCGACCAGGTTTTCGGCCTGACCTGGAGCGGCGCGATGACGGAGGCGCGATGGCGGGCCCTGCTGCCCCATCTTCCGGACGGGCTGACCGAGATCTACTGCCACCCAGCCGCGGACTCCTTCGTCGCCCCGCAACCGGTGCCGGGCTATCGCTATGTCGAGGAGCTGGCGGCGCTCCTTGGTCCGGAGATACGTCGTGATCTTCATCGGTATGGTATCTTGTTGACCTCCTATGGGAAGGTGGTCGGAAACAGGGGAACCGGCCCGGATGCGGGAGGCGGAAAGCAGACTCGGTGAGGCGACCCGGCCGCGAGGTGTGTTCGGTCCGCGGCGCGCCATACTCGCGCTCGACCGGTTCCTGAGGTTGCGCATGGGCATCTTCGAGTATTCGCATGATCCCGACTGCCTTGCCCGCATCGCGATCATCCCGGCCGACGCCGATGCCCGCCTCGCCGACGGCACGACCGTCCGCAAGGGGGATCGGGTCATTGACCTCCATTTCTGGAACGACCGGATTCCCCCAATGCCCGAGGGAGGGTTCAGCCTCGCCTGGGGCGTGCAGATGGAACGGCGGTTCGTTGTCAGCTTCCGGGCCTTGTCCGCCTATCTGGACTCCCGGCCGGACCTTCGCGATATCTCGGCCGTTCGTGCCGAAACCGCCTTTTCCACGCGATCCGGGCCGGTCAAGATCGAGCGGATCATGGCGCGCTGGGGATTCGAATCGCACACGCCGATGGCTGCCCCCGGCCTGATCGCCCGGCTCCACCGTTTCGGCGCCGACCTGCTGCTGGCCGCCCTGACCTGGGCCTTCAACGCGGGGGCTCTGCGCCACACGGGTTGGAAACGGCGGCACGATCGCTTCTGGATGGCGCGCAGCGTCCTAAGCGAGCGATACGGGTCGCCCGCCCGGTCACGGAGGGCGGGCAGCGGAGCACGCTCGACGTGATCGCCGCGCTCCTCGCGTCCCTCGCCTGGGCTGCGCTCATCGTCGCGCTCGTCCTGCGCATGTTGCGCCAATACCGGCACTTCGAGGAGGTCGGGCCGCAACCCGCCGCGACCGCCGCGGACACTCCCGACCTCGCGGTGATCGTGCCTGCCCGTAATGAGGCCGCGCGCATCGAGCGCTGCCTGAACGCTCTTTTGAAGCAGGACTATCCTTCGTCGAGACTGCACATTGTCGTCGTCGATGACGACTCGTCGGATGACACCGCCGCCATTGTCCAGGCGGTGGTCGCGGATGCCGGGGGCGCGACCTTGTTGCGGGCTCCGCCATTGCCAAAGGGCTGGATGGGCAAGCCCCACGCCTGCCAGGCGGGAGCCGACAGCGTTCGGGCCGAGTGGCTCTGCTTCATGGATGCCGATACCCGGGCCGAGCCCGAATTGCTCACGGCGGTCGTTGCGTTGGCACGCGCGCGGGGCCTCGACATGCTCTCGCTGGAGCCGTTTCAAGTGCTCGGAAGCTTCTGGGAGCGAGTGATCATGCCGGCCGGCTATCTGCTCGTCGCCTTTTTTCTCGATTCCGCGCGTGCCAACGACCCCAACGACCCGCAAGCGGCGGCGAATGGCCAGTTCATTCTCATCCGCCGGGAGGTGTACGACGCCGTCGGCGGTCACGCCGCCGTCCGCGACGCGATTACCGAGGATTTCGCTCTCGCGCGTCGGGTCAAGCGGGCCGGATACGGCCTGGCCATGCTTGGGGGCAGGCGGCTGATCCGGACACGCATGTACTCCGGGCTGGGGGAGATCTGGCGCGGCTTGTCGAAGAACGTCCCGGATATCGTCGGCGGTGGCGGCAAGACCGTTCTCCTCGCTCTTGCCGCGGCCCTGCTGGGGGTCGCGAGCCTTGGCCTGCCCGCCTGGACTCTGCCGCCGGCCATCGCCGATCCCACCCCGCTCCGGATCGCGGCGGCGTTTCTCTCCCTGGCCGGCACCGCGACCCTCCTCGGTCTCCATATCGGGACGGTCAGACATTTTCGGGTTCCGGCTTGGTACGGACTTCTCCTTCCGCTCGGTTCTGCCGTTGGCGCGATGCTCGCCCTCCATGCCATCTGGTGGCGTGTGCGGGGATATGTCGCTTGGAAGGACCGCGCCTACACGACCGTGCCGGAAACGCGTGGATCAGATCGCGATTAAATGGAAGCGCTCCGGGATACCATTTCATCCCGTGAATCTGATCTGGTTCATTGAAGGAGAGCTGATCCGACAGGCTCGAACGGAAATATGCGCTGACCGTCCGGCCACCCACCCTGGTCACGGATTCGCCACAATTGCTGTCGGAATCCGCCACAATTTCGGGTTAGTACCTTATCCGTGAGGGGTGGCGCGGACCCCCAAGCCCCCGCCCGCCGGATCACCCGACGCCGCTTCGGCGGGCGGGGGCACTGGGAGCCCTAAGCGGCTGTCCGTCATTGGGCACCGCCGAGGGAGTCTCCGCGCCGTCTCGCAGGGGAACTATGCTAAATCCAATCAATGAGCCGTGAGCGGCCGCTGTGACAAACACTCTATCCTCATCCATTCGTCGATGCGGGTGCGGGGCAAATTACCGGCGATTTCTGCGATATGCGCTTCTGGCGGCCGTGGCGCTGGTCGTTGGCTTCCCGACGACGGGTGGCGCGGAGAATGGGCCGTTCGGGTTCGAGACCGTCGTGGAGCGGGCCCGTGAGCTGGCGGCCACCGGTTACGAGGAGCCGCGCCGGAATCTTCCGCCGCCCCTCGAGTCATTGAACTATGACCGCTATCGCGACATCCGCTTCCGGCCGGACCGTGCCCTCTGGCATGGCGAACGTCTGTTCGAGGTGCAGTTCTTCCATCTCGGCTTCCTCTACAGGGAACCTGTCGGGATCCATGTCGTGGAAGACGGCCAGACGCGACAGCTTTCCTACAGCCAGGACATGTTCACGTTCGGGCCGCAGGCACCCCGGGATCCCCTGCCCGAGGCTCTCGGCTTTGCCGGTTTTCGGGTGCACTTTCCTCTGCATGGTCCCGGCTACAAGGACGAAGTCGCGGTCTTTCTCGGTGCCTCCTATTTCCGTGTCCTCGGCCGCGATCAGCACTACGGCGCCTCCGTCCGCGGCCTGGCGATCGACACCGCCATGCCCCGCGGCGAGGAGTTTCCCCGTTTCCGCGATTTCTGGCTGATGACGCCGGAGCCCGAGGCGACGACCCTCACCCTCTATGCCCTTCTCGACAGCCCCCGATATGCCGGTGCCTACGCTTTCGTCATAAATCCTGGAACCGAGACGACGATCGCTGTGCGCGCGGCCCTGTTTCCCCGGGCCAGGGTCGGGAAGCTGGGCCTGGCGCCGCTGACCAGCATGTACCTATTCGGCGAGCGAACCGCCCGCCGTTTCGACGATTACCGGCCCGCGGTACACGATTCGGACGGCCTGCTGATCCACACCGGTGCGGGAGAATGGATCTGGCGTCCGCTGGACAACCCGGCGCAGCTTCAAGTCACCGCCTTTCTCGATGAGAACCCGCGCGGCTTCGGTTTGATGCAGCGCGCGCGGGCGTTCGATCGTTATCTCGACCTGGAATCGGCCTATGAGCGCCGCCCGAGCGTCTGGGTCGAGCCGGACGGGGACTGGGGCAAGGGTGCCGTCGAACTGGTCGAGATCCCTTCGGACGAGGAGGTCAACGACAACATCGTCGCCTATTGGCGCCCGGACGCGGTGCCGAATGCCGACGACCGGATGGATCTCGCCTACACTCTCACGGCCCGTCTCGTGGAACCCACCCGTCCGCCTCTCGGCCGAACCGTGCGCACGCTGATCGGCTCGGCCGCCATTCCCGGCAGCGATCACAGCCCGCCGGCGGAGATGCGACGATTCGTGGTCGATTTCGAAGGCGGCGACTTGCCGTTTCTGTCAGCCGGTGAACCGGTCGAGGCCCGGCTCGCCAACTCCGCAGGCGAAGTATCCGAAGTGACGGCGCGCAAGATTCCCGACACGGGAGGCTGGCGGGTTTCCTTTCGGCTGCTGCCGAAAGGAGGAGATACGGCCGATCTGAGCTTGTTCCTCGAACATCGCGGCCGGCGCGTTTCCGAAACCTGGAAGTATCTGTGGCGGCCATGATGGATACGACTCATTTCCTCACCGAACGCTGGTCCGTGGCGGCTCGAATCCGGGATCTGGCCGTCATCGAAACGCCCCGGCCAGGGCTCAGACGGACCGGATTTTTTGGTCTCGTCGGGCTCACGACCATTGCCGCGACCTTCGTCATGGCCGAGGTTCTCTCGGCCAACGGCATGAGCCTGCTCGAAGCCGCGGTGCTTATCCTCTTCGCCGTCAACCTGGCCTGGATCGCGTTGTCGTTCTGGACGGCCATGGCCGGTTTCGTTCTCCGCCTGTTCGACCGCGACCCGGTCAGCCTGCGTCGTCGCAAGTGCGTGCCTCGGCCGACCTCCTTTCCGCGCACCGCGATCGTCATGCCTGTCTTCCAGGAGGACCCCGCGCGGGTTTTCGCTGGACTGGAGGCCATCTACAGGTCTCTCGCCGCGACCGGCCAACTGGAGGATTTCGACTTCTTCGTCCTCAGCGACACCCGGGACGAGGGGCTGGCCGAGGCCGAGCGTGCGGCTTGGCGGGATTTCAGTCGGCGGATGGACGGCGCCCGGGTGTTCTACCGACGGCGGCGGGACAATACCGGCCGCAAGGCGGGCAACATCGCCGATTTTTGCCGGCGCTGGGGGCGGCACTACCCCTACATGATCGTCCTCGATGCCGACAGCCTGATGTCCGGCGAGACCATTCTTGAGCTTGTGTCGCGGATGGAGGCGAATCCCCGGATGGGCCTTCTGCAGACGCAGCCGGTGCCGGTCAATCGCGAAACCCTTTTCGCGCGCTTCATCCAGTTCGCGTCACGGCTCTACGGTCCGATGTTGGCCAGCGGCGCCAGCTTTTGGCAGCTCGGCGAGGGCAATTTCTGGGGTCACAACGCGATCATCCGGACGCAAGCCTTCATGGCCCATTGCGGGTTGCCCGAGCTGCCCGGCAGGCCGCCGCTTGGCGGTCAGATCCTCAGTCACGATTTCGTCGAGGCGGCGCTCCTGCGCCGGGCCGGCTGGCATGTCTGCTTTGCCGACGATCTGGAGGGCAGTTACGAGGAGGTGCCGACCAATCTGATCGACTATGCCCAGCGTGACCGCCGCTGGTGCCAGGGCAACCTCCAGCATCTCAAGCTCGTGTCGGCCAGCGGCCTGCATCCGCTCAGCCGGCTTCATTTGCTCTGCGGCGCCCAAGCGTATCTGGCCTCCCTGTTCTGGCTCGCCATGCTGGTTCTTACGACGGTCGCCATCATCGCCCACGCCCTGTCCGGACACGCCTATTTCCCCTTCGACTACCAGCTGCATCCGATCTGGCCGGTGTTCAAATCGGCGGAGATCCACCTCCTGCTCACGGTGACCATGGCTCTTCTCTGGTTGCCCAAGCTGTGGGGGTTGGCACTGGCGCTGGTAAGAGCCGAGGCTAGGCGAGGCTTCGGGGGCGCCGGACGGCTTCTCCTGAGCGCCGGTTGCGAGGCGCTCTTCTCGGTTTTGATCGCGCCGCTGATGATGGTTTTCCATACCCGCTTCGTGGTTTCGGTGTTGGCGGGGTGGAGCGTCCAATGGTCGGCGCAGGCTCGCGACGAGCGTGGCCTGGCCCTCGGCGAAGCTGCCCGGAGACTGGGGCCGTCCGTTCTCCTGGGATTGGCGTGGGGGGCGGTCCTCTGGTGGTTCGCGCCCAATTTCATCTGGTGGTTTGTGCCTATTCTCGCAGGGTTATGGCTGGGCTTCCCCCTGGCCTTGTGGTCGAGTCGCAGTGATCTCGGCATCCGGGCACGAACCAGAGGCCTCCTGCTCACGCCCGAGGAGACGGCGCCGCCCCCGGTGCTTGAAGGTTTGCGGGCGGCGCTCCGGAAGGGCGGCAGCGAAGGCGTCGGGTTGGCGGAGAGAGAGTTCCCGGAGGTTCCCGACGACCTCATCGGCCAGATGCCGACGCAAATCCTTGAGCGACCGTGGTCTCAACCCCCTCGAACGCCCCGCCGTATCGGGGCGCCAAAGGTGTCCACGCCCGCTTGACGATATCGGATAAGGGACGCTATGCGTCTGCGGTCTCGCGGGCGTGAGGCGAACCGCTTGATCAGCCGGCCAGACGCTTGAGCCGCTGGGAGGCGTCGCCGACGCCGCGCGGCTTGCCCCTTGCCTTTGCCAGGGCCGTGGCGATATGGGAATCATCGGACAAGCGGTCCGTGGACATGGCCTGCGCGACCCGTCCCATGGCGTCTGTTTCCGCGCGGACGCGCGCGGTCTCGCTGTTCATCGCCTCGAGCGCCACGCTCACGGTGGAAAGGGCGTCCGCCAAACCCATCCCGCGGCGGCCGGCACGCTCCTCGGCGCGGCGTTTTCGCAGCTGGGCCGTCTCCATCTCGCGCCGCGCGCTCTGCAGCTGGGACCGCGAGTCCTTGAGCTTCCGCGCGAGTTCGTCGAAGGACTGGCGCAGTTCCGCGCTCCAGGCTTCCACCTCTTCATCTTCCTTTTGCTCGCGATCGAGTTCAGCTTGAAGTTCCTCGAGCCGATCGACCAGTCGGTGGAGGCTGCTCTCGACCTCCGCCTTCCGCTCCGCGTCCTGAATGTCGTCGAGTTCCGCCTGGAGATGACGCGCGGCTTCGAGATGTTCTTCATAGGTCCGGCGGATCTGCTGCGTTTCCTGGTGTTCGCGCCGAACTTCCGCCTCGGCCTCGGCCAATCGCTGGCCCAGCTTGTGCAGCTCGGCCTCCATCATACTGATCTGCGCGCGGCTTGCGGTTTCGGGATCGAAGGTCACGACGGCCTGCGTGAACTCGTTCAGAACCTCGGCCGCCTTACCGGTTCCGTAGTGTTTCAGGAAACGCCACACCATAGACACTCTCCTAACCCGCGATCTTTTGTTTGGTTACATCCGTGGGCAGGAGATGAGGGCTGATCCAAGGCAACGCAAATCGATTTATATGCCGCGCTTGATAGATAAAACCGATCAGCCGCCGATGTGAACTTCGCGACCGTTCAATGACGAGCGATAGACTTAAGCTATCAATATTCTATATCCAATCGATTATTCTGATCACTTGGGAGTAACCAATTGGAGTAGTGCGAGATAACTCGAAATCATTAGGAGGGCGGTGAGATGAACCCTACCTCTGACATGGCGATCAATGTGACAAACCAAATTGCCGTCACGCGTGTCGTCGCCATCACGGGCGTTTCGGCGATGCTCGCACTCATCCAGGTTCCCGAGCTTCGGGCGGCGCTCTTTCATTCGCTGATGTTTCTTTCGATGGTGGTCAGCGCTGCTGATCGCGTTGTTCACGCGGGCGCCTTTTCATGGTCCGAGCATCTCGCGATGGGATGAGGCGGCGGCCTTTCTGTTCCTGGCCATCGGGGCTGGCGCGTTTGTCGATCACGAAGCCCTTGCGGCACTCGCTTGGGAAGAGTCTGCCGCTGGTTCATGAGGACCGTGTGGGCGGGGGTCTCTGCTCAGCCGGCTGTCTCCTCGATGGAGTCCATCCTGTCGGCGTAGAACGCCATATGGTCCTTGATGTCGGCCACGGCCGGAAAGGGCGCTTCATAGGACCAGACGGCGTTCTCGGCCGACCGTCCATCGACGTCGACGCTCCAATAGGCTGCGTCGCCCTTGTAGGGGCAACGGGTCTGACGGTCCGTGCGCCTGAGGTGCGCCATGTGCACGTCCTCGCGTGGGATGTAGTGCACCGGGGGCAGGCTGGCCTCCCGCAACATCAAGGCGTGACGCGTATCCGCGATGGTTCGGCCGTGGAAACGGACTGTTACCCGGTTCGGGTTGAGGTCGATGGTGATCGGGTGGTCAGGGCCTGGGATCTTCATCGCAGTCTCCATCTCGGTTTCCCACCTATGTAGGAAGCGTGAATACCGGCAGCGACGGCTTAAGACGGAATTCCGAGGCGGGGTTGTCCGCGGGACACGAGACTTTCCCAAAGATTTCGTTCCCCGATCCCTTTCCACATAGATGGAGAAACGACATGCACCTTGATCGACGACGGTTCGTTCAGGGCACCGGCGCGGCCCTTCTAGCCGGGCTCGCTCCGACATTTACAGGTGTTGCGCGAGCCGCCGCGCCCTTCGCGCATCCGCCCTTGCCCTATGCCGAGGCCGCGCTCGTCCCGACAATCTCAGAGCGGACGGTTCGGCTTCATTACGGCGTTCACCATGCGGGCTATTTCCGCAATCTCAACCGACTGGTCGAGGGGACCGACTTCGCGGACATGGGCCTGGAGGACGTGGTGCGGAAGACGGCCGGTCGGGCCGAGCATTCGGGCGTCTTCAACAATGCCGGGCAGGCCTGGAATCACATCGTCTACTGGGAGCAGATGACCCCGGGCGGACCGTCCGCTCCTGGCGGCGATCTGGCTCGCATGATCGATCGGGACTTCGGCGGTTTGGCCGATTTCCGAGCGGCGTTTCTGAAGCAGGCCACCGGCGTCTTCGGGAGCGGCTGGGCTTGGCTGGTACTGGAAGAGGGCAAGCTCGCCCTGATGGGCACGCAGAACGCGGACAATCCCCTGGCCCATGGCAAGGCCACGCTCCTCGGTATCGATGTCTGGGAGCATGCCTATTACCTTGACTACGAGAGCCGGCGGGGGGCACATGTGACCGCGGTGCTCGAAAAGCTCGTCAATTGGGACGTGGTCGCGGGACGTCTCGCGGCCAAGTGACGCCGGGGTTATCGACCGGTAAAGGCACCGCGTTGGTGGACGGGCGGGTTGCATAAGGCGGGCACAGACCCATTCTTAGCTGTGGTGACCGGGTTCGGATCGGCGCGCAGGCGCCGCCGGTCCGGTTGCGTTGCAGGGAGCCCATGCCATGCCGACGCTGAGACAGCTTCGCTATTTGGTCGCCGTGGCCGACACGTTGAATTTCCGGCGTGCCGCCCAGGCCTGCCATGTAAGCCAACCGACTCTCAGCGCCCAGCTCAGGGCCCTGGAGGAACGGCTCGAGGTGCAACTCGTCGAACGCAGCCGCCATCGGGTCCTGCTGACTCCCATCGGCCGGGAGATCGCCACCCGGTCCCGCGAAGTCCTGGCCAGCGTCCAGGACATCGTCGACATCGCCGACCGCGGCCGCCACATCCTGGAAGGCATGCTGAAGCTGGGCGTGCTTCCGTCGCTTGGACCCTATCTGCTGCCGCATGTCCTGCCTTATCTCAAGGTGCGCTATCCCAAGCTCGCGCTCTATCTGCGCGAGGATACCGCGGGGCGCCTTCTGCGCCAGCTCGACGATGGTGATCTCGATCTCCTGATCTTTCCCCTTCCCGTGACCCGCGACGGCTTCGACTACACGCCCCTGTTCGATGAACCCCTTCTGATTGCCTTTCCAAGGGAACACCCGCTTGCGAATAAAGAGAGGCCTCGCGGGCGCGACCTAAAGGGGGAGACGATCCTCGCGCTCGAGCGTGGGCACAGCCTTCACGACACGGTGCTCGACCTGGCCCGCGAGCACGGGGCAAAGCCGCTTCTGGATTTCGAGGCGACCAGCCTGGATACGCTGCGGCAGATGGCCACGATGGGGGTCGGCGCGACCTTTCTGCCCGCGCTTTACGTCAAGGCGGAGGCCGTCGACGACCCGCAGATCGCGGTGCGGCATTTCTCGGACCCTGAACCCAAGCGTCGCATCGGCCTGGTTTGGCGCAGGAAGTCGGCGCGGCGGAGCGAATATCTCGCACTGGCGACACATGTGCGTGACGCCCTGGCCGACAGCGTGCCCGAGGTCATGTTGTTGAGCCGGGATTAAACCATGAGCCCGATTCGGACGGGATGGGTGACGGTGCCGCAAATTGATAGAATTTATCTATCAAAAGTGAATTAAAATACAGTTTGCGTTATCAGGGCCGGACTTCCATTTTCTCTTGGGTGAGGGGCCGATTGAATGTCTCGGGAATAATCGCCGGCCCGGCGGCGGTTATCCATGGCCCCCAAGATCCGGACATTTGATCACCCCTCACCTTCGATTTCCTTCGGCGACCGACTTATGTCGGGCAGCACCGTGGCCGCCGAGGTCAGCCGAACGACGGAGGTTATGAGCGTGATACAATCCGTATTGAGCGCGCGCGCCCTATGGGCTCAGCTCCCGGTTTTATCGGCGAAGCAGACCCCGGCCGCGATCACCTCGGTTGATCTGGAAACTGCGGTGGACAAAGTACCGCCGCCTGCGGAGAGCGGGCGCGGCCAAGTCGTCGATGTCGAGGTGTGAGCCCTTGCTTTTTGCGGGCAAGTGAATGGAGGAACGCAGTTATCGGCTTGGCTTTGAACGGACGCATGGATGAGCCGTCCGCAAGTGGCCATGGCTGCCTCGGGGAGCGTGGATGGCGTGCCGCCCGGCATATCGGGATCGTGGCGGGAGCCGTCGAATCCCGCCTTCAGCGGCGGTCTGGGGGCATGGGCTTTCCGCGTGGCCGGCGCATTCGGCACGTCAATGCCTTGGCGGTCTATCGCGTCCGCTGACCGGCAATTACGAACCGAATTCGTGACGGAGAAGAAGGATGGTTGCACTCAACAAGAAAGCGAAGGGCGAGGAGGCAAAACTGAGCATCGGCCAAGAGCTGGCCTTCAAGATCAAGGCTCGGCGCAACCGGCTCCTTGGGCTTTGGGCGGCGTCGCGCATGGGCTTCGATGATGATGCGAGCCTCGACTATGCGCAGGGGATCGTGGGTCAAGGCGTGGTTGCCACGGACGAAGAATTGGCGCGACTGGTTTCAGCCGATCTGTCCGTGAGTGGTATTGAGGATTCCGCGGCCGGCGTCGTCCACGAACTGAACCGGCTCGATGAGTTGGCGAGAATGGAACTCGGCGCCGTGGATGGAGGCTCGCCGGGCTCGGAGAGCCGGGCGGACGGCCCGTAATTTCGGCGTCAAGTTGATCGAAGGGTAGGCGGAAAAAAAATGGGTCCGAACAAAACCGGTGGAAATCGGATGCCGATCCTGCTGTTTGCGGGTCTGTTTCTTGTTTCCCTCTACCTTTTGTTCTCGTCAATGCAGTCCGAGAACAGGTCCGTGGACCGTGTCGAGGTGTCGTACAGCGAGCTTCGGGACGCCGTGAAGGCGGGTTCTGTCGTCGCCGTTACCCTTCATGGGCGGGACATCTCGGCCCAAGCGACAGACGGTCGTACGCTCGTGACACACGCTCCGAGTGATCCCGAACTGATGCCGCTCTTGGAAGAAAACGGCGTCAGTATCACCGTGAAGCCGGTGGAAAGTGGCCCTTCCATTCTTGGAATCCTTTTGTCCTGGCTGCCCTTCCTGCTGCTGATCGGTGTCTGGATTTACTTCATGCGTCGTGGCCAGGGAGGAATGGGCAATCTGATGGGCTTCGGTAAGTCCCGGGCCCGCCTCCTCGAGCGGTCCGGCACGCCGGTCACGTTTGCCGATGTCGCCGGGGTCGACGAGGCCAAGCAGGAGCTGGAGGAAGTCGTCGAGTTTCTCCGCAGGCCGCAGAAGTTCACGGGCATCGGCGCGCGCATTCCGACCGGCGTTCTTCTTTCCGGACCACCGGGAACCGGCAAGACCCTGTTGGCCCGGTCGGTCGCCGGGGAGGCCAACGTGCCCTTCTTCACGGTGTCGGGTTCGGATTTCGTCGAGATGTTCGTCGGCGTCGGCGCGTCCCGCGTGCGCGACATGTTCGAGCAGGCCAAGCGCAACTCGCCCTGTATTCTTTTCATCGACGAGATCGATGCCGTCGGCCGTCATCGGGGCGCTGGCCTCGGCGGCGGGCATGACGAGCGGGAGCAGACACTCAACCAGATGCTCGTGGAGATGGACGGCTTCGAGGGCAACGAAGCCGTGATCGTGATCGCCGCCACCAACCGTCCGGACGTGCTCGACCCCGCGCTGCTCCGGCCCGGGCGGTTCGATCGTCAGGTTGTCGTCCCCAATCCGGACATTCTCGGACGCGAGCAGATTCTATCGGTGCATATACGGAAAACGGCGACCGCCGCGGACCTGGATTTGCGGGCGATCGCGCGGGGAACGCCAGGCTTTTCCGGCGCGGATCTGGCCAATCTCGTGAACGAGGCCGCGTTGCTGGCCGCGCGTCGGAACCGCCTCAACATCGGCATGGATGAACTCGAGGCCGCCAAGGACAAGATTCTGATGGGCGTCGAACGCCGCTCGTTGGTTATGAGCGACGACGAGAAGGCCCTCACCGCGTATCACGAGGCCGGTCACGCGCTCGTCGCCTTGTTCGCCGACGGCCATGACCCGCTGCACAAGGTCTCCATCATTCCGCGCGGTCGCGCGTTGGGTGTGACCCTCGCCTTGCCGGAGCGGGATCGCCACGCCTACTCACTGAAGGAGCTCCGGGCGCGTTTGGCCATGATCTTTGGCGGCCGTGTTGCCGAGGAGTTGATTTTCGGTACGGAAAACGTAACCACCGGCGCGGCCAGCGACATCCGCCAGGCCACGGATATCGCCCGGCGCATGATCACGGAGTTCGGTTTCTCCGACAAGCTCGGCCGGCTGCGGTTCGCGACGAACGAGGAGGAGGTGTTCCTCGGCCGCTCGGTGACCGAGCGCAAGAATATCTCGGATGCGACGGCCGAAATCATCGATGCGGAAATCCATCGGCTCGTGAGTGAGGCCCAGGCCGAGTCGCGCCGCATTTTAACAGAGCGGATGGACGCCCTGCATACCCTCGCCAAGGGGTTGCTGGAACATGAGACGCTGTCCCGCGAGGAGATCGACGCGCTGCTGCGCGGCGAGCCGATCCAGCGGGATACACCATCCGACCCCGACGGCAGTCTTCAGCGCGATCGTCGGCGTCCCGGCACGACCGTGCCAAAGAGCGGCAAGGGGCGGCGGCCATCGGGCGGCAAACTACAGCCCGGCCTCCAGGCCGGAACCTAAGCGGCCGGCATCGAACACGCGGCCGAGGATATAAGGCGTGAAGCCCAGTAAGGTGGCCAAGAGGGGGGGCCATCCGCAATGACCATCGTGTCCATCGAACGTCCGGATCTTGTGGCCAGCCCCCATTCTCGCCTGACTTCGCGTTTCGCGGGATGGGTGGGGTTTTTTCTGGCCGCCGGCCTCACCGCGTTCTTCGCCAGCAAGGTGCCGGTCGTGGCCGCGGGCGAAACCTTGCGATGGACCGTCGACTGGGTGCCGACGCTGGGCTATCAGCTGTCCTTCTATGTCGACGGGCTCAGCCTTCTGTTTGCGTTGCTGATCTCGGGAATCGGCGCATTCATCTTCCTCTACACTCCGGTTTACCTCAGCGCCTATCGCCATGCGTCGCGCCTGGTTGTCGTCCTCATCCTGTTCATGATTTCCATGCTCGGCCTGGTTATGGCCGACGACATGATCGCCTTGTTCGTGTTCTGGGAGCTGACCACCATCACCTCCTATATTCTGATCGGCTTCGATCACGACAACGCCAAGGCGCGCCGCTGTGCCCTGCAGGCCTTGCTGGTGACGGGGGCAGGGGGGCTGGTGATGCTTGCCGGGTTCGTGCTTCTCGGCAGCGCCGCCGGCACTTTCCAGCTTTCGGAGCTCAAGGCCCAGGGATTCCATCTCGCGGAACATGCGGCCTACCTGCCCATCCTGATCCTGATACTCATCGGCGCCTTCACCAAATCGGCCCAGATCCCGTTTCATTTCTGGCTGCCCAACGCGATGGCTGCCCCGACTCCCATCAGCGCCTATCTGCACTCCGCCACCATGGTCAAGGGCGGGGTCTACCTCATGGCGCGCATGCATCCCGTTCTCGGGGGCACACCCGAATGGGCTTGGATTCTGACTATCATCGGTGCCGCGACGGCGGTGGTGGCGTCGGTCTTGGCGCTCCGCCAGACCGACCTCAAACTCGCGCTCGCCTACACCACGGTCATGGCGCTGGGGACACTGACCATGTTCCTGGGCGCCGAGGCCGGCGTCGCCATCGCCGCCGCGGTCACCTTCCTTCTTGTCCACGCGCTCTACAAATGCGCCCTGTTCCTGGTCGTGGGAATCATCGACCACGGGACGGGCACGCGCGACGCCCCCCGCCTTGGCGGTCTTGCCCGGGCGATGCCGATCACCACCGCCGCGGCCGCCGCGGCCGCCCTTTCCATGGCCGGTTTCCCGCCTTTTCTCGGGTTCATCGGCAAGGAGCTCAAGTATGAGGGGGCGCTGGCCATCGCTTCGGAGCCGGGGTTGGCCATCACGGCCGCCGTCGCCGCCAATGCAATGATGGTGGCGGTGGCGGCGATCGTCGGCCTTCGTCCGTTCTTCGCCCGGCCCGTGGCGACGCCGAAGGTACCCCATGAGGCACCGTTCCGCATGTGGATCGGGCCTGTCACCCTGGCCGCGCTCGGGCTGTTTTTCGGGCTCGTGCCGCCGCTTGTCGCGAACGGGCTGGTACAGCCGGCGGTCGCCTCCGTGCTGGGTGCGCCGCAGGTCGTCAAGCTGGCCCTATGGCACGGGATCAACCTGCCGCTCCTGCTCAGTGTCGTCACCCTCTTACTCGGCGTGCTCGTCTATGTCCGGCATCTCCAAATCCGTGACAGCCTCGCAGCGTTCGAGGCGCGGCTGCCGACCGATACGGATCGCGTCTACGATCTCTCGATTGATGCCCTGAAGGACCTCGCCGCCTGGCAGACCCGCCTGATTCAGAGCGGGGTTCTGAGGCGCTATCTGTTCGTCGTCTTCGCCGTTGTCGTCCTGGCCGTCGGGGGGACTCTGCTGATGAAAGACGGGCTGCGCCTTCCCCAGGCTTGGCCCGACGTACCGCTCCCGGTCTGGGGCATGACCGCCCTCGTGCTGGCCGGCGCCGTCCTAACCGTTCTCGCGAAATCCCGTCTGCTCGCGATCTGCGCGCTGGGCTCCGTCGGCTTCGGCGTGGCCCTGATCTTTCTCATGTACGGCGCGCCGGACGTCGCCATGACCCAGCTTCTGGTCGAGATCCTGTTCGTAATCATCATTGCGATCGTGCTTCTGCGGCTGCCGCGCTTCGGCAAGAGGACGGCGGGTTTGGGCGCTTCCCGATGGCAGGACGGGGTGCTCGCGGTCGGAACCGGTCTGGTGACCACGGCGCTGATGCTGGCGGCGACCCGGGGTCCCATCGATCGCGAGATCACCGCCTATTTCGAAGCCAATAGCGCAACCGAGGCCTATGGCCGCAACATCGTCAACGTGATCCTCGTGGATTTTCGGGCGCTTGATACGCTCGGCGAGATCCTGGTGGTGGCCGTGGCGGCCTTTGCCGTGGTCGGTCTGGTCAAGCTGCGCCAGCGGCGGTGGAGGGCGTCATGAGGTCGCTCATCCTGTCGACCGCGGTCCATCTGCTATTCGGGCTGATGATTCTCTTCTCGTTGTTCTTGCTGCTTCGCGGGCACAACCTCCCGGGCGGCGGCTTTGTCGGCGGCCTGGTGGCGGCGATCGCCTTCACCCTTTTTGCCATCGCCGACTCGGCGGCGGCGGTACGTCGCGTTCTGCGGATCGACCCGCGCTATCTGGTGGTGGCGGGCTTGGCGGTTGCGCTTCTGTCGGGGTTGTTCAAGGCCGCGGCGGGCATGCCCTATCTCACCGGTGCCTGGGTTCACCCCGGCGGACTTCCCCTGGGAACCCCGCTGCTGTTCGATGTCGGCGTCTATCTGACGGTGGTGGGATCCGTCCTGACCCTGGTGCTAACCATGGAAGAGGAGCGGTAAGCATGGAAACCGTTCTCGCCATCCTCGTCGGCTCCCTCGTTGCCGCGACCGTGTTCCTGATGCTCAGCCGCAATATCGTGAAGTTCCTCTTCGGGCTCGTGCTGCTCGGCAACGCGGCCAACCTGCTGATCTTCGCCGCCGGCCGCCTGACCTACGCGCGGCCGGGCCTGATCCCGGACGGCGCGGCCGCGCCCTTAGGCGACGTCGCCAACGCGCTGCCGCAGGCGATGGTTCTCACCGCGATCGTGATCGGCTTCGGCTTGACCGCCTTTGCCTTCGCGCTTGTCTACCGGGCCTACCAGGAGCTCGGCACAACCGATACGGACGAGATGCGGGTCGCCGAGCCGCCGCTCGATGCTTCCCAGCTCGACACCCCGGCACAGGACCGGAGGGCGGCATGAGCTGGTGGCCCGTCCTCCCGATCCTCGTGCCGCTCACGACGGCGATCCTGGGCTTCGCCGCCATGCGCTCGCTCCGGGCGCAGAAGGTGATCAGCATTATTGGCGCGGCCGCGCTCCTGGTCGTGTCGATCGGCCTGCTCGATCGCGTCTGGGGCGGCGGCATCCTTGTCGCCCAGATGGGGAACTGGCCGGCGCCCTTCGGCATCTCGCTGGTCGCCGACGCGCTCAGCGCCGCGATGGTGTTCATCACCGGCGTGATCGGGATCGCGGTGGCCGTCTATTCGCTGGCCGATATCGACCGCCGCCGTAACGCCTTCGCCTTTCATCCCCTGCTGCATGTGCTTCTGACCGGGGTCTGCGGCGCGTTCCTCACGGGTGATCTGTTCAATCTCTATGTCTGGTTCGAGGTGATGCTGATCGCCTCTTTCGCCCTGCTCGTGCTCGGCGGCGGCCGGGCGCAGCTCGACGGGGCGGTGAAGTATGTCGCCCTCAACCTGATCTCGACCCTGCTCCTGCTCAGCGCGGTCGGCCTCCTCTACGGCATGACCGGCACCCTCAACATGGCCGATCTGCATCTGAAGGTGCAGGAGGTCGAGAACACCGGGCTGCTGACGGCGGTGGCGGTGCTGTTCGCCGTCGCCTTCGGCATCAAATCGGCGGTGTTTCCGTTGTTTTTCTGGCTCCCGGCCTCTTATCACACGCCGCCGGTCGCCATCTCCGCCTTCTTCTCGGCGCTGCTGACCAAGGTCGGGGTCTACGCCCTCATCCGTACCTTCACCCTGATCTTCACCCATGACGTCGGCTACACTCATACGGCGCTGCTGGCCGTCGCCGCGCTGACGATGATCACCGGGGTGCTCGGCGCCGCCGCGCAGAACGAGATCCGACGCATCCTCTCCTTCCATATCGTCAGCCAGATCGGCTACATGGTGCTGGGGCTGGCGTTGTTCACGCCGCTGGCGCTGATCGGGGCGGTCTTCTACATCCTCCACCACATCATCGTGAAGGCCAACCTGTTCCTGATCAGCGGGGTCGTGAACCGGACCGCGGGGTCCTTCGACCTGGATGCGCTCGGCGGCCTCTATAAATCGCGTCCCTTCCTCGGCGTGCTGTTTCTCATTCCGGCCCTGTCGCTGGCCGGCCTGCCGCCGCTTTCCGGATTCTGGGCCAAGCTCATCCTGATCAAGGCGAGTCTGGAGCTCGAGGCCTATGTCATTTGCGCCATCGTCCTCCTGGTCGGATTGCTGACGCTGTTTTCGATGACCAAGATCTGGCACGAGGCGTTCTGGAAGCCGCGTCCGGTACCGCGTGAGAACCCGTTCGCCGCGGCGGTCGTCGGGCGTCGGGAGATGGCCCTGCTGATGACTCCCATCGTCGCCTTGGCGAGCCTCACGGTGGCGATCGGCCTCTATGCCGAACCCTTGATGGACCTCTCGGCACAGGCGGCGGCGCAGCTCCTCGATCCGAGCGACTATGTGCGGGCGGTGCTCGGAGGCGTGCCATGATCGCGGAAGGACTTCGGCGCGCCTGGAAGGCCATCTCGCTCGGTGTCTACTTTCTCTACGAGCTGGTGGTCGCCAGCCTGCGTGTCGTCTGGGACGTGATCACGCCAACGATTCACAGCCGCCCCGGGGTGGTCGCCGTCCCCCTCGACGCCGAGAGCAATATCGAGATCACCCTCCTCGCCAATATGGTCTCCCTGACACCGGGAACCCTCAGCCTCGAGGTGTCGGCGGATCGGCGGACGCTCTTCGTGCATGCGATGTTCATCGATGAGGTCGAGGACATTCGCCGCGAAGTAAAGGGGGGCATGGAACGGAGATTACTGGAGGTCACGAGATGCCGTTCACCGGAACCGGACTTGTCGCCTGGTCCGTCGATCTCGCGCTGATCCTGCTGCTCGCGGCCGTGGCGCTGACCCTGATCCGCATGGCGCGAGGACCGAGCCTTCCCGACCGCGTGGTCGCGCTCGACCTTCTGGCCGTGCTCAGCATCGCGCTGATCGCGGTCTTTGCCGTGGCCACCGAGCAGACGGCGTTTCTCGACGTCGCCATCGCCTTGGCCCTGACCGGCTTCCTCGGGACCGTCGCCTTCGCCCGCTACGCCGAGCGCCGGCGCCGGGACCGGCGGACCGATAGAGCATGAAGGTATGCCGATGGCCGATATCCTGACCGCCTTTTTTCTCGTTATCGGGGCCGCTTTCGCCTTCGTGGCCGCGCTGGGGATCGCCCGCATGCCCGACATCATGATCCGCATGCACGCCTCGACCAAGGCGGGAACCCTCGGTGTCGGCCTGATCGTGACCGCCGTCGCCATCCACTTCGCGGAGTTGGGCGTGGCCGTGCGGGCGGTCGCGATCATCGCCTTTCTGCTTTTCACGGCGCCGGTCGCGGCCCACGCCATCGCCCGCGCGGCCTATCGCACCGGCGTCAGGCTTTGGGAGGGCACGGTGATCGATGAACTCGGCCGGGACGTCTCCACGCCGGCCGTCACGGAAACCACAACCTCTCCGCAAATGGGACGGAGGACATCATGAAGCGTTTCAAGAACATCCTGCTTGTCTACGATCGCCGGGTCGCCAACGAGACGACCATCACCCGGGCGACGGAGCTGGCCCGGCGCAACGAGGCGCGGCTGACATTCGTCGAGGTGATCGAGGATCTGCCCGGCGATCTTCGCCTGCTGGTCTCCGGAGGCTCCCGGAAGAGCCTGGAGGAAGCTTTTCTCGAAGAGCGCGAAGAGCGGCTGCGGCGCATGGCCGTGTCCATCGAGCAGGCGGGGGTCGCTGTCGAAACGAAGGTTCTTGTCGGCACGCCGTTCTTGGAGATCGTACGCGAGGTCATGCGCAACGAGCGGGATCTCGTCATCCTGTCGGCCGAGGGCCGGGGAGGGCTGAAGAATCTGCTCTTCGGCAGCACCTCCATGCACCTCATGCGCAAATGCCCGACGCCGGTATGGGTCGTCAAGCCGTCGGCCGAGCGCAGCGACTACGCCAGCATCCTTGCCTGCGTCGATCCGAGTACGGAGAACGGCAAGGACGCGCTGAACGTCCAGATCATGGATCTGGCAACGTCCCTGGCAGAGCTGGAGGGCGCACGGCTGCACATTGCCCATGCGTGGGAACTGATCGGAAAGGATTTGGTGGCCAGCAAGTCGGAGCTGCCGGCGGGGGTGCTTGACAGCATCAAACTGAAAAACCGAGACCTGCACGCCGAACGGCTTCAGGGATTGCTCGGCAGATACAGCCTCGAGAAGCTCGACCACGAGATTCATCTGGTCGAGGGGGATCCGCGCGCCGTCATTCCCGAGATCGCGCAGAGCCGGTCGGCCGACCTGATCGTGATGGGCACGGTTTGTCGGACGGGAATTCCGGGCTTTTTCATCGGCAATATCGCCGAGGAGGTGCTGATCCAGGCCGAGTGCTCGGTCCTCACCGTCAAGCCGGAAGGTTTCCGCACGCCCATCGAGGTCAGCGAATATGTGAGTTCCCGTTCCGCGGCCTGACCCTGGCTCCACGACGGTATCGCTGCCGTCCGATCAGTCCGGAAGCTTGCGATTTGGCGGAACCTGAAATGGGGGCGTCGGTTCGCCCTAACCCCCATTTCGCCTTGGTTGCATTGAACAAAAGTACGCTGAGCGAAGCCAAGGACTTTTGGTCACGGACAATTATTTGATGTCGCCGATGGCCGTGACGAACAGGCTCATGCCGACCGGCGGCGTGGCCACGCCGATCATCAGATTGAGCACCATGATGACCCCGAAATGGACGGGGTCGACCCGACCGAGACGATCAAGGGCAGCAGGATCGGCGTCATCAGGATCGGTACCGCCCTGGCCTCGATCAGCGCGCCCATGATGGGCCGGGGGTCGCGGCGCGGAGGTCTTTCACGGAAAGGCGTCGCCCTCTCGGCTTGGCTGTCCGTCTTCTCCGGCAACGCGCACGCGGACTCCTCCAAGAAAATCCAGCCTCCCATTGACCTCTTTCTTCTCCGACGCTGAAATGCCGAACCTCTTCCGTCGACATTTCATGGATCGTTTCTTGACGCGATGGATCATTTTCGGTCAGCGAATTTAGTGAGGCAATCTGTTGCAAATGATAAAAACTCAATAGATAGAGCAAAAAATATAACTCGAATTGATGATTCGATGTCGCCCCTGATTCAACCTCCCGCCGTCAGAATGCCTCAAAAAAGTCGGATATTGCCTTAGGATGCCCCGTCGATCCGACCGAATACGGTCCCGAGAGTCGTGGAGGAAGCATGACGAACGAGACGGCGCCCCGGGCCTCGGGATGGCCCATCGGCATGGTATTGATCTTTGGCTTTGGCGGGCTGGTTCTGGCCGCCGTCGGCATCGTGCTTTATCTCGGCTTTTCCAGTGCCGCTCAGAACACCCGTGCCTTTCTGCACGCCCGCGCGGAGAGCATTCTCGATGACTTGGTCACCGAAATCGATTTCCAACTGCGGCCGGTTGCCGAGCAGGCGGATTGGATTGCCGAGAGGGTCGCCAACGGAACCCTGGATCCGAAATCGGAAGAGGCATGGGACGCTTTCGCCTCCGGCGTTCTTGCGGCAAGCCAGCAGGTGACGGGCATTGCCTTTATCTTGCCGGAGGGCACCGCCCACATAGTCCGACGCAGGCGAGACCAGCTTGACGTCGAGGATCGGCTGGAGCGCCCCGTTCCCGAGAGCGTGATCGCGGAGTTCCTGAATCCGTCCGGCGAACCTCGATCCTTTTGGACGGACCCGGAATTCGCGCCCGGCCGGCGCGATGTGGTGTTGCTGCAGCATACGGCCCTGTACAAAGACGGTGCGTTCCTCGGCATTCTGGTCCAGGGGGTGCGGATTTCCGATCTTTCCCGTCCCCTAGTTGAGGTCGCCGGGCCGTTGGGGGTCACACCCTTCATCCTGGTCGGGGGGACCCGGGTGCTCGCCCATCCCCGGCTCGCGGCGGGGCCGGTTGATCCTGGGCCCGTGGGGCAGGGTAGTCGCGCCCGACGAGCGCCTGCCGATCGCGAAACCCCGGCCTTGCCCGGGCTGCGTGAACTCGGGGATCCGGTTCTCGCCGAGATCTGGAGTCCGGACGAGTTTCCTCTGACGCTCATGGGGGAGCTGGAGCGGTTTCAGGCCAAGGGCGTGTGGGTCGACGGTGAACGCCGGGTCTTCGTCTATCGCGAGATCAGCGGCTTTGGCCCCGACCCCTGGATCGTCGGCGCCCATCTCAACCCCGATCTCGCCAACGAGGAAGTCGAGCAGTTCTACCTTTCCGGCGCCGCTGGCCTTGCCATCCTCCTGATCGCCGTCGCCGCCGCCGTGTTGATCGGACGGCGGACAAGCCAGCCCGTCCAGCGCTTGGCGCGGGCGGCCGAGCAGATCAGCGACGGGCGCCTCGACGATTTTCAGCCCTTGCAGCCGGGCTTCTTTCGCGAGCTCAACGAGGCCGGCCGGTCCTTCAACGCCATGGTCGAGGGGTTGCGCGAACGCCAGATGATTCGCGATCTGTTCGGCAAGTACGTTCCCGAGACGGTCGCGGCCGCCCTGATGAAGGACCGCGGTCAGCTTGAGCCCCAGGCCTCCCAGGCGACCATCCTGTTCGTCGATCTGGAGGGGTTCACGACGCTATCAGAAGTCCTCAAGCCGGGCGAGATCGTGGATCTGCTCAACAGCTATTTCTCATCCGTCGTCGCCGTGCTGGAACGGCATGGCGGGGTCGTCACCCAGTTCCAGGGGGATGCCATCCTGGCGATCTTCAACGTTCCCGTACCCAATCCGGATCACGCCGGGCGGGCGCTGCGGGCCGCCGTCGAGATCCAGCGGGTCGTCGGCGCGGAAACCTATGCCGGACGCCACCTGGCCTGCCGCATCGGTCTGAATACCGGCGAGGTCGTGGCCGGCAGCGTCGGCGCCTCGGGGCGGCTGAACTACACCGTGCACGGCGACGCCGTCAATCTCGCGGCGCGGCTGGAGCAGCTCAATAAGGAATTCGGCACGCGCATCCTGGCGGCCGAGACGACCGCGTCCGCCTCCGAAACGCCGATGCGTCCGGTCGGCGAGGTCACGGTGCGCGGCAAGACCTCATCCGTGAAGATCTTCACCCTCGACGGTGCGCGGCCGGACGAGGCTTGAAAAACGCGATCAAGCTTCGTCGGAAGACACGGGACGGCGCGTGGACTTGATCGTTTTGCGCCGACGCTTGGCGACCAGCCGCCGCTCTATCGCGGCCCGACTCGGCTTGGTCGGGCGGCGCGGTTTCGGCCGCGTCGCGGCCCGGCGGATCAACTCGATCAGGCGGTCGAGCGCCTCACGGCGATTGCCGTCCTGGGTCCGCTGGCGGCGCGCGTCGATGACCAAAACGCCGTCGCCGGTCAGGCGCCGTCCGGCCAGACGCATCAGGCGAATACGCACATCCTCCGGGAGCGACGCCGAGCGCGCCACGTCGAAACGCAACTGGACGGCGGTCGATACCTTGTTGACGTTCTGTCCGCCCGGGCCGGAGGCGCGCAAGAAGTGAAGCTCGATCTCGCGCTCGTCGAGAGCAATGGTGGACGTGACCACAATCATGGCTCCGGACGGAGCGTCCCCTCCACAGGTTTCCCGGAGCCCCGCACGCGGCCGCGCCCCGAAGGCGTCAGTGCATTGCGCCGTGCCCTTTGTGCCCGCCGCTCATGCCGCCCATACTCCCCTTCGCGCCGGCGGCGCGGATGGGGGCCTCGACGGTGATCTTGCCGGCCTTTTCGAAAGTCAGGGTCACGGTCAGCACCTCGCCCTCCTTCAAGGGCGCGTGCAGGCCCATCAGCATCACGTGCAGCCCGCCGGGTTGCAGGACGGTGGGCTCCCCGGGATGGATCTCGATGGCGTTGACTTGGCGCATCTTCATCACCCCGCCTTCCATCAGAACGGTGTGCAGCTCGACCTTGCCGGCGACCGGCGACTCGGCCGCGAGCAAGCGATCCATCTGCTGCCCGGCATTGACCAGGGTCGCATAGGCCGCGCCTGCCTTGGCCATCGGGCTGGCGGACGCCCGCGCCCAGGGCTCCGAAACCACGATCGTCCCCACCTTGTACTCCGCCGCCTGGGCGATGCCCGTTCCGGCAACGGTCACGGCCGCCACGATCGCCAATCCCCAACCGATGGCATGTTTCCATACCCGCATAATCTGCTGTCCTCCCAACTGGTCCGATCAATTCACCTTCACATCGGATACGGATTCGATCCCGTCAAGACCGAAAGCCCGCCGGGCCGCGTCCCATTCCCTCAGGATGAACTCGCGGCCGTGCCGGGCCAGCTCGTCGCTGTCCTCCCACATTCGGCGCCAGAGCGCCATGCCGGCGGCAAGTCCGGCCCCCGCGATGCCCCCGGAAAAGGCCTCGAACCCCAACGGGCCCGTGTAGTCGATGCGAGCGAGGGCGCGGAAGGCGGCGCGGAAATCGACATTGCCGGTGCCCAGGCGGCCGCGATGACTCTCGCCGATCTCGAAATAGCCGAGCTTGTCGGCGCAAAGCTCGATCACGCGCCCGAAATCGGTCTCCTCGATGTTCATGTGGTAGGTGTCGAGATGCACGAAGATGTTGTCGGAGCCGGTCGCCGCGATATGCGTCATTGCCTGCTCGCCGGTCGTCAGAAGGTTGGTCTCGTAACGATTCACAACCTCAAGGGCGAGGGGGAAGCCCGCCGCCTTGGCCTTTTCGGCCGCGCGCGCCAGAACCTCGATGCTGTGGCGGCGTCCGGCTTCCGTCGGCAGGCGCAGGTGTTTCGCCAAGGCGGAGTAATAGACCCCGCCAAGGCGGCGCGAGCCGAGATCGCGGGCAACGCTGATCGCGTCCATGATCAGGGTCTCGCCGCGCGCCACGGTCTCCGGATCGTCGCTTGAGATGTCCGTGCCCAGATCGAGGGCCAAGCCGTTGACCGGGGCAATGCGGTTTTCCTCGAGAATCGGACGCAGCCGATCGGGGTTGACGACAGAGAGATCCCGCAGCGGGATCACGACCTGATCGAAGGCCGCGGCCGCGGCCGCGGCGATCGCGCGGCGCCCCTCCTCATCGTTCCATTGCGAGGCCCAGACATGGGAATGCACACCCAGTGTGTTCATGAACCTGCCCTCCCTGTTTTTTTATGATTGGTTCGACGGCACCATACCGCCCCCCGCATCGCCTTGAAAGCGCCGGGGGAACACCGACTAAATCTCTTCCTCCGCGATGGTGTAAGGCTCCGCAGCAGCCGCGGCGGCCCAGTCCCGGAGATCGGGCCAGGCCCAGACGGCTTCGGCATAGGCGCGGCAGACATCGCTCATCGCCACGTCATAGGTACGAAAACGGCTCACCACGGGGGCGTAGAAGGCGTCGGCCAGGGTGAAGCCGCCGAACAGGAAAGGGCCGTCCTCCCCGGCGCGGTTCCGGCAGGTTTCCCAGATCTGTTGAACGCGCGCGATATCGGCGTCGACCTCGGGGCTGCGGCCCTTGCCCGGCAGCCGCGCCCGGACGTTCATCGGCATGCCGCCGCGGAGCGCGGCGAAGCTCGAATGCATCTCCGCGCAGATCGAACGGGCAAAGGCCCGCATTCCGGCATCCGCGGGCCACGGTCCGGCCTCGGGAAATCGCTCGGCCAGGTATTCGGCGATGGCGAGCGTGTCCCAGATCGTGATGTCCCCATCCTTGAGCACCGGCACCCGGCCCGACGGCGAATGGGCCTTGATCGCCGCTTCCGTTTCGGGGCGGCTCAACGGGATCAGCAGTTCGTCGAATTCGGCGCCCGTTTTCTTGAGCGCCAGCCAGGCGCGCAAACTCCAGGACGAATAGTTCTTGTTGCCGATGACGAGGGTAAGCCGGTTCATGACCCTTTCCTGTCTCGCGGGTTCGCGCGATCCCGGCGCCATAGCCGTCGGCGCGGGTTCGGATCAAGGTGACGTCGACAGTTCGTTAATACAGTCTGGCGTGACGCCGCTTCCTGTGACACCACGAGCCGCCTGCTAGTGTGATGGTTCCGAAGTTCGGTACATTATGTGTGCCGAACTTCGGAAGCTGAATCACACGAGAATCAACAAGTCAGTGTGCCGATTCACGCGAGATTCAATGTAGCGAATCTCGCGATCGGGACACTAGGGCGTCTTCTTCATTCCCAGTACGACTTCGAAGCCCTCGAATTGAGGGCCGCCAACGTAGAAATCCTTGGTTTGACCGGCGTTTCTGTGCGCCTCTCGGAAAGCTTCGGACCTCGTCCAAGCTTCAAAGTCGGCCTGGCTGCGCCAGATCGAATGGCTGGCATAAAGCACGTGGTCCTCTGCTTCGGGGCCCTTGAGCAGATGGAATTCGACGAAGCCCGGCACGCCCTTCAGGCGGCTGTCGCGGCCGCGCCAGACACTTTCGAACGCCTCCGCATGGTCCTTGCGCACGCGGAAGCGGTTCATCGCAATAAACATGGCGGTTTCTCCCGTCTGTCTCGTTTCACGTCGTCAGCCGCGGCTAAAGCGGCACCAATTGGGGACGGCCTCGGTTGGGATGCCGTTGTATGGTGACCCGAATATCGAAGGCTTTTTCGATTTGGTCTTCCGTCAAGACCATGTCGACCGGTCCCTCGGCTTGTACCTGGCCGTCGACAAGCAGCACCATCCGGTCCGCGTAGAGCGCGGCGAGGTTGGGATCGTGGAGCACGGCCAGCACGCCAATCCGCCGGTCGGACATGCGGCGCGCAAAATCGAGTAGGCGGTGTTGATGGGTCAGGTCGAGGTTGTTGGTTGGTTCGTCGAGCAAGAGATATCGCGTAAGATCGTCGCTTGGCTCCGGCCAAATCTGGGCCATCACGCGGGCCAGTTGTACACGCTGGCGTTCGCCACCCGATAAGGTGGTGTAGACCCGCTCCGCCAGGCGTCCGGCATCGACTTCTTCGAGCGCTGCGGCGGCGATGTCGAGATCGCGGACACGGCTTGAGCTGCCGCTATGTGCGCTGCGGCCCATCAAGACCACCTCCAGCGCACGGAAAGGGAAGGACAGCTCCAAGGACTGCGGCAGCACGGCCCGGCGGCGCGCCAGATCCGCAGGGGACCATCGGCCCAGCGACCGGCCGTCGAGGGTCACAACCCCCTCTCCGGGCATGAGCGCACCCGAGAGCAGGTGCAGCAGGGTCGACTTGCCCGCGCCATTCGGACCGATCACGGCGGTGAACCCGCCCGGTTGCAGCATCACGCTGACATCGCGAAGGATCGTGTGCCCTTGCCGGGCGAAATGAAGACCGTTTCCGCGCAGCATTACGGCATCACCAGAGGCCCAGGCCGCGCCGCCGCATAAGCAGCCAAAGGAAGAAAGGACCGCCGACGCAACTCGTCAGAATGCCGATGGGAAGTTCGGCCGGAAGCACCAGTGTGCGCGCCAGGAGGTCGGCGAGCAGCAGCAAGGTCCCGCCGAGCAGAATGCAGGCCGGCAGAAGAAGCCTGTGATCGGGACCGAGGGTCAGGCGCAACAGATGCGGAACCACGAGTCCGACGAAGCCGATCACGCCGGTCAGGGCCACGGACGCTCCGACGGCAAGCGCCGCGAGCAGCACGACGAATCGCTTAACCCGTTCGATGTTGAAACCCAGATGAAGCGCCTCGACTTCGCCAAGCAGCAAGCCGTTGAGCGGACGCGCCAGGACCGGCAAGGCGAGCGTTGGCAAGAGCATCAGCGGGGCGGCAAGCAGCAGCCGGTCCCATGTCACGCCTCCAAGGCTTCCAAGCAGCCAGAAATTCAGATCACGCAAGGCCTGATCGTCGCTGACGAAGATCAGCAGACCGATCGCCGCGCCGGCCAGGGCGTTTAGCGCAATACCGGCCAGCAGCATGGTCGCCACCTCGGTGCGCCCATCGCGGCTGGCGATGCGATAGACCAGCCAGGTCGTGGCGAGCCCGCCGGCAAAGGCGCTCAGCGGCAGCAAGTATGCGAGCGGGTCGGGCGACAGACCCAGCACCGGCAGGCTGCCACCGAGAACGATCACCACGGCGGCGGCCAGGGCCGCGCCGGTGGATACGCCTATCAAACCGGGATCTGCCAAAGGGTTCCGGAAGAGGCCTTGAAGGGCGGCGCCGGCAATGGCGAGCGCTGCGCCAACCAGGATCGCCAGGCAGGCGCGCGGAAGACGAATTGTGAGGAGTACGGTCTCTTGCACCGGCGCATGCATCGATAGCCGGGCAAGGCCCACTTGTTCCAGGAAGATGGACATAACTTGCAGGGGAGAGATGGCGACCGCGCCGATGCCGACCGACAGGAGGAAGGCGCTCCCCAGTCCGCAGAACAGAAGCAGCAGGGCGGTTCGCGTGCGCGCGGCTTGGCTGCGAAGGACGTCGGCTGCGTCCGTCATCGGCGCGCATTCGCTCACCGCGCATCCATGAGTGTGGGGTGCAGCGCCTGCGCCAACAGCGCCACGGCTTCGGGTGTGCGCGGGCCGAAGCCCAGCAGCAGCAATCCATTCAGTGCAACCAACCGACCTGCCGCGGCGGCCGGACTTGCGCCCAGCTCCGGCCGGCTGAGGATGGCCTTCCGGCCACCGAGCCGCTCGAGCGTCCGCTCGGTGACGAGTATCACGTCCGGTCTTGCCGCCGCGGCAGCCTCCGGCGACAACGGTTTGAAGCCCGAAAACTGCGCGAGGGCGTTTTGCCCGCCGGCCAAGTCGATGATGCCGGCCGCCGAGGTGTTCTTGCCGGCCGCCAATGGCGCGCCGTTGCCGACCGACAGTAGGAAAATCACCCTTGGCCGTTCGGTGACGGCGGCCAGTTTACGCGCCACGCCGCGTTGAGCCTCGTCGATGCGCGAATTGAGGGCATCGCCTTCGCTTGCGAGATCAAGCGCGGCGGCTACTTGCCGAACCTTCTCGTGCATGCCGTTCAGACTCGGTTCGTCGGGTATCAGCACAATCCTCACGCCCGCCGCCCCTAGCTGGTCGATCGTCGTCTTCGGCCCGGCGTCCTCGATCAAGAGGAGGAGGTCGGGTTCGAGCGCGAGGATGGGTTCCGCCGAAAGGCGGCGCATATAGCCTACATCCGGAAGTTTATCGGCGGCCGGTGGGTAGCTGCTCGTACTGTCGACGGCGACGAGCCGCTCCGCGGCGCCGAGGGCATAAACGATCTCCGTAATCGAGCCGCCGACAGAGATCAGCCGCTGTTCTTCCGCCGCAACCGGAGATGTAAGGGCTGTACATAGAAGAAGCGCATACAACCAAATTTGTAGATGTCGCATGGTCGCCGTCCCACTATGTCGCTCTGTAACCGATCCTCGCCTTGAGTTGCCCTTGCCCCAACCGATCAGAATTTGAGGTTATGCTGAAAGTGCTTTGCGTTTGCAATGCGAAAAGTAAGGTTGGCGTGAAGTTGGCTCCCGCACCGTGCGCGTCTTCCGGACATCAGGACAGAGGAGAGAGAGATGATCGGACAAACCCTTCCCGACGTCACATTCAAGACACGGGTCCGAGACGAGTCGGTCGGCGGGTTACATCCATACCGGGGGAAAATCGGACCACGGCCGATTGGCTTCAGGGGCGCCGTTTTGGATCAAGGGGTGTTTTGATCGGCGTTGTCGGGGCGCTATGGTAGCGCGCTGGGGGTATCGAAATCGGAGGTGTGACGGATGGGCGGACTGTCGGACTATGTCATCGAGGCGCGGAACGGTGACAGTATCCCCATCTCTCCGCTTGCCGCGCCCGAGCTCGAGGCCTGGCTCTCGGAGCAGCCGCCGGAAGTCACGAATTGGGTCGAGGCAGTTCATTTTCGTGCGGAGCCCGGGGAAGTTTGCCTGCTTCCCGGCGCGGCTGGCCGGCCCAGCCGCGTGCTCATGGGAGTCGAGCCGGACGAGCCGCTCTGGGACTGGGGCGCCGCGCCGGGGCGGGTTCCTCCCGGCGAGTATCGCCTCGACAGCGATTCGTCCGGTGGCGAGGACCTGGATGCCGGCGCGCGGGCGGCGCTCGGATGGGCGCTTGGGAGCTATCGGTTTCGGCGGTACAAATCCGAATCACGCGTGGCGGCGGCGAAACTGGTCTGGCCCACGGGATGCGACCGTGCGCGGGTCCGCCGCGCTGCCGAGGCGACTTTCCTGGTGCGGGATCTCGTGAACATGCCGGCCTTGGATTTGGGGCCGGAGGAGCTGGCGACCGCCGCGCGCGAAGTGGCCCGGACCCATGAGGCGCGGTGTCGCGTGATCGTCGGCGACGCCCTTCTTAAGGCCAACTACCCGGCCGTCTACCTTGTCGGCCGCGGCAGCCCGCGCGCGCCAAGGCTTATCGACATCCGATGGGGCCGCCCGGGCGACCCCCGGGTAACCCTTGTCGGCAAGGGGGTGTGCTTCGACACCGGCGGCCTGGGACTCAAACCCAGTAACGCCATGCGCGTGATGAAGAAGGACATGGGTGGCGCGGCGCATGTCCTCGGCTTGGCGGACATGATCATGTCGGCCGGGTTGCCCGTCCGGCTCCGCGTGCTGATCCCGGCCGTGGAGAACAGCGTCTCCGGCGACGCCATGCGTCCGCTCGATGTCGTGACCACGCGCAAGGGGCTGACGGTCGAGATCGGACACACCGACGCGGAAGGGCGGGTCATCCTGGCCGACGCGCTGGCCGAGGCCTGCCGGGAAAAGCCGGCGATGGTCGTCGACCTCGCCACTTTGACCGGCGCGGCCCGGGTCGCCCTGGGCCCCGATCTGCCGGCGATGTTCAGCAATGATGACGACGTCGCGGAGGACCTGCTGCGGCACGGGATCGCGGAGTCGGACCCGGTGTGGCGGTTGCCCTTGCATGCTCCTTACCGGCGCCTGATCGAGGGTCAAGTCGCCGATCTGACCAACTCGGCCAAGGTTCCTCAAGCGGGGGCCATTACGGCGGCGCTATTCCTGCAAAGCTTCGTGGAGCCCGAGATTCCCTGGGTCCACCTCGATATCCTGGCCTGGAACCCTCAGTCCCGGCCGGGGCGGCCGGAAGGAGGGGAGGCGACGGCCATGCGCGCCTTGTTCGCGATGCTCGAGGCACGGTTTGGCGCCGGCAATCCCTTGTCCTGATGTACTTCCTGCGGCTAAAGAAAAGATTCGGCCTCGAAACGAATGGACTCTGACTGGTGGTCCGACTTACGGAAATGGAGGCGCTGGATCTTTGGCGCCGTGCCATGCTTGCCGGGGTGCGTGCGAACGCGCCGGATCTGTCGGCGCGCCAGATGACCCTCCTGCTGACGGTCTACCTGACCGCTCCACCCCATACGGTGCGGGGGTTGTCGTCTGAACTCAATGTGTCCAAGCCGGCCATCACCCGTGCTCTCGACCGGCTCAGCGAGCTGGGGTTGATTCGGCGCAAGATCGATGACGCCGACCGGCGCAGCGTCCTCGTGCAGCGGACGGTTCGCGGTTCGGTCTATCTGAGGGATTGGGGCGAAATGATCGCTGCGGCCGGAGCCGAGCTCCCTGGCGGCAAGACCGGTCCAAGATCGTGATGGAGCGGCTCGAGCGGGAAGCGTCTCAGTGCCGAGTCGTGATCGCGGTGATCGCCTTTTGGACGAGTTCGAGCAGCAGGCGGTCGTCCAGCGGCTTCTCCAGGAAGTCCATGGCTCCCGCATCCAGCGCGCGCGTGGCCATCTTCACGTCGCTATGCCCGGTGATCAGGATCAAGGGGATGTCGATGGACCGGTCGGCCAGCTCCTTCTGAAGTTCCAGGCCGGTCATTCCCGGCATGCGCACATCGGCCACCACGCAGCCGGGCTGGCCGGGCGCATAGAAGTCCAGAAACTCGGCCGCGGAGGCAAATGTGCGGACCTGGTAACTGCCGATCTGAAGCAGCCATGCGAGCGAGTCACGGACGGCGTCGTCGTCGTCCACCACGAAAACCACGGGCTCGCGAGTCATCACATCGACGGAACCGGGCAATGGACGTCACTCCCCATTCAGCTTTGGATTGGTTCGTGTGAGGGGTCATCCTCACGGCCAATGGTAGGGTCGGCCGGGGAAATGAGAAATAGGGGGAAACCCCCAAAAAGCTAGGGGAAATTCACGAGGAGTGCTGTTGTAGGAGCGTCACCATCTTGACAAGATCAGCGAGGGAGCCGGCCTCTGTCTTCTCCATGACCCGAGCGCGATGGGCCTCCACCGTTTTCTCGCTGAGCCCGAGGTTGAACGCGATCCGCTTGTTCGGCTCGCCGGACACGATCAGGTCAAGGACTTGTCGTTCCCGCGGCGAAAGAAGGTCGAATCGTCGTTGGATATGCTCGTGTTCGACCTGCGCCTCGATCGTCTCCCGGTTTCTTTCCAGCGCCTTCTGAACCAGGTCCAGAAGGGCCTGGTCGTTGAACGGCTTCTCGATGAAGTCGAACGCGCCGCCCTTCATCGCGCGCACGGCCATCTGGACGTCGCTATGTCCGGTGATGATGATGACGGGAAGCTTCGTGGAGCGCGACGCAAGTTCTTCCTGGAGTTCCAGACCGCTCATCCCCGGCATGCGAACGTCGACCAGGACGCATCCGGGCTTGTCCGGATCGTAGGCGTCCAGGAACTCCGGCGCCGACGCGTAGGTCTCGACGTCCAGATCGACCGACGCCAGAAGCCATCGTAGTGAATCCCGAACCGCGGGGTCGTCGTCCACCACGAAGACCGTCGGCTTGTGCTCCTCCATTTTTTTCCCCTTTGAGCCCCGTTTTTCCCGGTGGAGGAACGGGGTCAGCGATTCGGTGATCGCGACAGACGACCACGCCGCTTCCCGCGGGCAACGCCGAATACGAAAAATTGGCGAGCGCCGGGCGCGACTCGGATTCTCCGGAGCCCCTTGCGAAATCGAGCGTCCTGTTGCGCGCATGTTACAGGAAAGTAAAGGGCGACGGCAAATGCTGCCTGTGGCATGCCCGGTTTTTTTGGCGGTGGCGAGGGTGTGGCATCCAGGCATCTCCGGGGTGTCAGGCTGGCCGTCGCCTGCCTGCCGTCCAGGCCCGAATCGGCGGGCCCGGTGTTGACAGCATAGGTACAGATCATACAAGTTGACGACTAGCCTGCTCTGTCGGCGGCCGCCGCTCGTCCGACCCGGCCACAGATGCTTTTTCATGCCGGCATCTCGACGGCCGCGGAAGGCCGCCCTCCCTGACGCGAAGCGATCAACGGGGAAACCGTCGATGTCCAGACCGAATATTCTTCTCATTGTGACCGACCAGCAACGGCGGGACACCGTCGGGGCCTTTGGCAGCCCGATCTGCCGAACCCCCGCGATGGACGCGCTCGCCGCCCAGGGAATGTGTTTCGACCGTGCCTACACGCCGGTCGGCCTATGTTCTCCGGTCCGCGGCTCGCTGTTTACCGGCACCTATCCCCATGAGCACGGGGTGCTGAACAACGTCTCCCTGCATCCGATCCGCGTCAGCCTGCCGGCGGTCGCCGATCGCCTGACTCCGGCGCTTCGGGAGGCGGGCTACCGGCGCGGCTATGTCGGCAAGTGGCATGTCAGCGAGCGGGACACTCCGCTCGATTTCGGCTTCGAGGACTACTACTCCCTGGGCGACTACGTGGCTTGGCGCCGGGAAAAAAACCTCCCCCTGCCCGAAACCTTCTGGAACTATGTTACCCAGGCCGCCGAGGTCGATCCCGCGGGGGTCGAGAACTCCCGCCCGGCCTGGCTCAGCGATCGCGCCATCGAGTTGATCGACAAGTACAGCGCCGGTGGCGACGCGCCCTTCTTCCTTCGCCTCGATTTCCATGGGCCGCATTTCCCGAATGTCGTGCCGGAGCCCTACATGTCCATGTATCCGCCGGCGGAGATCCCGCCCTGGCCCAATTTCGACGATCCGCTCACGGACAAACCGGCCGTGCAGCGGATCAAGCTCAGGCATTGGGACACGGCGACCCGCCCCTGGTCGGAATGGGCGCCCCTCGTCGCCGCCTATTTCGGCGAGATTTCGCTGATCGATTCACAGGTCGGACGGGTGCTCGGGCATCTCGACGAGAAAGGGCTGACCGACGACACCCTGGTCATCTGGACGACCGATCACGGCGATACCTGCGGGTCCCATCGGATCTGCAACAAGGACTACACGATGTACCAGGAGATCTACCGGGTGCCGATGATCATGCGGTGGCCCGGCGTGATCGCGCCTGCCACGCGGACCAGTCGCTACAGCCATCATTTCCTCGACCTCTTCGCGACGTTTCGCGACGTCGTCGGGGCGGGGCTGCCCGAGGGTTGCCACGGCCGCAGCCTGCTGCCCATCCTGCGCGGCGAGCCGGTGGCCGACTGGTCGGAGGAGGCGTTCTGCCAGTTTCACGGCTGTCATATGGGCCTCTACACCATGCGCATGCTGTGCAATGATCGCTTCAGCTACATCTATCACGCCAACGATATCGACGAGTTCTACGACCTCGAGGCGGATCCTCACGAGCTCAGGAACCTCGCCGAGAACCCAGGCGCCCTGGCGCCCGCGCTGGTGGGGATGAAAGATCGCATGGTCGACTGGATGGAGGCGACCGCCGACCATCTGCACAACGAATGGACGGTCATGTGGCTGACCGATGATCCGGCGCGCGCCCAGCGGGCGCCCGGGCGTCGTCGTACCGCCTGGTAGCCGTCCCACGGTCCCTCGACGGCATTGAGGTCGGTCCAAAGGCCCGAGAGCGACCATGTCCCCGTGCAAAAAAGAGAGGGAGCTTGAAATCCTTCGATCGACACGGCGATGACCTCGGCTCCGCCCGCCCGTGGGCTCCTTCGCCGACCTCCTCCTTGCTGCTTCTCAAAGCTCTGAACACCGGTTTGCGCAGGCTCGTACAGGCCTCTGGAAAGAGGTAGAAATTCCCCTTTTGGATACAAATGAAATACTGAAAGCGAACCCTTCCTGGCCTCGCGGGGAGCATTCGAGGAGTCCCGCGCAACCCTTTCGGATAGTCATTAACCCATTGGATTAAAAGCAAAATTCGGCGTAAAGGATTGCTTACAAGGGGCCCCGTTTCTGGTATTGATATCCGCTATAAACGGATAAGCGATTCTTTCACCGAAGCTTGATGCGACTATAACTTGGGGGTTGCGGGGTTTGTCGCTAACCTCCCGCCGTGGGCAAGCACAGGAGGGACATTATGACGACATCTGAGATCAACGACCCCGTGGCCGTTTATGGGCGTGAGCTGTCCGAGGTCGTTTCTCTCATGCGTCGGAGGGACGACAACGGCGACACTTTTGGAGCAGACGTCGCCAAACTTCGCCTTGAGGGTCTGGAAAGCGTCATCATGACGACCGATGCGCGGAGTCTGGAAGGCGCGGCCTACCAGGTTATGCTGGCTCTCAGCGAATTCGAGCAGGTCAAGGAAGGTACCGCCGAAAACGGGGCTGACGCCGCCGCGATCAAGATCCGGGCGGCTTGTGCCTCGGCGGTCAGGGTTTTGATGCGCGAGGCGGGAATCGACCCCGAAAACGAGGCCTTCGATTATCATATGGGCAGCGTCCTCAACGGCGGCGAGCGGCCGGCGGATGACTCCGAATCCGAGGCCGACTCGGAACCGAAATCGGCGCCGGCGCCGCAGGCGATCTCTCCGACATTCGGGGAGAACATCGCGCCGTCGGCCGAGGGCTCGTCGGACTGGATGTAGGGGCGAGAGCTTGGCGGGCTGAAACCTCGCCTTCGGGCGGGGTTTCACTTGTGCCCGGCGTGCTGGATCGGCGGTGAACCCGCCGCGCAGGCTTCGCAGAGGCCGCGAATTTCGATCGTGGTCTTCTTGATTCCAAAACCTTCCCCTTCGGCCCAATCGGTCAGCCGATGGGTCAGCTTGGGATCACTGAATTCGATAACCCTTTCGCATATCTCGCAGATCGCGAAACCGATCACGCTCTGGCGCGTATGGTCGTGATGCGTGCAGGCAACGAAGGCGTTAATGCTTTCCAGCCGGTGGATCAGGCCACGTTCGAGAAGCTTGTCCAGCGCGCGATAGACCTGCTGCGGCGCGCGAAGCCCGTTCTTGCGCAGCAAGTCGAGAATCGAATACGCGCTGAGCGGCCCGTCCGCATTGTAAAGCGCGCTGTAAACGAGAGACTGATTTTTCGTCAGGTCTCGAGTCGCGTGCAGGCTAGTCGTCATGACTGGCGCTCCTCGTGAGAGAATTCCAAATGCCGAGCAGCCGGTGCAAGGGCAGCAGGCTGGCGACGAACAGGGCAAAAGCCGTCACCACGATCGATGGGCCGGACGGCGTGTCCCATTCGAGGGAGCCGAACAGCCCGCCGACGACGGCCGCGACGCCCGCCAACGCGGCGAGAACGGCCATCTGTTCTGGCCCCTGAGCGAAGCGGCGCGCGGTCGCCGCCGGGATGATCAGCAGCGCCGTGATCAGAAGCACGCCGACGAGCTTGAGCGCGATCGCGATGACCATCGCCATCAACAGCATGAAAAGGAACTCCATCCTGCCCGGGGCCAAACCTTCGGCCTGCGCAAGCTCGCGGCTAACGGTCGCGGCGAAAAGCCGGCGCCAGACCCAGGCGAGAACACCGAGAACAGCGGCACCTCCGGCGTAGATCACCGCGATCTCGGCAACCGAAACGGCCAGGATGTCACCGAAAAGGAATCCCATCAGGTCGACGCGCACCCAGGTCATGAACGCCAGGCAGACAAGGCCGATCGCCAGGGTTGAGTGGGACAGCAGCCCCAGAATGGCGTCGGAGGACAGGCCGCCCCGCCTTTGCAACACCAGCAGCGCCAGCGAAACAATCGTGGCGACCGCAAACACGCCAAGCGTCGTATGAACTTCGAACAACAGCGCCAAGGCCACGCCAAGCAGCGCCGAATGCGACAGCGTGTCGCCGAAATAGGCGAGCCGTCGCCAGACGATGAAACAGCCGAGCGGCCCCGCGACCAGGGCGACTCCGATCCCGGCGGCCAGCGCGCGGATGAAGAAATCGTCAAGCATGGCGGCCTTTCGAAATCGGTGGGACGACCTCATCCTCGCTGGGGCCGAGCCCCGTCGCGTCGCCTGATATGGCGGCGTGATGCCCGTCTCCCGGATGGCAGTGATCGGTGATCGAGCCGTCCGCGTGGCGCACCCGGCCATCGGCAAGATGCCTGTGGTCGTGATGGTGCTCGTAGACCGCGAGCGCGGCGGCGGCGTGGTCGCCGAACAGAAGCCGGTATTCCGGGCTGTCCGCCACCGCCTTGGGTGTGCCCTGGCAGCAGATATGGCCGTTTAGGCAAATCACCTTGTCCGTTGCGGCCATCACCACATGCAGATCGTGGGAGATGAGAAGAACGCCGCAGCCAAGGCGATCCCGAATCCCGGCGATCAGGTTGTAGAGCGCAATCTCGCCGTTGAAGTCGACCCCCTGGACCGGCTCGTCAAGAACCAGCAGATCCGGCCTCCGGGCGATGGCGCGGGCGAGCAAGGCCCTTTGGAACTCGCCGCCCGACAGGGTCTGCACCTGCGAACCCGCCAGATGGGCGATCCCGACCCCGTCCAGGGCGTCCTCGATTTCGCGTTTGGACAGCCTGGATGTCAGCCGCATCAGCCGTTCGACGGTAATCGGTACGGTCCAATCGATATGCAGCCTTTGCGGCACGTATCCGACCCGGACACCCGGCGAGATCGTGGCATGCCCCTCGTCCGGGGCCAGGATACCGAGCGCCATCTTGGCCGTCGTCGACTTGCCGGATCCGTTCGGCCCGATCAGGGTCACGATCTCGCCCCAGTTGACAACGAGATCGACATTGCGCACCAGCCAGTGCCCGGCACGATGAATGCCGGTGTTGGCAAGCGTGACAAGCGGGGTCGAAGACGCATCCATGCGGGTAAGCATCGAAAACACATTTTTCGATTGTCAGGCGTTATCGCACACGTTATATCGTCACGCAATATGTGATGTCATAACATTACGTTCCAGCAGACCAGGAATTCACCCATGATGTCTTTCCGTTCGTTCCTGCTCGGTTCTGCGGTCTTTTTTGTTACGGCGGCGGCCGGTCACGCCTATGAGGGTGTCGTCGCATCAATCAAGCCCGTCCATTCCCTCGTTGCCGGCGTGATGCAGGGCGTCGGCGAGCCGGCGTTGATCGTCAAGGGGGCCGGCTCGCCCCACACCTACAGCCTGCGGCCGTCGCAGGCGCGTGATTTGGAGCGGGCGCGGGTCGTCTTCTGGGTCGGCGAGGATTTGGCGCCGTTCCTCGAAAAACCGATCGAAACGCTCGCGGCCAAGGCGACGACCGTCGCGTTGCTCGACGCCCATGGGCTCACCAAGCTTGCCTTCCGGGAGGGCGGCGCGTTCGAGAAGCATGGCCATGACGACCATGACGACCACGCGGCGCATGGTCATGAAAAGGCCCATGCCGACGAGCACGACCATTCGGCCCACGGTCACGAAAAGGCCCATTCGGACGCGCACGGCCATGCCCACGATCATGATCACGCCAAAGACCACGACCATGCTCACGCCCATGACCACGCCGACGCTCACGCCAAGGAGACGGATCACCATGACCACCACGATCACCACCATGGTCACGGCGCTCACGATCCGCATATCTGGCTCGACCCGCTGAACGCCAAGGCGATGGTTCACGAAATCGAAGAGGCGCTGGCGGCGGCCGACCCGGCCAACGCCGATACATACGCCGCCAACGCCAAGGCTTTGGAGGCGCGCCTCGATGCGCTGACGGCCGAGATGGCGGGCATTCTCGAACCCGTGAAGGATCGGCCCTTCGTCGTGTTCCATGATGCCTACCAGTATCTGGAAAACCGGTTCGGCATGAGGGCGGTGGGCTCGATCACCGTCAGCCCCGAGGTTGTCCCCGGCGCCGAGCGCGTCGCCGAGATCAAGACCAAGCTGCGTGGTCTGGATGCGGCCTGCGTTTTCTCCGAGCCGCAGTTCGAGCCCAAGCTGGTTTCTGTCGTTACCGAGGGCACGAATGCGAAGGCCGGCGTCATCGATCCGCTCGGCGCCGCGCTGGAGGACGGGCCGGACCTCTATTTCCAGTTGATGCGTGACATGGCCACCTCGATCCGCGACTGCCTCACGCCGGGGAGCTAGGGCAAATCCCGAGCGGATTGTTTCAATCCGTGACGACGTATTTGCGCAACATCAATAGGTTAGAGCTTTTCATATGATCGAGATCAATCCCGAAAAGCTCTAGACGGCGACGAACGGCGCTGGCTTGGGCAAGCGTCGTCTTTACACTGTGCGCACATTCGTGTATATACATTGTCACTACAAGCTTTGCGAATATGCTCTAAAGTGAGAAGGTCATGAATGCGCCAACGCGTCGCGGGGGCACGGCGTCGCCCCGAGAGACGATAAATCTGCGCGCCTCGGCGGAGCAGAAGGCGCTGATCGATCGGGCGGCTGCTCGTCTGGGCAAGACACGGACGGAGTTCATGCTCGACGCCGCCCGGGAAGCGGCCGAGAACGCCATGTTGGATCAGCGGCTGTTCCTCGTGGACGAACCTGATTACGACCGGTTTGTCGCGCGTCTCGACGCGCCGGTCGAACCTACGGACGCCCTGAGGAAACTGCTCTCCACATCGGCTCCGTGGGAGCGGTGACGTTCAAACCACCCCGGCCATTGCGCGCGGATGACGACCTGTCCGGGTTTGCCAGTGGCCGGCCGGTTCTCGATGATTGGCTGAGAAAGCGCGCCCTCAGGAATGAGGGGGCCGGCGCGTCCCGAACCTATGTCGTTTGCGCGGGAAATAGGGTCCTGGCGTACTATTCCCTGGCCACCGGCTCGGTCCAGCACGGGGAGGCGCCCGGCAGGGTCCGGCGCAACATGCCGGAGCCGATCCCGGTCATGATCATCGGCCGCTTGGCCGTCGACACAAGCCAACAAGGGCAGGGGGTCGGGCGCGGCCTGCTCAAGGACGCGATCCTCAGGACGCTGAGCGCGGCCGAGATCGCGGGAATCAGGGCCATCCTGGTCCACGCTCTCGATGAGACTGCCGCCGCCTTCTACCGAAAGCACGGCTTTGTCGAGTCGCCCATCGATCCGCTGATCCTGATGTTGCCGCTGGAACAGGCCCGAAGGGCGCTGACGGAGTAAGACCTGACTCCAATAATCCTTGCTCGCACCCCTCAATCATTGTCGCTGATCAGCGCCGCCATCGACCGCTTCTTGATCTCAAGAGGTGGTGCAAATCGGGCGGAGGTAGACGGCATTCCCGTCCCGATGCTCGAAGTGCCCGCCGTGGATGCTATAATGTTTCATCCGGCCATTGGCGGCGGTGTCGGCGTCCCGTTTGACGGGAGGCAGAGATATCGTGAGGTGAGTCATGCGATCATGGAATGGGAGACCGAGGGCCAATCATCAGGATACGCCCCGCCTCACGGCGGCGAATGTCGGGATCGGGGTGTGGGGTCATTTGACGACCCAGCTTCTGGAGACCGTTCTCGAATCCGGTTACTTCGATCTGGTTCAGGACGGCGTGGAACGGCACGACCGCATCATCGTGACGGCGAGCGCCGAGTCCACCGTGCCCGAGCACGCGACCCTGGTGGTCACACGATCCGAACCCGGCCACGGCGTCGATGTGGCCGTCCTGCACCGGATGAAAGCATAAGAACAACCTAACGAGACGGCGCTTCGTTTCTGCGGGGCTGTTACGGCACCAGCAGCAGCTTGCCGAGCGAGTGGCGCTCCTCCAGCTCCGCATGGGCGAGCCGGGCGTCGGCGAGCGGGAACCTGCCGCCGATCCGCACGGTGATCTTGCCCTCCCGGATCCAGTCGAAGACCGTCGCCGCGCGAACCTCGAGGTCGTGGCGCGTCGGGATATAATCGTTGAGGTTGGTCCGCCGTATGGAGAGCGAGCCCAGCGGGTTCAAGCGCTGCAGGTCGAAGGGCGGGATCGGGCCGCTCGACATGCCGAAGATCACCATGTTGCCGCGGGGTCTGAGAAGGCGCAGCCCCTTCTCGAAGGTCGCGGCGCCGACGCAGTCGAGAACCGCGTGGAACCCATCGAAGCCGGGGATCGAGCGGCTGAGCTCCTCGAAATCCGCTTCGCTGTAGTTGAAGACGTGGTCGGCGCCGTTCTCATAGGCGCGCGCGACCTTCTCCGGCGTCGAGGCAGTGGCGACCACGGTCGCGCCGCGCAGTTTCGCCATCTGCACGACCAGCGATCCGGTACCCCCGGCGGCGGCGTGGACCAGCACCCACTCTCCCGGCCGCACGGGGTGGGCGTCGTGGGTGACATAATGGGCGGTCATACCCTGGGTGAGGCACCCGCCGGCCACGTCCATGGGAACGCCCGTGGGAACCTTGAGCAACTTTTCGACCGGAACGGTCACGAACTCGGCATAGGCCTCGAAAACGCCGCGATAGGCAACCTTGTCGCCCGGCACGAATCCGGTCACGTCCGGGCCCAGGGCTTCGACGGTCCCGGACGCCTCGTTTCCGGGTGTCAGGGGCAAGGGCCGGGCGTAAAGGGTTATTGCCGTCTTCGAGGAGCTGCCGTTGCGCATGCCGACATCGGCGAAGTTCACGCCGATGAAGGCATTTCGGACAAGAATCTCGTTCTCCCGGGGCGTGGGGGGCGGCGCTTCCTCGCAAACGAGCTTTTCGGGCCCGCCGAATTCGTGCACGCGAATGATTTTCATGGATGTGGGTCCTGCCGCCGATTCAGGCCATCCCGCATATTGAAGGCTCATTTTTGGTGATCTCCCGGTCCTCGCGCCACCGATAGGTATCCTGTACGGGCCAGAATAGCCAGTTACGCCGGTTTTCGCATGACCGCGTTCGCCTTCCGGAGCCCTGCCATCTCGGGCCGAGGCATGCTATGTGGGCGACTGGCGAGATCACCAAAGAACGGGATGGGGACCATGGAACGGTTTTCCGCGACGCGTCCTGACGAACCCCTCGAAGCCGTCGTCTTCGATATCGGCAATGTGCTGGTCGATTGGAATCCGCGATACATCTACCGGGACTTTTTCGACGGCGACGAGGCGGCGATGGAACATTTCCTCGCCCATGTGTGCGCGCCGGAATGGAACCGGGAGATCGACGCCGGCAAGCCGTTCGACGAGGCCGTTTCGGAACGGCAAAAGTTATATCTCGAGTATGCCGACCTGATCGCGGCTTGGCGTGACCTGTGGCCGAAGTCGCTTGGCGGCGCGATAGAGGGAACGGTAGAGGTCCTTGAGGAGGTGAAGGAGAGGGGCTACCCGCTCTACGCCATCACCAACTGGTCCGCGGAGACCTTTCCCGTCGCTAGGGAGCGCTTTCCGTTCCTGGCTTGGTTTCGGGATATCGTGGTGTCCGGGGAGGTCGGCATCGCCAAGCCGGATCGGGGGATCTTCGAGATCTTCCTCGGCCGCCATCCGATCGATCCGCGCAAGGCCGTGTTCATCGACGATTCGCCGCCGAATTTGGTGACGGCGGCATCCGTCGGCCTGGCGGGAATTCGCTTTGTCGATCCGGAGACCCTGCGCCGCGATCTCCAAGACGTCGGCGTTCTTTAGCGACAGGCCTCTGACCGTCGGTCGCGCCCATGGCCGTTGACGGCTCGTCATCACGGCACCTATCGTCAACACGTTGTTTAACCGGCGCCGTTTCGGCCGCGGCCAGGGGAGGTGCAGGAGATGTCCGGCGGAAAGATCGGCTGGGGGCTTATCGGGGCGGGCACCGTCGCCCGGGAATGGATGATCGACGCGATCCAGGCCCAGGGCTCATGCGAGGTGGTCTCTGTCTACGACATCGACCGCCAGCGGTCGGAACAGGTCGCGCGGGATCGGAGCGGGGCGCGGGCCGAGGAGTCCGTCGAGGCGCTGCTCGCGAACGACGCCGTCGACGCGGTCTACATCAGCACGACGAACGAGACCCACGCGCCGCTGACCGAAGCGGCCGCCGCCGCCGGCAAGCATGTTCTGTGCGAAAAGCCGATGGCCATGAACCTCGCGGATGCACGCCGCATGATTTTGGTCTGCGAGCAGGCCGGCGTCATCCTCGGCATCAACCATCACCTCCGTAACGCCGCGACCCATCATGCGATGCGTCAGGCCATCCAAGAGGGGCGGATCGGGAAGCCGGTGGCCGGGCGCGTGTTCCACGCGGTCTATCTTCCGGCCCATCTGCAGACCTGGCGGGTCAAGAACCCCGGCGCGGGCGGCGGCGCGATTCTCGACATCACCGTCCACAACGCCGACACCATCCGGTTTCTTTTCGATGAGGAGCCCGAGGAGGTCGTCGCCATGGTGCAGACCGCGGGAATGGCCGGAAGTGGCCTGGAGGATGGCGTCATGTCGGTGGTCGGGTTCGGCTCTGGCCTGATCGTACAGATGCATGAGGGGTTCACGGTGAAGTATGGAGGGACCGGATTGGAGGTCCACGGAACCGAAGGGTCCCTCATCGCCCGCGATGTCATGACCCAGCAACCGGTCGGAACCGTGACGCTGCGCACCGAGGACGGCGAGACTGAACTCGCGATCGAGCATCAGAACCTTTACGAGCGCTCGGTGCGCCGTTTCGTCGAGGCCGTACAGGGCCGGGGAGCGCCGGCCGCGTCGGGTGACGACGGATTCCGTTCGTTGGCGCTGTCCCTTGCGGTCCGCGAGGCCACCGAAACGGGACGCCGCGTGACCATCGAACGCCCATGGGCGACTCAATAGGAAAAACTTTTTCTTAAGTGGGCGAATCGCTTTGCGGGAGACTCCTCGTCTCAAGCCTCTCATCCTGTGCGCAAGGGAGAGGTCCCAATTCCGAGCATTCCCCCAAAAGGACGGTGAACACCATCTAATATATTGAAATAAAATATTTTATTTGGCGGTGGCGGCGCTGCTCGTCCTCCGGCTTACCGTATTTGCGGCAGACCCCATATCGGAAAAGCCGTGGGGTAAGCGAGCGTCATGAGATCGTAAAAATAGCTTGATTAACGAAAAATATTTTATTAATTAAGCTGACTGGAGGCACGACAAAGCAAACAAGAAGTCTGGGGAGTCCATGCCGCATCGTGGGCTGTCGGGAACCAATCTGAAGTTCGCGCGGGATCACAACACGCGCGTGACCCTGCAGGCGGTGCGCTTGCACGGCCCGGTCTCACGGCCCGAGCTGGCTCAGATCACCGGGCTCACGCCGCAAGCGATCGCATATATGTGCAGGGCGCTGCTCGATGACGGCATGATCATCGAGACGGGCCGGCGCCGGGGCGGTCGGGGGCAGCCCGCGGCCGAGCTGTCGATCAACCCGGATGGCGGATACTCCATCGGCGTCAACATCGACCGCGATCATCTGACGGTCTTGTTGCTGGATTTGGCGGGGACGGTCCGTGGAAGGGTGCATTGGGAGGAGAACTTCATCCTTCCCGAGGAGACCCTCCGGCGGATCGAACGAGCTTACTTCGATCTGTTGGACGAAGCCGGCCTGAGCCCGCCGGAGCTGGTGGGCGTGGGGCTCGGCATTCCCTACAGGCTCGGGTATCTGCGATCCAACATCACCCCGCGATCCTATGCCGTCTGGCGCGATTTCCCGGTTCGCGAAAGGCTGCAGGCCGTGACCGGCCAAACCGTGTATGTCGAGAACGATGCCTCGGCCGCAGCCCATGGCGAGATCCATTACGGTCTCGGAATCGACTTCAAGAACTTTCTCTATGTCTATGTCGGCGTCGGCCTGGGCGGCGCCCTGGTCGTCAATGGCGAGCTCGTGGCCGGGCTCAACGGTCTGGGGGGCGAGATCGGATTCATCCCGGCCGTCAACGGGACTGGACGGCCCGACGAACGGCGGACCATTCAGTCCCAGGTTTCCCTTGGCGCGCTGTACGCACATCTCGCCCGCGCGGGCATCGACATATCCAGTCCCGGGGAACTCGGGCATCTCCATCTGAAGGGCTGCCGGGAACTCCCGGAATGGATAGAACGGGCGGCCGACAGCTTGCTGATGACCCTGATCACGGTGGTCTGCGTGGCAAATCCCGAGGCGATCCTGATCGGCGGCCGTCTGCCGGCGCCCCTCATCAACGATCTGATCGCGACGGTCGAGCGTCGTATCGTCCCCTACCGGTCGAACCTGCCATCCTTCCCGCCGATCCTCAAGGCCGCCTGTGCCGCTGACGCGGCCCCGTTGGGGGCGGCGATCCTGCCCTATTCCGATGTCTTTCTGCCCCATCTGGGCGACATGGCGATACGGGGAGGGGCGAGAGAGCCGGCACGGCGGGCGGCGGCGGGACGGATGCTCGGCGGCCCTTGAAAGATTGAGAGGCTTTGGCGCCATTGGCCGGATGTATGCCATTGCCAGTTGAATTGAAGAAGCCGACAATCACAACCGTGAAAGGTGTGGAGAGAAGATAGGTGACATTTTCGCGAGCTGGAGAAGCCCGAAGACCAAAAAGAACAGGGTTTGTCCGGAGGGGTGGCTGCTCCTCGGTCTGATCTCGGCTGGCTTGCCGCCGGGATCGCTCCAGGCAGCTGGATCGCACGGGCGTTTTCCGGCCGTCGGTGCGGTTCATCACTGTTTTCGATGAGTAGAGGAGGCTTAACGATATGCTCAGCAGAAAGAAGACGCTAGCTCTCATGGGCGCGGCCGCGTTCGCGTTTGCCTCGGGGACCGCCTCCGCGGCCGACAACACGGTCGAGGTCATTCACTGGTGGACCTCGGGCGGCGAGGCGGCGGCCCTCAACGTCCTCAAGAAGGACCTCGAAGGCCAGGGCTATGCCTGGAAGGACGGCGCCGTCGCCGGCGGTGGCGGCGACCAGGCGCGAACGGTCCTCAAGGCCCGCGTCGCGGCCGGCAACCCGCCGACCACGATGCAGATGCTGGGCCTGGTCATCGGCGACTACGCGGCCGAGGACCTGCTCGGCAATCTCAACGATCTGGCCGCCAAGGAAGGCTGGGAAAAGGTCGTGCCGCCGGCGCTCCAATCCTTCATGAAGCCGGAGGGTGACTGGGTCGCGGCCCCTGTCAACATCCACAGCACCAACTGGGTGTGGGCCAACAAGAAGATCTTCGACGATGTCGGCGCCGAGATCCCGACCAATTGGGATGAGTTCGTCGCGGTTCTCGACAAGATCAAGGCGGCCGGTATCACCCCCATCGCCTGGGGCGGCCAGGCCTGGCAGGAGGCCACCGTGGTCGACGCGCTGGTCAACTCCACGGGCGGAGCGGACTTCTACAAGAAGACGCTCAACGAGGCCGATCAGGACGCGCTCAGGAGCGACACCATGAAGACGGTGTTCGACCGCCTGCGCAAGCTCAAGGACTATGTCGACCCGAACTATCCCGGCCGCGACTGGAACCTGGCCACCGCCATGGTCATCAACGGCGAGGCCGGCATGCAGATGATGGGCGACTGGGCCAAGGGCGAGTTCCTGAACGCCGGCAAGGTGCCTAACGAGGACTTCCTGTGCTTCCGCTTCCCGGGCACCCAGGGATCGGTGACCTTCAATACCGACGCCTTCGCCATGTTCAAGGTCGGCGATGACTCGAAAGAAGCCCAGATGGCGCTTGCCAAGGCGATCATGGACCCCGGATTCCAGGAAGCCTTCAATCTGGTCAAGGGCTCGATCCCGGCCCGCATGGACGTTCCGGGCGACAAGTTCGACGCTTGTGGCCAAAAGGCCATGGCGGATTTGAAAGAGGCCGTCGGCAACGATGCCCTGATGGGATCGATGGCCCATGGCCATGGCGTTCCGGAAGGCGTCAAGGGCGCCATGTATGACGTCATCACCAACTTCTTCAGCTCCGACATGTCCTCCGAAGAGGCCGTGAAGAACCTCGCCGACGCTGTCGCCCTGGCGCGGTGATCCGAGGGTTGCGGAGGCGGATCGAGGCCCGGCGGCCTCGGTCCGCCCTCCGGCGAACCGATCGGAACTCGGGAGACCCGCATGAGCAGCATCATCGATCGGCCGGCCGCCACCCGCGGGGGCGTCCTGGGATGGCTCCAGGTGCAGCTTCCCAAGATCGTGCTGGCCCCCACCTGCGTGATCACGATTGTTTTCGTTTACGGATTCATCCTGTGGACGACCTATCTGTCGTTCTCCAGGTCGCGCATGTTCCCCAATCTGGGTTGGGCGGGCACGAAACCCCACGAGAACTTGTGGGCGAACCCCGTCTGGTACAAGGCGCTGGAAAACCTGGCCATCTTAGGAACCCTCTATATCGGCATCGCGACGGTGCTCGGGCTCTTCCTGGCCACCCTTCTGGATCAGCGCATCCGCCAGGAGGGGTTCATTCGCACGATCTACCTGTATCCGATGGCGTTGTCCTTCATCGTCACCGGCACCGTCTGGAAATGGATGCTGAACCCCGGCCTCGGCATCGAAAAGTTGATGCACGATTTCGGCTGGACCGGCTTCCAGTTCGACTGGATCGTGAACTCCGACATGGCGATCTATACGGTCGTCATGGCCGGCGTCTGGCAGTCCTCGGGCTTCGTCATGGCCATGTTCCTGGCCGGGCTCCGGGCCGTGGATGACGAGATCATCAAGGCGGCGTCCATCGATGGCGCCAGCCTCCCCAGGATCTATGTCCGCATCATCTTCCCGATGATGAGGCCGATCTTCCTCTCCTCCTTCGTCGTGCTCGGTCATCTGGCGATCAAGAGCTTCGACCTCGTGATCGCGCTGACCGGCGGCGGTCCAGGGTTCGCGACCGAGCTTCCGGCCACCTTCATGTACAAGCAGACCTTCACGCGGAACAACATCGCCGTGGGATCGGCCAGCGCCGTGATGATGCTGGTGACGGTCGCCGCGATCATGGTCCCGTACCTGTACTCCGAACTGCGGGCGCAGAAGGGGGTTCAGCGATGAGTTTCCATGTAAGCCGGCCGGCCTCGGGCACCCAGACCCTCTGGCGCGTGCTCCTCTACAGCATCCTGATCTTCTTCGCGCTGATCTACCTGGCGCCGCTCTACGTGATGGTCATCACCTCGCTCAAGAGCCTCGACGAGATCCGGGCCGGCAACCTCATGCTGCCGCCTTTGGATCCCAATTTCGACGCCTGGGCGAAGTCGTGGTCCGCCGCCTGTGTCGGCGTCGAGTGCTCTGGGATCAGCCGCTACTTCTTCAACTCGTTCAAGATGGCCATCCCCGCGGTCGCCATTTCGACCTTCATGGGCGCCTTCAACGGCTATGTGCTGACCAAATGGCGGTTCAAGGGCGCGGATATCGTCTTCGCCCTGATCCTGTTCGGCTGCTTCATTCCGTTTCAGATCGTGCTCGTGCCGATGGCGACGATCCTGGGGTGGCTGGGCCTCGCGCAGACGACGCCCGGGCTCATCCTCGTCCATGTGACCTACGGCCTGTGCTTCACGACGCTGTTCTTCCGCAACTACTACCAGGCCTTCCCGGATGAGCTGATCCGCGCGGCCAAGCTCGACGGCGCCGGCTTCTTCCAGACCTTCTGGCGGGTTCTGCTGCCGAACTCGCTGCCGATCGTCGTCGTGACGGTGATCTGGCAGTTCACCAACATCTGGAACGACTTCCTGTTCGGGGCCTCCTTCGCCTCGGGCAACGCGGCGCCGATGACGGTGGCGCTCAACAACGTCGTCAACACGTCCACCAGCGTGAAGGAATACAACGTGGACATGGCGTCGGCGATCTACGCGGCGCTGCCGACACTGATCGTCTACGTGCTCGCGGGCCGGTATTTCGTGCGCGGTCTGATGGCCGGCGCTGTGAAAGGGTGACCAAGTCATGGCTAGTTTAGAAGTCGAAAATGTCGTCAAGCGCTTCGGCCCGGTGGAGGCCCTGAAGGGCATCAACCTTTCCGCGGACGACGGCGAATTCCTGGTGCTCGTCGGGCCGTCGGGATGCGGCAAGTCGACCTTGCTCAACATGATCGCGGGACTCGATTCCATCACCGAGGGGCGGATCATCATCGATGGCCAGGTGGTCAACGATGTGCATCCCAAGGACCGCGACATGGCCATGGTGTTCCAGTCCTATGCGCTCTACCCCAACATGACGGTGGAACGGAACATCTCCTTCGGCATGGAGATGCGGAAGGTTCCCAAGCCCGAGCGCGACAAGGCGGTCATGGAGGTGGCGAAGCTGCTTCAGATCGAGGGGCTGCTGAAGCGGCGGCCGGGCCAGCTCTCGGGCGGCCAGCGCCAGCGCGTGGCCATGGGCCGGGCGCTCGTCCGCAATCCGAAGATCTTCCTGTTCGACGAGCCACTGTCCAACCTCGACGCCAAGCTCCGCGTCGAGATGCGGACCGAGATCAAGAAGTTGCACCAGCGCCTGGGCACGACCATCGTCTACGTCACCCATGACCAGATCGAGGCGATGACCCTGGCCACCCGCATCGCCGTGATGCAGAACGGCGAGCTGCACCAGTTCGGCGCGCCGCAGGAGATCTACGACCGTCCCGCCAACACCTTCGTCGCCGGGTTCATGGGGTCGCCGCCGATGAACCTCATCCCGGCCCGGATCGGCAAGAACGGCGCCGGAGTGAACGCCGAAATCGCCACCGCCGACGAGCGAACCCTACGCCTGCAGCTCAACGGGCAGGCCGCCTCCCTCGAGAACCGCGTCAATTCCGAGGTCCTGGTCGGGCTCCGGCCGGAGGCCATCACCGATCCCGAGAGCCGCGACGCGGGCGCCATCATCCAGGAGGTCGAGTGCCTGGTCGAGGTCACCGAACCGACCGGCCCGGACATGCTGGCCGTCCTCCGGCTGGGGGGAATCGAGGCGGTCTCGCGCATGCGCTCGTCGAGCCGGGTGCGGCCGGGCGAGCGGGCCAAGTTCGCGGTCAACATGTCGAAGGCGGTCCTCTTCGACCCGGAGACCGAGCAGCGGATCTGAGACGTGAGCGAACGCTTCGACGTTGCCATCATCGGCTCGGGCGTAGGCGGCTCCATGATCGCCCACAGGCTGGCGCCGACCGGTGCCTCGATCCTGGTCCTCGAACGCGGCGAACGCCTGGTCCGGGAAGATCGCAACTGGGACCCCGAGGCGGTCTACGCCAACGCCTGCTACAAGGCAGAGGAGCAGTGGTACGACGCCCAGGACCAGCCCTTCCGGCCCGGCCAGTTCTACTATGTGGGCGGCAATACCAAGGTCTTCGGCACGACCATGTTCCGCTTCCGGCGGGAAGACTTCGCCGAGCTGGCGCATGAGGGCGGGCTCTCGCCGGCCTGGCCGATTTCCTATGACGACCTGGAGCCCTACTACGCCGAGGCCGAGCGCCTGTTCGGCGTCCATGGCGAAGCCGGCCGCGACCCCACCGAGCCAGGACGTTCCGGCCCCTACCCCCACGCACCGGTCCGCCACGATCCGGGGATCGCCGAGGTCGAGAAACGTCTCCAGGGTCTCGGCCTGAAGCCGTTCCCCCTGCCGACCTCCGTTCAGTATCACGAGGGCGGCGCCTGCATTGCCTGCGACACCTGCGACGGGTTCCCCTGCAAGGTCGACGGCAAGGGCGAAGCCGAGGTCTGCCTTCTCGACCCGGCCCTGAAAAACGGGAACGTCTCCCTGCGCACCGGCGTCCATGTCGATCGGCTGGTCACAGACGCCTCGGGCCGGCGGATCATCGCAGCCGAATACAGCTCCGATGCTGGTGCCGGCAGGATCGAGGCGGATCTGTTCGTGCTCTCGGCCGGCGCCATCAACAGCGCCGCGCTCCTGTTGCGCTCGGCCAACGGAACGCACGCCGACGGCCTGGCCAACTCGTCCGGCATGGTCGGCCGCTGCTACATGAACCACAACTGCTCCGCGGTCATGGCCCTCAAACCCTTTCAGCGCTCCCACGTCCATTTCCAGAAAACGCTGAGCCTGAATGACTTCTATTTTGGCGATGGCCACGACCACGCCTATCCCCTCGGCAACATCCAGCTTCTCGGAAAGATCAAGGAGCCCATGCTCCGGGACAGCTTGTGGTTCCTGCCCCGACCGGGACGTGACTGGCTCGCCGGACACAGCGTCGACTGGTACGTGATGTCCGAGGACCTCCCCGATCCCGAGAGCCGGGTTACCGTCCGTCCTGATGGCGGCATCCGACTGTCCTGGCGGCGCACCAATACCCAAGCCCATCAGCGGCTCGTCGCGCGGACCAAGAAGATGCTGCGCGCGGCGGGATTCCCGATCGTCGTCAGCAAGGCATTCAGCAAGGAAACGCCATCCCATCAATGCGGCACCGTCTGCTTCGGCGACGACCCCTCGTCCTCGGCGCTGGACCCGTTCTGCAAAGCCCATGACCACGACAACCTGTATGTCGTGGACGCCGGGTTCTTCCCCTCCTCGGCGGCGGTGAATCCCGCCCTCACCGTGGCAGCCCAGGCTCTGCGCGCGGGCGAGCAGATCGCGCGGGTGGAGCTAACCCGGACTTCTCACCATGGGTAGGTCCTGCGTTGTGGTTTCGGCGAGGCGCATGCCAGGAAGGCGGCGAAAAGCGTATGGGGTCATACGGTTGAGCCGCCTGACGCCGCAGGCGCCCGCCGAAACGCAACCCGAAGGGCCGATTGAGGCCACAGACAGGGGCCGTCGAACGGCTCGACCGATGCCCCTGCATCGCGCTTCGCCGTTCTCCTGCCCTGTCGGCGGCCTGAACCGGCGCAGGGCCCATCCATGGTGAGAAGTCCGGGTCAAGGCGTCCTGATCCGCGGGCGCGAAGAAAGAAGAAGGAGAGGCCCCATGTACGACTACATCATCGTCGGTGGCGGACCCGCGGGCTGCTGTCTCGCCAATCGCCTGTCCGAGGATCCGAGCGTCCGGGTTCTGCTTCTTGAGGCGGGCAAACGCGACACCCATCCCTATATCCGCATGCCCGGCGGTTTCGCCAAGCTCACCGGCACCATGGGCACCTGGGGCTACGAGACCGCGCCGCAGGAAAACCTGGATGGTCGGCGCGTGTGGTATCCGCAAGGTAAGATCCTCGGCGGCGGCACCTCCATCAATGCGCAGGTCTACACCCGCGGCCATCCCAAGGACTATGACGAGTGGGCCGAGGACTGCGGCTGCAAGGGCTGGTCGTTCAAGGACGTGCTGCCCTATTTCCGCCGCCTTGAGGACAACCCGCGCTACGTCAACGACTTCCACGGGCAGGACGGTCCGTTCGAGGTCTCGGACCCGACGCCCCATCCCCTCACCACGGCTTTTGTGCGCGCCGCCCAGCAAGCGGGCATCCCCTATAACCACGATTTCAACGGCGAGAAGCAGGAAGGCTGCGGGGTCTATCAGGTCTGCAACCGGGGCGGCAGCCGCACCAGCGGCGCCACCGCCTATCTGCATCCGGCGTCGAAACGCCCCAACCTCACGGTCAAGACTGAAACTCTGTCGACGCGCATCCTCTTCGAAGGCAAGAAAGCCGTCGGCGTCGAATACCTGGAGGGCAAGGCGTCCGCGCCCACGAGCGAGCGCTGCGAACGCGAGGTGCTGGTCACCGCCGGCGCGATCGGCTCGCCAAAGCTCTTGATGCTGTCCGGGGTCGGCCGCCCCGACGATCTGAAGAAGGTCGGGATCGATCCGGTTCACGGTCTCCCGGGCGTCGGCCGGAACTTCCACGACCATATGGACGTCTTCGCGATCAGCGAATGCAAGGGCGATTTCAGCTTCGACATTTACAAGCCGCTGCACATGACCGTCTGGGCGGGCCTTCAGTATCTGCTGTTCAAGAGCGGCCCGGTGGCGTCGAACCTCTGCGACGGCGGCGGCTTCTGGTACGCCGATCCCGACGCCCGCTCGCCCGACATCCAGTTCCATTTCCTCCCCGGATCAGGGCTGGAAACCGGCGTCGAGAAGATCCGCAACGGCGTCACCACCAACTCGGCCTTCCTGCGTCCGCGAAGCCGCGGTTCCGTGACCCTGAAAAGCGCCGACCCTCGCGAGGCGCCGCTGATCGATCCCAACTATTGGGGCGATCCCTATGACCGCGAGATGTCCATCAAGGGCTTCCGCTGGGTGCGGGAGATCATGCGCCAGCCCGCTTTCGAGCCGTTCATCAAGGGCGAGAAGATGCCGGGCCCCGGCGTCGACACCGATGAAGACATCGCGGCCTATGCGCGGCAATGGTCGAAGACCGACTATCACCCGGTCGGAGCCTGCAAAATGGGCGTCGACGACATGGCCGTCGTCGGCCTGGACCTGCGCGTCCACGGCCTGGAGGGCATCCGGGTCTGTGATTCCTCGGTCATGCCCCAGGTCAACAGCAGCAATACGGCCGCGCCGACGCTCATGATCGCGGAGAAGGCGGCTGATCACGTCCTCGACCGAATCTGACGGAGGGTAACATGCAGGGCGGTTATCACGATCGTATCGCCTGGATCGATCTGACCGAAGGAACCATCGATGTCCGGCCCATCGACGCCGGCGACGCCGAACGCTTCATGGGCGGCGGATGCCTGGGCGCCGCGATCCTCGCCCGCCTGGTGGACGGGACCACGGACCCGCTGGGGCCGGGCAATCCGCTGATCATGATGACGGGCCCCTTCGCCGCGACCTCCGTACCCGCCGGCTCACGCCACGAGGTCATCGCCCTTTCTCCCCTGACGGGCGGCTATGGGGAGGCCAATTGCGGCGGCGCCTTCGGCCGCCAGCTTAAGCAATGCGGCCTCGACGGCCTGGTCTTTACCGGCGCCTCGATCTCCCCGAAGGTCCTCGTCATCGAGGGCGAGACCCTCCGCCTGGAGGAGGCCGGCGACCTCTGGGGGCAGGAGATCTATGCCTGCGACGACGCCCTCAAGGCGCGCTATGGCAAGCATGTGGTGAACGCGGTCATCGGGCCGGCCGGGGAGCGCATGGTGCCGCTCGCCACCATCTGCCATGACGGTCGCCACACCCGGCTCGCGGGGCGCTGCGGCATGGGCGCGGTGATGGGGTCGAAGCAGCTCAAGGCCGTGACCGTCTCCGGCCGCGGCAGCCGCAAAACTCCGGTCGCCCGCGCCGACGACCTCAAGAACTCGACGAAGACCTTCACCCCGGAACTGCAGGACAAGCTCGACTCCTTCCGCACCTACGGTACCGGCGGCGGCCTGATCGTCTGCAACCAGATCGGCAACCTTCCCATCAACAATTGGCGCACGGCCCAGAACGACGACCTCGCGAGCCGGATCACCGGCACCGTCGTCACCCGCGAGATCCAGGTCAAGCGGGGCGGATGCAAGCGCTGCCCGATCCTCTGCAGCCGCACCGTGCAGGTCAAGGACGGGCCCTTCGCCACCGAGGGCGTGGTCTCCGGCCCCGAATACGAAACCCTGGCCGGCTTCGGCAGCCTGCTCGGCAATGACGATCTGGCCTCGATCGCCAAGGCCAATGAGCGCTGCAACCAGCTCGGCATCGACACGATCTCCACCGCCATGGTTATCGCCTTCGCCGCCGAATGCTTCGAGGAAGGCGTGATCACCACGGGCGACACGGACGGCCTCGAACTCGGCTTCGGCAGGCCCGAGGCGATGCTCGCGCTGGTCGAACGCATCGGCCGCGCCGAGGACGATTTCGGCCGCGCCCTCGGTCGCGGCTCGCGCCATGCCGCCTCGGCCTTCGGCGGCAGCGCGGCGGAGTACGCGCTCGAGGTCAAGGGGCTGGAGCTGCCGATGCACGACCCCCGCTTCAGCTGGGGCCAAGGGCTCAGCTATGCGACCGGCAACCGCGGCGCCTGTCACCTGGCGGCGATGGCCGGCGATTTCGAGAACGGCTGCACGATCCCCGAGCTCGGCTATCCCGAGTCCCAGCCGGGCCGCCAGCGCGAGGGCAAGGCGGCCCTGACCGCGACCCTGCAGAACCTGATGGGGGTGCTCGACAGCCTCGTCATCTGCAAGTTCACGGTCATCGGCGACGCGACGTCGTTCTCGCTGATGCGCGACTGGTACGGCATGATCACCGGCCGCGAGGGCACCGTCGACGATTTCATGGAGATCGGCGAGCGCGGCTTCACCCTCAAGCGCCTCATCAACAACCGTCGAAGCATCGGCCGCGAGCTGGACACCCTGCCGCCGCGCATGCGCAAGCTGAGGAAGGTCGGCGGCGACATCGATTTCGACGTGCCGCCGCTCGCGCCCATGCTCGGCGACTATTACGAGGTCCGGGGATGGACCGAGGACGGCCGGCCCGCCAGACCGACCCTCACCCGCCTCGGCCTGGAGTCCTTCGCGCCGGCGAGGTGACGCCCGGATCGGAACGGCCGTCTTGCCCGCCGCCGGGCCGCGCATGTTGCCGGGCTGGTCGGGGACGCTGCGCCGGAGCGTCTGGGTGAAATCAAACCGCTATACCGATCGACTGACGCCGCCATCGACACGGATGTTCTGTCCCGTGATGTAACCGGCCTCGGACGACAGCAGAAACGCGACGGTCTTCGCGATTTCGGAAACCCGCGCGTATCGTCGCAGTGGGATATGGGCAACGTTCGACTCCTTGACCGGAAGATTGTCGACGAAGCCCGGAAGGACGTTGTTCATCCGGATGCCGTCGGGACCGTAGCGGTCGGCGAAAAGCTTGGCGAAGCTGCCGAGACCCGCGCGCAAGGTTGAGGAAACCGGGAAACGGACATCTGGTTCGTAGGCCGAGAAGGTCGAGATGTTGACGAAAGCGCCGCCGCCGCGTTCGACCATGGCCGGCACCACCAATCGCGCCATTCGGACAACGTTGAGAATCACGAGATCGAGGCTGTCGTGCCACGCGTCGTCGGCGATGTCCAACAGGTCCCCCTTGACCACCGGCCCCGTGTTGTTGACGACGCCGTCGATGCGGCCATGGGTCTCCAGGGTCATGCCCACCAGCCTTTCAAGGTCAGCCGGTTGGGTTACCGAGCCGTTGAGGCCGAGAGCATCCAATTCCTTTGCTAAAGCGTGCGAGCGTCCGGATGGTGACATCAATACGAGTTGCCAATCCCGGGCGTGAAGTTCGCGGGCGATGCCGGCGCCGATGCCCTGGCCGGCAGCCGTCACGATGGCGACGGGCTTATCATTCATGATCCTATCCCCTTGGACCAACTGTCAACAGGCCCTAGGTCGTCATTGGGACAGGACCGGCCCTCCCCAATCACAGCCGGGGCATCTCGACGCCAAGCTCCGAGGCCAGCTTGGCGGTGTTCCGCCAGACGCTGTCGTAGACACGGATCCCCTCCTTCATCGCCCGCTTCCTTTCGATCGCCGCCCGTTCGCCGGGAACCCGGACGACGTCGACGCCTGGCGCCCGTCGGGATGCTCGAATCTCGCCGATATAGCTGTCAACGGCCTTGATGAAGTCGGACGAATTCCCGAATGACGCCGGGTCGATCGCGGCAAACAGATGGCCGCGATGGGCGCTACCCTGATGGTCGCCCTCTAGGGCTTCGTCAAGGATTCGGCCGATAAGCCCCCCCACAAGGGGGCCCGTCAACAGGGCGATGCCCAGCGCGAGGCCGTATCCCTTGGGCCCGCCAAGGGGCGATATGGCGCCCCGAAGCGCCTCGGCCGCGTCGGTCGTCGGTCGACCGTCGGGCCCGACGGCGATCCCGGGAGGGATGGGCGTCCCGTGGTAGCTGGCCAAGCGGATATGGCCGACGGCCGAGGCGCTGGTCGCCATATCGTGAACGATCGGTTCGCCGCCGCAAGGGATGGCGATACACAGTGGATTGGTTCCCAGCATCGGCTCGACGCCGCCAAAGGGATGGACGCGCAGCGGGATCGAGTTGGTCATGACCATGCCGATCAACCCCTCCGCCGCGATCCGTTCGGCGTAGCCGCCGAGCCGGAACAGGTCGCCGGCTCCCCTCAGACCGACCACGCAGGCGCCGCTCTCCCGCGCCTTGCGAACCGCGATGTCGGCGGCCAGCCGGCCGCCGACCTGACCAGGACCGGAATCCCCGTCGACCAGGGCCGTGGCGGCTGTCTCCCTGGCCAGTCGCGGTCGGGCCCTGCCGTTCATCTTGCCGAGGCGGAGGTCGCCAAGCGTGGTCCAGATATGATCCAAACCTTGCAGCCCATGCCCGCGGAGGTCGGCGTCGAGGAACCCCTCGGCGACGATCTCGGCGTTGGCGGACGAACAGCCCGCGGCCCGAAGCAGACGTTCGAGCAGATCCTTGAGCACGGGAACGGGCACCAAAATGGTCTTCGGGGTCGCGTTCATTTCTACGCCTCTCGCTGAATCGATCATGGGTTGGTCCGCTCCAAGGGTTAGATCCGGATCAGGCCGCGAGGAAGCGTGCTCAGGACCCGATGTCCGCTCTCGGTGATGACCACGGTCTCGCTGACCGCCGTCGTGAATTTTCCGTAGTCGCGAAGCGTGATCGGGATATGGAAGCACATGCCCGGCTTCAGCTCCGTCTCGACCCCGAAATAGAGGCTCACAATGCTTCCCTCGCCCCAATCCGGCGCGAAGGAAATCCCGGAGCTGTAGCCGGCGCGCTTGCGAAAGCCGTCCGTATAGCCGGCCCGGTCGATAACGGCTTGCACGGCTTCATGCGGTCTTGCGCAGGGATTCCCGGGCCTCATCTCATTCAACGCGGCCTCCAGGCCCTCCTCGCAGACCTTCTGCATGTCGAGCGCCTTTTGCGGAATATTGCCGATGGCGATCGCCTGGAACCGGGCGACATGGTAACGGTTGTGGCAGGCGGCCGGCTCCATCACGAACATCTCGTCATTCTGGATCACCCGACGCCGCCAGGTGGCATGGGGAATGCCGGAACGCGGTCCCGAATTGACCAGGGGCTCCATGCCCAAATACTCCGAGCCCGCCTTGATCATGCCCGCCATGATGGCCGCGACCACGTCGTTTTCGGTGGCGCCCACGCGGACCGCTGCAATGCCGGCCCGGTGGCCGGCGTCGCAAGCCTCGGCCGCCTTGTCCAATTGTTCCAGCTCGCGTGGCGACTTGACGGCCCGAAGGGACTCCACGAGTCCCGAACCGTCAGCGAGCCTCCCGAGGGCGCCCTCCAAATTCTCGAAGAAGTCCACCGTCAGAAACCAACTCTTGCGATCGGCGGCGATTTTTTTGCCGAGCCAGCCCCGCTCCTTCAGCACACGGGCCAGCGCCACGGCGGGGTTCTCGTTATCGGCATAGCCGGTGATGTCCTCGAGGAAGGTGTTGGCCCGGCAGTTGATGACCTCGAGGTTTCTGAGGGTGTGGAAAGGCGCGCCTTCGACCGGCACCGAAAGGCACTGGAAGGTATAGTAGCCCGGCGTCTGCTGGCCGGAGAGATAGAAGATGTTCTCGGGTCCCGTCACCAGCAGAAGGTCGATCCCCCTCTCGGCCATGACAGTGCGAAGCGCCGCGAGGCGATTTTCGTACTCCTCGCGGGGAAAAGCCGATTCGATACCGGCGGGAAAATCCTTGAGGATGGCCTCGAAAGCGGATTCGCTCATCGGTATTCATCTCCGTTCGATGTCCCAAAGCGTGGTCGTCTCCCTGGCGTCGAAGTCCAGACCGATACCCGGCCGCCGCGGAATGGAAACGCGGCCATTGCCATAATGGACTCCCGAGGCCGGATCGTTCAGCAAACCGTAGCATCCGTAGAGCTCGTGGAATTTCGGCCGGATCGCCATCGCGCAGTGGACCGTGAGCGCGGTTGCCATTGCGCCTTCGTTCATCTGGCCCATCATCGCCTCGACGCCGGCCTCCCGAAGCCGCCGGGCCGCGTCGACGACAACGTGTGGCCCTCCCATCTTGGCGATCTTCAGATGGGCCAGAAACGGCGGTCCCAGCCGCATCAGGGCATCGAAATCGGCATCCGTCTTCAAGTTCTCGTCAGCCATCAACGGGATACGAGTGGCTCTTCCGGCGCGGGCGAAAGCGTCCCAATCGCCGATTGTCGTCGGCTGCTCGACATAGGCGAGGTTCAGTGGTTCCAACGCCTTGAGTCGTTCAACGGCAATCTCCGACGGCCACGCGCCGTTGGCATCCACGGCGAGCCGGATCGAGTCGCCATAGCGGTCGCGCAGGCGTTGAAGGCGGGCGAGGTCGTGACCGAAGTCGTCCTCGATCGCGATACGAACCTTGAGGTCGGTGAAGCCCTCGCGGACATATCTTTCGGCGAGGCGGTCGAAGACGTCGTCGGGGCTCCAGAAAAGGCAATTGCTGGTCTCGACCGCCTCCTGCCAGGTGCCGCCCAGGAACTCCGCGACCGTCAACCCCTGTTCCCTGGCCAAACCGTCGACGAGGGCGCTCTCAACCGCGGCTCGCGCGATAGCCGGGTGGCCTGCGGCCGTCTCCCGAAGGGTCGCGAAGAGATCACGGGGAGGTCGGGTCCAATCCAGCGCATCGACCAGAACCCGGATTAGGCCGGGGACTTCATCCTCCGGGATAAGTGTTAGGAAAGCGATGTTCGCGCGGACCTCGGCAAGGCCCGAGAAGCCGTCATCGGTCTCGATACCAAGGTAAAGGGCGCGGAGTGTGTCCACGGGCTTTGAGACCGCCGTGAACACGCGGATGTCTTCCTCGTAGGAAAGGCCAGCCGCAAGAAGACGGATGCGGGCGCTCATGTCAAACCCTCGCTACGCCGGGCGGCAGCATGGCGACGACGATGTCGCGTAGGATCAGGGGCGCCGTCAGCAGCTCCTCCTTCGGCACGTACTCATCGGGCTTGTGGGCGACGCCGATGTCCCCCGGTCCCAGGATCACGCCCTGGGCGCCGATCGAGCGAAAATGGGTAAGATCGCATCCCGCCGAGAATCCCTTGGGGCCGAAATCCCTGACGCCGTATCGTTCTGCGACCTCCAGAGCCGTCTGCACGATGGGATGATCGAGAGCCGTTTCGCCCGGGCCGCCGGTCGTCGGTTGAAAGCGGTCGATCCGCGCCTCGACGCCGTCTTCGTGCTTGGCCTTGGCCAAAAGGGCTTCGATCTCCGCCGTCACCGTGGCGTCCGCTTCGCCCGGCACCATGCGTCGATCAAGCATGATCTCGCAGGCGTCCGGCACGACGTTGTCGGCGAGACCGGCACTGACACGGGTCACGGTGAGACTCGCTTGGCCCGCCAGCGGATGGCCGCGCCGACAGACGACGTCGAGATGCTCGGCCTCGATCCTTTCGAGCAGACGGGCGGCTTGGAAGATGGCGTTGACGCCGAGATCCGGATTGGCCGAGTGGGCCATGCGACCGGAGACGCGTACGATTGGTCGCATGCTGCCCTTATGGGCCGGGGCCACGCCGTTTGAGGTGGGCTCGCCAATGATGACATAGTCGATTTCCGGGTTTTCCGAGGCGTAGGCCTTGGCGCCAATGCTATCCACTTCCTCGCCGCAGACCCACGCCGCCAGCAGCCGCCCGGACCAGGCTCCACGGTCGGCACGCAGAAGTTCGGCGGCCTCCATCATCGCCACGATCTGTCCCTTGGCGTCGCAGGCGCCACGGCCATGGATGCGGCCCGCGGCCTCCCACATGCGCAAGGCGCTGCGGCTCCATCCCTCGCCCACCGGCACCACGTCCATATGGGAATTCAGGGCCAGGGTTGGACCGGCGCCGTTATCGAGGACGGCGATCACGTTGGGCCGTCCCGACGCAACCTCGCGGATTTCCGACACGAATCCCATCTCCGCCATCTCCCTGGCCAGATACTCGGCCGCCTCCTGCTCGCCCCCGGGAGGGTTCTGTGTGTCGAAGGCGATGAGCCGGTGCAGACGGTCGAGCATCCGAGCTTCGTTGGGATGAGGGGACATGGCTGGGCTTCTCCCTCCGGAGTTGGCGAGACAGGGCTCGTAACGACGTGGTTGGCTGAGGTTTGGTCTGATCTCGGACCCGTTCATCCTCTCGCTTCCGCGCGTCGTTTTCGGCGCAGCTGAAGAACGGCGATGCCGCCCAATACCAGGAAGGCGGGCAGGATGAACCACTCCTTGGCCATGCGGTCGGCCCTGACCTGAACCTCCAGAACCTCCCAGTCGAAATCGATGCCCTGCTTCCCCGCCGGACTGTTGAACATCACGTTATCGACGAAAACACGTTCTTCCTCGATGCGGAGAGACATTCCGGAAGACCTTTCCAGCCGTTCGGCGCCGGGAGCCCCCTTCTTGCCCAAGTCGAACACGACGACCCGCTCGCCGATACTACCGCCGAACTTCTCTCCCCTTACCCGCATGCGGAGGGCCCCGTCGTCGCGCCTTTCCTCGGCGAACTCGAGCACCCTAACGGGATCGACGACATCGAACGGCGGATCAATGCGATCCAGCCAGAAGCCCGGCCTGAGCATGGTCAGTGCCACGACCATCAGAACAACCGATTCCCAGACGCGGCTCCGGCAAACAAACCACCCCTGGAGCGCCGCCGCGAACACGATCATGGCGATCATCGCCACCACGAGGATGAACAGGAACTGCCACCAGGTATCGATGCCGATGAGAAGAAGCTGGGGGTTGAAGATGAAGAGGAAGGGAAGGATCGCCTGACGGCTGCTGTAGTAGAACGACTGCAGGCTGGTCCTCAGCGGGTTTGCGCGGGCGACCGCGGCCCCGACGAACGCGTCGATCGCAACCGGCGGTGTCGTGCCCGACAGCAATCCAAAATAGAAAACGAACAGGTGCACTGCTATCAAAGGCACGAAGATCCCGTTCTGTGCCGCCAATTCCACCACCACCGGCCCCATTACCGCGACCACGACGATGTAGTTGGCGGTTGTCGGGAGCCCCATGCCCAGCATGACGCAGACCACGGCCGTCAACAGCATGGCGACAATGAAATTGCCGCCGGAGATCGCCTCGATCACCGCCGTCATCGAGATCCCCACCCCGGTCAGCGAGACGACGCCGATGATGAGCCCGGCCGAAGCCATGGCGACGGCGACACCGACCATGTTGCGGGCGCCGGTGGCCAGTCCCTGGATCAGATCCTCGAACCCCATCTTCAGTGCCGTCACCAACAGGTCGATCCGGCCGCTGAAAAACGCCTTTAGTGGGTATTGGGTAACGAGAATAACGATCTGGGCGGTGATGGCCCAAGACACCGACAATCCGGCCGAGAACCGCTCGGCGATCAGGCACCAGATCAGCACGATGACCGGCAGGATGTAGTACAGGCCGGCCATGAAGGTCGGCCAGGCCTTGGGCAGATGCATGTCGGGCGAGTTGGGATCGTCCATCTTCAGCGGCGGATACCGCGTCGAAATCCACAAGATTCCCAGATAGATTCCGACGAACAGGGCCGCGGCAATGAACAGGGCGTCGTCTCCGGCGAAGGCCTTGAGGAGTTCGCTGAAGTAGTAGAGTGCTCCGGAAAGGATGATGATGCCGAGGACGGTGGTCACGAAGGCCAAGATACGGCGCAGCAAGGGGCTCTTCGCCACCCGTTCGAGGGCCGGCATATCGGCCTTCTCGGCTTCGGCATGGACGATGAAGTAGAGGGCGACGTAGGAGATCACCGCCGGCAGGAAGGCGTGGATCACCACGTCGTAATAGGTGATGCCGATGAACTCGGTCATGATGAAGGCGGCGGCGCCCATCACCGGCGGCATTACCTGGCCGTTCAGCGAGGACGAGGTCTCGATTGCCCCGGCCTTGTAATCCGCATAGCCAACCCGCTTCATGAGCGGAATGGTGAAGGTGCCCGTGGTGACGATGTTGGCGATGGTCGATCCGGACACCATTCCGGTCAGGCCCGACGCCACCACCGAGGCCTTGGCTGGACCTCCGCGCAAATGCCCGAGCAGGGCGAACGACAATTGGATCAGGTAGTTTCCCGAACCCGCGCGTTGCAGAAGCGCCCCGAACAGCACGAAAAGGAAGATGATCTTTGTGGAGACGCCGGCGGCGATGCCGAAGACTCCCTCCGTGGTCAGCCAGAGATGATCGATGGCGCGGTTGAGGGATGCCCCGCGGTGCGAGATGATATCGGGGGCATAGGGCCCGAGGAACATATAGGTCAGGAAAACGGCGGTGACGATCAGCAGCGGCAGCCCCAGGGCGCGTCGGGTGATCTCCAGCACGCACAGAATGCCGACGATGGAGACGATGGTCTCGGTGAGGGTCCGTACGCCCCCGGAGCGGTTGGAGACGTCCTCGTAGAAGATGATGATGTAAAGGCAGGTGAACGCGGAGACGATCGCCAACGCCCAGTCGTGCCAGGGAATGAAATGGCGGGGCGAGCGCTTCTTGAGCAGGGGATACGCGCAGAAGCCCAGAAACAGGCAAAAGGCCACGTGGATCGCGCGATCCTGCGTCTCGTCGATCAGCAGGATGCCGGTGACGAAGGGCAGGGGCGAGGCCAGCCAGAGCTGGTAGCACGACCACAGAAGCGCCGTGAGGAACAGGAGCCTCTCTTCCCATCCGGTCGGGCGGCGCCCCCCCATGTCGATGCTTTCCGAGAGCGCCCTGAGGTCCTCAATCTCGGAGAACTGTTGGGGGTTCGCATCCGCCATCCGATTCTACCCCTCGCCCACCATGCCCATGCTGAGTCGATCTCTCGACTTCAAACCGTTTTCGTTGGCCGATTTCTTCCGTAAATGGCCTCGACTCCGCGGGATGACCTCCATCCGATCAATCACGCGAGAAGCGCTTGATGAGCGGGAGGCGTTTCTCGCCTCCCGCCATAGGCTACCTGACTATTTCACCAAGCCGACTTCCTTGAAGTATTTCAAGGCGCCGGGGTGGTAAGGCGCGGTTTGTCCGTTCTTCGCCGTCCCGTCACGAGTCATGGCAACGAAGATCGGCGACTGCTTCTTGTAGTCCTCGAAGTTCTCGAACACCGATTTCACGATGTAGTACGCGGTCTCCTCCGACATCCTCGTGGTAGCGACGACCGTACCCTGAATGCCCCAGGTGGGAATTTCATCCGGGTGTCCCTCGTACATCCGGCCGGGGATGACGGCATCCGAGAAATAGGGATATTTTTTGAGGAACCTCCCCAGGACCTCGTCATCCCAGGGCAGTATTTTTGCATTGCATACGCTGGTCGCTTCCGTGACGCTCGGGCCAGGCAGTCCGGAGGAGAATAGGAAGGCGTCAATCTTCCCGTCACAGAGGGCCTGACCTTGCTCGCGCGAGGTGAGCTTCGCCTCCTGCTTGAACACGGTTTTCGGGTCCCATCCGTATTCCTCAAGAACGAGATACACAGTGGCCTCGGTACCCGAACCAATGTTGCCGGTGTTGACAATCTTCCCCTTGAGATCGTCAAAGGTATCGATCCCCGAATCGGGGTGAACGACCACATGCCAAGCATCCCCGTGAATGGCCATGAGATAGCGGAGATCCTCCATGGCCTTACCTTCGAAGTTCCGCTCTCCGTGGTAGGCCGCGTGTTGCCACTCCGCATTGGCCAACGCGAATTCGAGATCGCCCGCCGCCATGGCCCGCAAATTGCCCAACGACCCGGCCGTCGCCTCCACAGTGCAGCGGAGATTATGCCCGTACTCCGATCGCGTTTTGTTCACCATGTTGCAAATGGCGCCGCCCGCCGGATAGAACCCTCCACCCAGACCCGCCGTACCGATGTTGATGAACGTGTAATCGGCCGCTGGGACGGCAAAGGCATATCCGCTCAACGCCCCAACGAGCAAAGTGAGTCTCCAAGCTTTCATTTCTGATGCCTCCACTACTAGATTGATTCTAATAGTCTTCCTTTGGTCTCAAGAGTCGTCCCCTCCCCGGCACATGTTCTTGCAGCCCCGAGAGACGAAGCGCTTCCCAGGCCATCGCCTGGGTGCTGAAAACCACGGGTTTTCCCAACGAGGTCTCCATCTCCTCCATGACGGCCGCTATTCGAATGGCAGTGCACGAGATGAAGATGCCTTCGACGTCTTTTTGACTTCCGAGCTTAAGCGCAGCCTCGAGAATGGATCGTGGTGAGATCCGGCTCATTTCGTAGCCGCTGCGGCAAAAGAACCCCCCTTTGACGACGACCTCAAAACCACTTTCTTCAATGGATTGGAGAATGATTTCATTAACCGGGGCTTGGTATGGCGTCAGCAGGGCTATCCGTTCGAGCCCGAGTGCCCTCAAACCGTTTTTTCCCGCCGTAACTGGATCGGTAACCGGGATGCCGGGTCGCACTTCATGAATGAGTGAGGCGACACGCTTCGCGCCGATGGCTGCGGCGCCGGATGTACAACTGAAGGCGATAACGTCAAGATGATCATCGGGAACGAGCTTTTGGGTAGCTTCCGCTATGTAACGTTCCATCGCTCGAAGGTTGTCCAAAGTAGATGCCCGCGCCCGGGGCACCCGCGATGCGAAGACGCCAACCCCGCCAGACGGAAGGAACGCGCGGAGTTCGCTCTCGGTCGCAACATCACTCGCCAGCGTCAACACCCCAATGGCGCACTTCGCCGCAGGTCCTTGATCCATGGCGCAGGAAAACCGCCCCCAAGCGGAAGCCGCATCCTTCCTCGAACTAAGGAATCCGTTGTGCGCCACAGCAAACCGCTTCCAAATAAGGAGGCCGCTTCCAAATTAAGGAGGCTGCGGAGAAGAACGGGGGCGGGTGGATCCGGCCCCGCGCATTCTCCCCACTGCTATTTCAACAGGCCGACTTCCTTGAAGTACTTCTCGGCGCCTGGATGGAATGGCGCGCTTTGGAAAGTCTTGACCGCGCCCTCGCGGGTAACGCCGACGAAGACCGGGGACTGCTTCTGGAAGACGTCCCAGTTGTCGAACACGGATTTGGTGATGTTGTAGATGATGTCCTCGGACATCCGGGTCGTGGTCACCACGGTGGTCCCGACGCCCCAGGTCTTCACGGCCTCGGTCTGTCCCTCATAGGTCCCGGCCGGAATCACGTTCTCGCCAAAGTAGGGCTTCTCTCCCAGTAGCTTCCCGATGGCGTCGTCCTGCCAGGGAACGATCCGCGCGTTGCAGGTGGCTGCCGCCTCGGTCGGGCTGGTCATGCCGATTCCGCACGGGAAGAGGAAGGCGTCGAGTTTGCCGTCGCAAAGAGCCTGGGCTTGCTCGCGTGAGGTCAGTTTCCCTTCCTTGGCAAAGTACGATCCGGGATCGATCTTGTAGTAGTCGGAGAACAGCATCTTCAGGGTCGATTCGTGACCCGAGCCGACATTCCCGGTGTTCACCACCTTGCCCTTCAGATCCTCGATCGACGCAACCTCCTTGAGGTTGGGATGAACCACGAAGTGGAAGGCGTCGAACTGAAGCGAGAACAAGAACCGCAGGTCCTTGTTCGGGCCGTCGTCTTTGAACCTGCTGGTTCCGTTGTAGGCATGATACTGCCAGTCTGACTGGCTGAACGCGATCTCCAAGTCGCCGGCCCGGATTGCCCGCAGGTTCCCCACCGATCCGGCGGTCGCCTCGACCGTGCACCGGATGTTGTGGTTCAGATCCTTACGAGTCTTGTTGACCATATTGCAGATGGCGCCGCCCGCCGGATAGTAGCCGCCGCCGATACCCGCCGTACCTATGTTGACGTAGGTGTAATCCGCCGCATGAGATGCGAACGTCAGCCCACCGACCGCGGCGGCCGACGCAACTGAAAGTGCTAATCTCAGCTTCATTGGGTAGACCTCCTCTGTTGATCTCGTAGCCCAGTCTTTTTTTAATGTTGGAAACAGAACGTTCCCTCTAATGTTTCTTCTTGTCGCGCAACCAATATGCTGAAGGCATTGGCAAGCTGGTTCCCGCCTCTCTCGGGACTTCTTTGGGAGCTCAACGCCCCGCACTTGTCCTCAGAGCTGGACTGGCCGCCTCGGCAGTTTGCTGAGGGTCCGATTTCCGTTCTCCGTGATCACCACGGTTTCGCTGACTGCTACCGTCCATTTGGCGTATTCTCGAAGCGTGATCGGCACGTGGAAGACCATTCCCGGACGCAGCTCGACATCCACGCCGCGATAGAGGCTGAGAATGCTTCCCTCGCCCCAGTCGGGCGCGAAGGAAATCCCCATGCCATAGCCGGTCCTCTTGCGGTAACCGGCGGTAAAGCCGGCGCGGTCGATCGCCGCCTGGCAGGCATTGTGCGGATCGGCGCAGGTCTTGCCTGGTTTCATCATCTCCAGGGCGGCCTCCAGCCCCTCCTCGCAGACTTTCAGCATATCGCGGGCGAGGTTGGGAACGTTGCCGACGAAAAGGGTCTGAAACCGCGCCGCGTGATAGCGGTTGTAGCAGGCCGCCGTCTCGAGAACCGCGACGTCGCCTTTCTCGATCCTCCGGCGCCGCCAGGTGGAGTGCGGAATGCCAGACCTGGGACCGGTGGTGACAAAAGGCTCCATGCCCACATATTCGCCGCCGGCGGCGATACTCGCACTCATAATGGCGGCCGCAACCTGATTCTCGGTCGCGCCCTCCTTGAACGCGTCGATGCCCGCCTTCATGCCGGAATCGTTGGCGATGCCCGCCTTGTCGATCTGTTCCAATTCTGCCGACGACTTTATGCGCCGAAGCTCCTCGACAATGCCCGACCCGTCACGCAATGGGCCGGCCTCCTTGACGAGGCGATTGTAAAGATTCACCGTGAAGAACCAGGCGTTCTGATCCACCGCGATCGACTTGCCGCCAAAGCCGCGATCCTCCAGGGCGCGGGCCAGCACCGCCGCCGGGTCGTCGCCGTCGTCATAGCCGACGATGTCGGTCAGATACGTGTTTACCCGCGCATTCATCGACTCCAACCCACGCAGGACATGGAAAGGAGCCCCGCTGGCGGGCACGCAAAGGCACTGGAACGTATAGTATCCCGGGGTCTGCTGTCCGGACAGATAGAAGACGTTCTCGGCGCCGCTGAGGAGAAGAAGATCAAATCCCCTGTCCCCCATTTGTTTCTGGACCCTCGCGACGCGTTCTTCGTATTCCCTCTTGGGGAAAACCGATTCCGATCCCAGGGGAACCTTGTCCAACAGATCTTGGAGTCGAATGCCCACCATGCCACCTTGCCCCTTCCAATAGAATTTTGTACGAATGTTCAGTTATTATACAATTTATGTCAATCGCGAAATTCGCCTGGCCTCAGTGCGAACTCACTTTCTGGCGGAATTCGGGGTGATACGAGCGGAAAGGGGATGGCTTTTGCCGTTTGCGCCGGCAGAAACAAGCTACCCCACGACATGGCTGAAAAATCGCGCGGCTCGGAGCATCTGAACGTTGGCGAGGGGCCGTCCAGGACGGCTCGGAGGGGGGACGCGCCGACCGCTCGAACACTGACCGAAGCACGCGGTGCTTTCTCCAAAGCGGTTGCCGCGATTCAGCTGAAAGGGAAAAGTCAATGACCCTAGTGGTTCTCGTCCGCTCTCGCCCGACAGCGGAAGGAAAAGGTTTGATCAAACCGCAACATTTTGCACAGTGAGATATTGGGAGCGATGTCAAAACCAGTACGATGTCGGTGGCATCAGAATCGTGCGCTTAAGGGCAACACGGACGCGGCTGATAGCGCGGGCTGAATGTCAACAGACCCTAGAAAGGATTCCATGGCGCAAGGGTCTTTGAATCAGCAATCCGGTAATCGCTGTGCGACGCGTCATTAGCGAAGTGCTCCCGATCCGATCGTCAAGTAAAGTTAATTCGGAAAGGAATATTTTTCAAATAACCGAATCAGATGGACCGCGTTTTTACAATATAAAGCGATTCGTTTTAAATTTTTGAAGCAAAACAGATATTCTGCAGAAAGTGACATGGATAGTTTGCAGTCAACGAAAACCAGTAAGCACTTGATTAGAAAGATTGGGCTTGCGCACCAGATTCTTCATCTGGCGCGAGAACGCGGCTGGCAATCCGGCCACCATCTGGTCGAAGAGGCCTTGGCCGATACCTTGGGGGTCTCGCGCTCGCCGGTCCGTGCTGCCCTGCGGCTCTTGGAGGAAAAGGGTGTCGTAACCCGGTTTCGGCATCAGGGCTTCTTCTTGAAATCCGAGCCTCGTGATCTCTTGAACTTCGGCATCGACCCCCCACCCACGGCGGAAGAAGACCTCTACCTCAAGATCATCGAATCGCGGTTGGAGGGCTCGACTGCCGATCCCCTCCACCAGACAGAGCTGATGCGCCGTTTCGAGGTTCCGCGAAACCTCGTCGAACGCGTGCTGGAACGCATGGTCGACGAGGGCCTGGTGGCTCGCCGGAAAGGGCGGGGGTGGACGTTCCTGCCAACGTATGACACCGAACAATCCCTTCGCCATAGCTATCAGCTGCGGATGGTTCTCGAACCGGCCGGCATCCTGCTGCCGCAATTCGCGGTCGACCACCAAGCCTTGACCAAATCACGCCTGGCCCACCGCGATCTGTTGGAAATCGCGGACGACACGCAGACCCGCCGGCATTGGATCTTCACGATCGATTCGGAATTTCACGAAATGATCGCCGCGTTCACGAGCAATCCCCTGCTGCTCCAGGTGATCCAGCACCAGAACCGTCTTCGACGTTTGTTGGAAATCCGTGGCTATTCGAACCGCCGCCGGATCGTCGATTGGTGCCGAGAGCACTTGGCGATCATCGAGTCCCTTGATCGCGGTAACTTCCCCAAAGCCTCGAACCTGATGCGCGTCCATTTGTCCAGGGCCAACGATGCGGCAACATCGACCGCCGAATGAAGCGAGCCCGCGTTCGGGCAGCACCGGACGAAGCGCCACCTTCGTCGGCGTTCTTGACTTCTTGCAGTGCTTGTATTAATCGCTGCACTCAGTACATTATAGGACTGGCGACAAGCTGGAAGCTCTCTTTCCTCCTTATCGGGAAGAGTCCTCGCGGACTGAAATACTCAAGTCATGGCATCGATCCTCCCGGGCCAGGTGTGTCCCGAAGACATCGAGGCGGTTCAAGACCTGCGACGCTTTCGGCGAAGACTTAATGAGGGGGCTTGGCGCAAGAAGACCAAACGGCATGGCTGAGAACACATGGGTCACAACACCGACATCCTGACGGGCCGATTCGCTGCGGCACATGTGGAGTGCGGTCGCATCTGCGGGCGAGCCATGCCTTGAAAGATTTCGTTTCGGAGAAACGCCGCAAATGCCTTATGGCCGGCCTGAAGAGTTCTCTTGGTTTTGGCCACGGTCGTGACGTTCTCACGGCTTCATTTTGCATTGAATTGTATAAATTCATTCTATTTATACAAAATAGAAAGGGGCTGAGCGATGGTGAGAAGCATTGAAGAAGCCACATCGAGCCTGCGTGGCATCTTTAACATCGCGGTGACGCCGTTCGGCGCAGACGGCGCCGTCGAGTATTCGGCGTTGACCGAGAATATCGAGCGGGTTCTTGTGATGGGCTACGACGGTATTCTTGTCGGGGGCCAATATGGTGAGTTCGCCACGATGGCTACCGACGAGCGAGCCGAGTTGTTTCGCAGAACGATGGACATTGTCGGAGGCCGTCTGCCTGTCTTGCTCGGTGCCACGCATTCGGACGCTCGTGTCGTTGCCGAATTGACGCAACTAGCGAGCTCTTTGGGGGGGATTCCGATGGTTACGGCACCGTATGTGTCGGAAGTCACCGAGCCTCAAGTCCTGGCCTTCTTCCGGGAAATCGCCCCTCTCAGCAAGATCGGCGTGACTGTCTACAATATGCCGGAAATCGGCTACACCATTCGGCCCCACTTGCTCGAACAGATCGCTGATATTCCCGGCGTAATAGGGGTCAAGCAGGGCGACCTCGCGCCGGCGGCGGTTGACCGGATCGCTGGCCGTCTTCTCGACAGATTCCGGGTCATGTGTTCGTCAGACCTAAGCCTCTTTGGTCCGCTTATGAGCGGATTCCACGGCGTCACCTGCAGTAACAGTTCTTGTTTGCCGGAACTGATCCTGAAGATTTATCGGAGCTTCGAGAAGGGGGATGTCGCGGCCGCCATGAAATTGCATCGCCTTTGGTACCCGATCCGCGAATTGTTGCGCGAAACCGGCCAGCCACAAACGATCAAGGCGATCATGAATCTTCGCGGATGGTTCGGCGGTCACGTCCGTGCGCCGTTGCGTGACCTGAATGAGGAGCAACTCAAGCGGTTATCGGATGAAATGGCGAACCTCGCACGGCATCCGGAAGCGGAGATACGATTGGCGGCGGGTGGCGGACCTTAGGACTTTGGACTTGCGTCACGTCTTGGTCGGCAAGCGTTTTCGAAGGTCCGGTGGTGAGGCTCAAGATGACCCCGGCTATGTGAAAACGCCGTGGGTGTGGCGCTTCCCGAACGCGTTAAGCGGGGTAACGGACAGAGCGATTTATTCCGCCGACGCCAACCACGGTCCGGAAGCCTGTAGCCAAAGAAACCGTTCCAGCCTACGTCTTGAACCGGTTCATATCGCCGATCGCTACTCAATGTCCTTGCCGGGCTGAGATCGATGGCGGGGAGAGCGCTGGGTAGCCCAAGTGTGGATGACGAACGTCGCCACGATGAGAACACCAGCTGCCAACACCGGAACCGTGGGGCGCTCACCAATCACGAGCCAGACCCAAAACGGGCCAAGGACGGTCTCGATTAGCATGATCAGGGAAACTTCTGCCGGCTGGAGATACCTTGGACCCGTGTAAATAAGGGCAAGAGAAATCGGCAATATGCCAAGGCCCAGAATCAGCAGCAGCACCGTGTCAGCCGGTGTTACCGTCGTGGGCTCGGCCAATCCGGAGGCTACTATTGCGGCTAGGAACGCGCCCAGGGATATCCCGGGTAGGAAACCAGCTCCGCGAAGACTCCTCAGGGTAACGAGCGTGCCGGCCACGGCGGTGGCAGTTCCCACGGCGCAGATGTCACCGAGGAGGTTTCCGCTACCGAGGCTCGACTGGAAAATCACGGCAATGCCGACGGTCACGACGGCGATGGCCATCCACGTCTCCGTTCGGACCCGTTCGCGGAGGAAGAGCCAGCCGAACAACGCCGCGAAAAATGGAGCGGTCCGTAGGATGACCAAGGCGTTTGCGGCAGATGTATGGGTGACCGAAAAGACGAACAACGAGGTGCTTGCGCCGAAAAGACCGGAAAGCGTGAAAAGCCGCCATCCCAGGCCCCGAATGACAGCCACATTTCCGCGACCGTGCATGACTGCCGCCAGAAAGGCGAAGCCAATCCCAGAGAGGACCCCCCGCCACCACAGGACCGTCCACGGGTCGGCGTCAAGCAGCCGCAGAATGAGTACGTCCGGACTGAGGAGCAGCACCCCCGTTGACGTGATTGCTATCCCATTGAGCCGGTTTGACCTCATGTCCTCATCTGCCACCATGTCGCAACGGGTTGATCATGGCCGATCGTTCACGGCGGATACCTCTTGAACCGGCGGGACATTCCGGTCGTCCACTTCTGGCTAAACTAAGATTGGATGGTTCGATGCGGGTTTCGCCGGTCAGTCCTCGCCCTCGCTCACGGCCGCGGTGACCACGATCTCGACCAAGGCCCCTCCCGCAAGCGCCGCGCCAACGCAGGCCCGCTGCGGCCAACGCCGCCAGTCGCTCCCGATCCACTCGTTCCAAACCTCGTCCATCGCCGGTTTGTCGGTCATGTCGGCCAAATAGACCTGGGTTTGGAGCAGGCCCCTTCGATGACTACCGGCCTCGACCAGCGTTTTGTCAATTTTTTCGAGGGCCGCTGCGGTTTGCGCCCGGATGTCGGGGCCCGCTTCCTCGGCTGTCGCCACCGCGTAGACGATACCCCCGTGGCGCACTCCTTTGTTCCGCCCCACTGCCCCACCTTGAAAACGCATGATTTCCATTACAATCTCCCTCGGTGTTGCGCCGCGCCATCTGGTCAGGCCCCATCAATGATCCGGGCGGGATGGTAGTGTGGAGCATGGCTGAACGCCAGCGTATTGGCAGATGGAGATCCGACCGTCTTGGGTCATTGGATATCACGCAGCAGCAACTTGAGGGGCTACTCAACGCGATGGCGATCATCTATCAAGGAGCCTTCCGGCGTTGTTGACTCGGCAAACTGCATGCAGCCTCTTCTTTCAGTTCGTAATCTCTCCACCGTGTTCGAGACCGAATACGGCACCGCCAAGGCCGTCGATGGCGTCAGCTTTGACTTGGCCGAGGGCGAAATTCTAGGGCTGGTCGGCGAGTCCGGAAGCGGCAAGAGTGTGACCGCGCTCTCCATCCTCAATCTCATACCCTCCCCTCCAGGACGAATCCTGGCCGATTCAATCCAGTTCAACGGTGTTGACCTCGCCGCGTTGTCCAACCGCGATATGCGCCGGATTCGGGGCAAGGACATCGCGATGATCTTCCAGGAGCCGATGACCTCGCTGAACCCGGTTTACACGGTCGGATCCCAGATCATGGAAACACTGATCCTCCACGAACGGCTTTCCCGACGGGAGGCGCGGGAGAGGGCGGTCCATCTGTTGGATCTGGTGGGGATTTCGGCGCCGGACCAGTTCGCCGACAACTATCCCCATCAGCTTTCAGGCGGCATGCGACAGCGGGTGATGATCGCCATGGCCCTCGCCTGCAATCCCAAGCTCCTTATTGCGGACGAGCCGACGACGGCCCTCGATGTCACGATTCAGGCGCAGATCTTCGAACTCCTCCACCGGCTTCAGGAGGAGTTCCGAATGGCGGTGATTCTGATCACCCATGATCTGGGCGTGGTCGCCGAGTTCGTGCATCGGGTCATCGTCATGTATGCCGGCCGGATGGTCGAGGAGGCGCCCATCAACGATCTCTTTGAACGCTCGCTGCACCCTTACACCGAAGGACTGCTTCAAAGCGTTCCTCCGGTCGATGTCGATACGGAACGTCTTCAGGCGATCGACGGCGTCGTTCCCAGCCCGTTTGAGATGCTCGCGGGCTGCGCCTTCCACCCCCGGTGCCGATATGCCCGCTCGGCCTGTCAGGAGGCCGCGCCAAGTCTCGTGGAGCTCAGGCCGTCGCACCGGGTCGCCTGTATTCGTCATCTCGACTATCGTCATGCGACAGCCGACGAGAAGGTCGCCACAACCCCATGACCGTCTCTCCCCAGCCCCGGACAAACTCGGCGGATGCCGACGGCCTGGTCACGGTCAGTCGTCTCGTCAAGCACTTCCCGATCACGAAAGGGATCCTGCGCCAGCGGCCCGTGGGCCATGTGCGGGCGGTCGACGATATCAGCTTCACCATTCGCCGGCGCGAGACGTTGGGACTCGTCGGCGAAAGCGGCTGCGGCAAATCGACCACCGGCCGCCTGCTCATTCGACTTCTGGACCCCACCTCCGGGACCATCCGCTTCGACGACTACGACCTGTCCGATTTGGATACGGAAGCCTTGCGCAAAGCGCGTCAGGACTTCCGCATGATTTTCCAAGACCCCTACAGCTCCTTGAACCCGCGCATGTCGGTCGAGGACATCATTGCCGAGCCGATGGAGATCGCGGGCATCGACAAGGCGACGCGACGCGGTCGCGCACGCGAGCTACTCAAGGTGGTCGGTCTCGCCGACTACCACGCCAATCGGTTCCCCCACGAGTTCTCCGGTGGTCAGCGGCAGCGCATCGGCATCGCGCGGGCGCTGGCCCTGAACCCCAAGTTCCTGGTCTGCGACGAGCCGGTTTCGGCCCTGGATGTCTCCGTACAGGCCCAGGTGATCAATCTTCTCAGGGATCTCCAACGCGAGTTCGACCTGACCTACCTGTTCGTGTCCCACGATCTGAGCGTGGTTCGCCACATCAGCGACCGCATCGCGGTCATGTATCTGGGAAAGATCGTCGAATTGGCCGAGAAGCGGACCCTGTTCGAGCGCCGCCTTCACCCGTACACGCGCGCGCTTCTGTCGGCCGTGCCCATCCCTAAACCGGGCCTGAAGCGGGAACGGATCGTGCTGACGGGGGATCTCCCGAGCGCCATCGATCCACCTTCGGGATGCCGGTTTCACACCCGATGTCCCTTCGCGATGGACACCTGCCGGACGGTCGAACCGCCGCTCATCGATGTCGGTGGCGGGCATCACGTGGCCTGCCACCTGATCCCCGAGGGGACGACCAGCTTTCCCGCGGCGCCGGGAATATAGGCGGTTCCTACGCCAGTTCTTTCGATTTCGGGTCCAGATGCTCGCGCAGGCCGTTGCCGAGCATGTTCACCCCCCAGACCACGATGATGATGGCGAGGCCGGAAAGATTCGCGATCCAGGGCGCGACCCACATGCGATCCCGCCCCTCCGCCAACATGTTGCCCCAGGTCGCGGCCGGCGGCGGGACGCCCAGACCGAGAAAGCTGAGCGCCGTTTCCTGCAGGATCATCTGCGCGACCTGAAGGGTCGAGATGACCGTCAGCACGGGCACCATCTGCGGAAAGATATGGCGGAAGATGATGAACAGATCCTTCGCCCCGTGGGAGACGGAGGCCTCGACAAAGGGCCGCTCCTTGAGGCTCCGCGTCATCCCGAAGGTTACGCGGGCATAGACCATCCAGCCGGAAATGCCGAGCACCAGGATGAGGTTGAGGGCGCTGCCCCCGATCGCCGCGACGATGAGGACCGCCAGCAGAATCTCGGGGAACGACAAATGCGCGTCGGCGAACCGCATGATGGCCTGTTCCGTCGCCCCGCCCTTGTACCCGGCGAGCATGCCGAGCACGGAGCCAAGGACGCAGGACAGGAGCATCGACGAAAAGCCCACCAGGATGGAGATGCGCGAGCCGTGGATCAGCCGCGACAGCATGTCGCGCCCGTAATTGTCGGTGCCGAGGATGTGGTCGAGGGAACCGCCCTCGGACCAGAACGGCGGCTTCAGCCGGGCCAGAAGATCCTGGGCGTAGGGATCGTAGGGAGCGATGAAATCGGCGAAAATCGCGGTCAGCACCGCAGCGACGACGATGCCGCCACCCAGCCCCATCTTCAGATTCTTGCCGAAAAGGCGCCCACGCATTGGTCTATTTCAGCCGTATTCGCGGATCGATGACCGAGAGAAAGATGTCAACGATCAGGTTGGAGATAATGATGGCGAGGCAGACCACGAAAACCGCCGCGATGACGATGGGAACGTCGCGCTGAAAGATGCTTCCGATCATCAGGCGCCCGACACCGGGCCAGGCGAAGATGGTCTCGGTGATGATGGAGCCGCCAATCAGCCGCCCCATCTGCAATCCGAGAAAGCTGAGCACGGGATTGATCGCGTTCGGCAGCACATGCTTGAACAGAATCAGGCCTTCCGAAAGTCCCTTGGCCCGCGCGGTCACGACATACTGTTCCGTCACGGTTTCGATGAAGCTGGTACGCGTCAGCAGCACGAAATTCGGCATGATAAACATCGACAGCGTGACGGACGGCAGAATCAGATGTTGCCAGGTCCCGGTTCCGGACGTCGGCAAGATCTTCAAGTCGAGCGCGAAGATCTGGATCAGCAGAATGCCGAGCCAGAAGCTGGGCATGGACTGGCCCGCGATCGCGAAGCTGGAGATGGCGAAATCGGAAACCCGATCCTTCCAGACGGCACAGGCGATCCCGAGCAGGACCCCACCGAAAAACGCGATGCACAGACCGGCGGCGACAAGCTGCAGCGTCGGCCCCAACCGCTGAAGCACGAGTGGCATGGCGGGGCTGTCATACTGCAGCGACGTGCCGAAATCCCCTTGCACGACGTCAGTGATGAAGATCAGGAACTGGATCGGCAGGGGCTGGTCAAGATGTAGCTGCTCGCGCAGCACCGCGACCTGCTCGGGTGTGCTCTCGATGCCCAGATAGATCTCCACCGGATCGCCGGTAATTCGCAGCACGACGAACGCGACGAAGGTGACGATCAGAAGCGAGATCGGAATGAACAGGATGCGTCGGGCAATGAAGTTGAACATGGCCGATCGGCGCTCAAGAGCCGTGAGCCGCCCGTGGTCCTCCTGGGGCGAACATCACCAAACCCTGAACATCTGGCTGGTATCCATCCTCGTGGTCAACAGCTCCCCTTCTCCCGGAGCCACACGGAAGATGTCCTCGACGGTATAGCGCCGACCGTCCTTGTCCGGAAGGATGGGCTCGAGAGCGATGGCCATGTTTTCCTCCAGAACCGTCGGATTGCCCGGATGAAAAAGAGGCTCGTCATGGGCGCCGAGGATGGACAGGCTGTGGCCTATGTGGTCGCGTCGGTAGGTGATACCGAGGCCGGCATAGATCTCGACGGCCTTGGCGAAGACGTCGCCGGCCGTGACGCCCGGCGTCAGCTCGGCGGCGATGGTTCGTTGCGCCGTTCTCAGCGTTTCGTAGTGCCGCCGCTGCTCGCTTGACGGCTCGCCGACAATCGCCATCCGCGCGATATCCGAGCCCTGCCCGTCAAACAGCCCGCCGACGTCGACCCGTATCACGTCTCCCTGCTCGAGGATCTTATCCGGAGAGGGAGACGGATGCGCGTGCCGTGCGTTGTCGCCGACTGTAAACACACAGTGGCGCATGACGTCGCATCCGAGCGCATACATGTTTGCAATAAGTTGCGTTGCTGCTGCCTTTTCCGTATCGCCGACATGGATCTCGGAAAAGGTGCGTTCGAGCGCGTCCTCCGTCAGGCAATTGGCCCGCCGGATCGCATCCAGATGCGCCGGCGTCTTGATCGCGCGGGCGATCTCCAGGACCCGGTCGCCGGCGACGAATCGGGCTTTGGGAAGGCGGCCTTGCAGATCTTCATAAAACTCCGCAGCTAGATACCGCTTCTCGATCCCGATCGTCGCGCCCGCCAGATCCCAGTCGCCCAGTAGCTCGGCCAGAACTGTGAGCGCGGTGCCCCGAAACTCGACATATCCCCGCCTTTCGCCGACATGGGACTGCGCCTCGGCCACGCTCATCTCGTTGGTGGCGGCGACCAGGAAATCGCGGCCGTCCCTCACGAACCCCGCCGCCGCCAAGCGTTCTCTCAGATAGTCTTGAAGGGAGAACAACGCGCCGGACAGATAGAGGACGTTCTCCATGCTGAACGCGATCAGGACATCGATCCCGCTCGCTTTCATCTCCTTCCGAAGCCGGGCGTCGTTGCGGACTTTCACTCTTGCCATCCGTATCCCCTCGACACAAATACGCGGACCGCGGGAGCGTGTCGTCCCCGCCGGAAAGGCATCAGATCACCAGGATCTCCTCGTTGTCGAAATAGTCGGAGAGGAGAACCGGCGCCCCTTCGGTGATCAGGAACAGATCCTCGATGTGGTAGCCCACCTTGCCGACCCAGCGGACACGCGTTTCGACCGTCGAGACCATGCCGGCCTCATAGGGGATGTCCTCATGGGGGCTGATGATCGGCCGTTCATGCACAAGCAGGCCGATGCTGTGTCCGTTATGGGCGAAGGGGAACGGAATGCCCGCCTTCTCGTGAAGGCGCGTCGCCTCCTCGAAGACCTGGCGTCCGGTGTTGCCCGGCCGAAGCATGTCGACGAGCTTGTGATGGATCTCCCTCAGGCGCTTCCAGTACGAAACGTCCTCGTCCGTCGGCTTGCCCACCTTCGCCGTCCGACCGATGTTCGAGATGTACTCGTGGTAGAGCATGCCGCAGTCGGCCTTGACGATATCGCCCTTCTTCACCTGATAGGCGGAGGGCGGCATATGCGGGAACCCCGTGTTGGGGCCTGCATTGATATGGTAGAAATGGGCGTGGTCGGCGCCGGCATGCATCATGTTGTCGGCCAGGCGGTTGGCCATGCTTTTCTCGGTTTCGCCTTCCTGAATGTTGATGTAGGTCGCCATCAACGCCTTTTCGGTATTGCGGAAGGCTTCCGTCAGGATTTCGACCTCTCGCGGCGTCTTGAACATGCGCACGCGGGCGAAGAATTCCTCGCAGCTCCCGACGCGCAGGTTCGGAAGCTCCTGGACGAGGTGATTGTAGTATTTGGCCGCGAGGTACTCGGTCTCGATTCCCACATACCCGCGCTCGAGCCCGAGCTCCCGCAGGACTTCGGCCAGAAGCGTGACCGGCGAGGTGACGAACTCCTTGAAGCTGCGGATATCCTGAATCCAGGACTCTTGCCGCACATAGCCCTCTTCGACCTGGCACAGGATGAATACCGGTTCGCGACCCTTGGCCCATACAATCAGCGCCAGCCGGTCGCGAATACTGGTCTGCGTCGAGATGTGCACATCACCGACATACCGGACGTTTTCCGGTGAGACGGCAACAACGGCGTCAAACTCTCCAGCTTCCAGTGCAGCCTGCAATCTCGCCATATCACCGATGGCGTCTTCGGCTTTCTTCATCGTAATCCCCCCATGGATGGATTGACTTGGCCGGCGGAAACCGGGCCGGAGCGACCGCCGGCCGGCCCGGGTCTCGCCATTGAAGCTTCTATTTCATATTGGCGGTATGAAGCCGCAGCAGTTTATCAGATGGCGGCCCCCAGCCTTCCAGGTTCGAGCTCTTGGCGTAGATGCTGGGAAGGCCGAACATGAAGACGGACGGGTTCTCCTCGTTGAGAATCTCCATCATCCGGTGATAGGCCGTCAGGCGCTTTTGCTCGTCCACGGTGGACCGGGCCTCGACGAACAGTTTCTCGTACTCGTCGCTTTTCCAGTAGGCGCGGCCGCTCGGCTCGGTAAACCAAACGGTGGCGAAGTCCCCGTCGCCGAGGCTGTACCAGCCAACCATATGGATCGGCCCCATGTCGCGGGCCTTCACCATCTTCGAGAAGACGCCGCCTTCGACGACATTGACTGATGCTTTCACACCCACCTTGGCCAGCATGCCGGAGACCGCGTTGGAGATGTCCACATCCGAGAGATACTTGCCGGACCGGGTGGTGATGGAGGTTTCAAAGCCGTTGGGGAAACCGGCCTCGGCCAGTATCTGCTTGGCTTTTTCCGGATCATAGGGTCGCGGCTGGAGATTCGGATTGTGGCCGAAGGTATTGGAAGTCAGCAGCTGCCCCTTGAGCAAGGTCCCCTTGCCCTTGAGCATCTGTTCCAGGATCAGCGGCTTGTCGATGGCGTAGTCCAAAGCCTCCCGCACCTTCGGATTGTCGAAGGGCGGCTTGCGGGTGTCCATCGTCAACGCCAAGCCGACGGTCGACTCGACCGCCGCGATCTCGACGCCGTCGGTCTGTTCGATCTTGGGAATCAGGTCGACGGGCACCTCCTCGATGATCTGTGTCTCGCCGGCGAGCAGCGAGGCGACCCGCGTGGCACCCTCGGGGATCTGACGGATGACCACACGATCCACCTCGGGGGCACCGCCCCAGTAATCCTCGTACGCCTCCAGCTCCAGGCGATCGCCGGGAACCCATTTGGCGAATTTGAAGGGGCCCGTCCCCATCGGCTCCTTGGCCATGCCGTCGCGCCCGACCTTTTCATGATAGTGCTTGGGCTCCATCGGGATGTCCGATAGGGCTCGGATAAGGGTCGGGAACGGCTTCTTGGTGATGATGTCGACCGTGTATTTGTCGACGATCTCGACACGGTCGATCTGCGTGATCCGGCGCTTGGAGCCGTAAACCGACTCGGGATCGAGAATGAAATCGAGGGTGTCCTTTACGTCCGCCGAGGTGAACTCGACCCCATCGTGAAACTTCACGCCCTCGCGCAATTGGAAGCGCCAGGTCGTATCGTTCTGGGGTTCCCACTTGACCGCGAGGCCCTCACTCAGCGACGCGTCATTGTTGCGCCGGACCAGGGTATCCGTGGTTTGCAGGTTGAGGCTGAGCGCCGCGAAGCTGCTTACGCTCGTGCTCAAGGAATCGGGGAAGATGGCGGCGCCGATCGTCAAAACCTTCTCTGCCGCCAGTCCGCTCATGGGCGCCGAGAGGATCGCCCCGGCCAACACGACCCTCGCCAGCCTGATGGGTGCCCGACTCAGACGTGCTCCAAACATAATGTTGCCTCCGTGTTGATCTTTTGATGCCGAAAGCAGAAAGACCGGCGCGTCGGTAACTCGGTGCCCGCTTTCACGGCTTCATTCTGAGAATGCGACGCATGCTAAGATGAGGGGGCGCCTCGGTCAACGCATTCCCGGCCGCCGTTTTCTAATGGTTGTGTGGTTTTCTATCTTTGCTAGATTTTCACTCCGCAATACACAGCCAAAGTGGGCGCCGCTGCGACCGGCAAGCGGAGCGCGTCGCCCGTACTCGGAAACGGAAACCTCTTGTGGCGCACCGCTGATCTGCTCCGCCCCTCGCTGTCGGCCGTCGAGAGTTCTCTCCAACCGCATAGGCATGTCGCCCTTGAAAAATAGGGTCTTGGGCAATGCTCGGAACAATCGGCCCAACCCCTTCGACATGAAACACCTGATTGCGGGTCCGATACTCACCCGTCCAGCCGCCAGCGATAGCGCTCGACGATTTCCTCGTTGAGTTCGATGCCGAGGCCGGGGCCGTCGGGAACGCGAACGGCACCGTTCTGTTGCTGGATGGGCTCGACCAGGAGTTCGGTCTTCAACGGGTTGTCCATCACGTTGAACTCCTGATAGGGCGCGTCCGTCTGAGTCGCCAGGAACTGGAGCGTCGCGCTGACCAGGATGTCGGTCGACCAGCAATGGGGAATGACGCGGACATTTCGGAGCTCGGCCAGGGCGGCGATCCGCCGGACCTCGGTCAGCCCGCCGCAGCGCGCGATGTCCGGCTGGATGATGCGCAGCCCCCCGCGCTCGATGAGGTCGCGGAAGCCGAAGCGGCTGGTCTCCTTCTCCCCGGTGGTGATCGGCGTCGGCGAGACCGCGACCAGCTGGGCAAAGCCGTCGAGGTCGTCCGGCGCCAGCGGCTCCTCCAGGAAGTAGACGTCCTGCTCGGCCAGCGCGTGGGCGAGCCAGACCGCCGAGTCGAACGGCACCGGCGTGCCCATGTCGAGCATCAGGTCGATCTCCGCCCCCACCGCCTCGCGCACCGCGCCGACCCATTTGGCGTCGTGGCGCACGTCGCCGCCGAGCCCGCCCCAGCCGAATTTGAGGCCGCGGAAGCCGGCCTCCACATGGCGCTCTGCAAGCTCGACCATGGCCGCCGGCTCGGCGGGGCTGAGGTCGCTGGCATAGACCGGCACCGAGTCACGGAGGGCGCCGCCGAAGAGCTGGTGGACCGGCCGGCCCGTGACCTTGCCCAGGATGTCCCACAGCGCGATGTCGATGCCGCTGATCGCCTGCAGCACCACCCCCCGCCGCCCATAGGAGGTGGTGTGGCGGTACATGCGCGTCCAAAGCTCGTTGATGCGCCGGGGGTCCCGGCCGACGAGCAGGGGCTTGAGGCCCTGTGTCGTGAGATGCGAGACCGGCGCGTCGATGATCGCCTTGAGCACCGTGGGCGCGGTATGGGCCTCGCCGATGCCGGTGATCCCCTCGTCGGTGTGGACCTTGATGATCAGCACGTCCTGGAGGTTGTCGCCATTGGCCACGACCTCCGGCAGGCGCAGGATGATGGTCTCGATATCGGTGATTTTCATTGGGACGTTCTTCCCTCTTTTGTGTTTTTCGCCGGATCAGTAGCCCCGCTTCATATCGACGGGATAGCGCGGCGGCTGCCCCGCCAGAACCCGGCGCACATCCTCGGCGATCTCCTGCGCCGCGGTCCTGGGATTCGTCTTCGCCGCCACATGGGGGGTCAGAAAGATACGCGGATGGCCCCAGAAGGGGTGATCCGCAGGCAACGGCTCCTGACGGAAGGCGTCCAAAGCGGCCGCGCCGATCCGCCCGTCGTCGAGGGCCGCGATCAGATGTTCATCGACGATGTGGGCGCCGCGGGCACAGCTGACGAGGCAGGCACCCCGGGGCAAGGCGGCGAGCGTTTCCTTGTTCAGGATTCCCTCGGTCTCCGGCGTCAACGGCAGCAGGCTCACCAGGATTTCCGTGCGTTCCAGAAAGTCGTGCAGTCGATTCGCGCCGACAAAGCTCGTGACGCCGGCAACGTCCTTGGCGACCGCGTCCCAGCCGGCGACCGCGAATCCGAGACCGACCAGCTTCTCCGCCGCGTCCGCCCCGAGCGCGCCGAGCCCCATGATCCCGACCCCACGTTCCGCCGTCTCCCGATAGGGCAGCGGCTGCCAGCGCGCCTCGGCCTGAAGCTCGCGGTAGAGATGAATCTCGCGGTGGAAGTGAAGAACCCAGTGAAGCACGAACAGCGTCATGTCGGCGCGCAGCGACCCGTCGACCAGACGGCCGAGCGGCACATTCCGCGGCACCATGCCGTCCGCCATCAAACGGTCGACGCCGGCCCAAGTGGACAGGATGGCCTTGAGGTTGGGGTAGCGCTCGAGCTCCCCGCGTTCGGGCAGGCCGACGATGGCGACCTCGATCTCCGACCTGTCCCCCACCTCCTCCGGCCATTGGCGAATCTCGTGCCCGGCGAGATTGGCCCGCAGCTCGCGAAGCCACCGGTCGATGTTGTCCGCATTTTTGTCCATGAACAGAATGGCCATCGTTCTCCGTTCCTCCCTTTCACTCACCGATGCGACCAAGATGAATCCGACATACTTTCAGGGCCTGGCGAGCAACCGGTCGGGCAGGATATCCGCCGCCTCGAGACCCAACTCTTTCATGTCGTCCGGTACTGGACGACCCGTCGCTAGGGCAGCCGCAACCCTACCGATCGCGTAGGACGTCTTGATGCCGAACCCGCCCTGTCCCGCGACCCAAACGAAAGTCGGCTCCCTGGGGTCCGGTCCGATGGCCGGAAGATTGTCCGGGAAGAAGCTTCTGAGACCTGCCCATTTGCTGAGGATCCGGCGAACCTTGATGTTCGTGGCGGCCTCGATCCGGTCGACCGCAACGGCGATATCGATTTCCTCGGGTTGTGCGTCGCAGGGCGGCGAAGTCGTCTCGTCGGCCGGACTTGCGAAGATCCGACCGGCATCGGGCTTGAAGTAGAAGGCCTCACCAACGTCGACCGTCTGCGGCCAGTCCCGGCAATCCAAATCTTCCGGCGCATCGAATTGAATCACCGTCCGCCGTTTCGGCACCAGGCCAAATTGCGAGAGCCCGGCCAACTCCGCGATCACGTCGGCCCACGCTCCGGCGGCATTAACGACGACCGCCGCGGAGTAGGACCCGGCCTCGGTATGCACCTGCCATCTTCCCCCCACGCGCTCGAGTCCCAGGACCCCCGCGTTCAAGATCAGGGTCCCCCCTCGTGTCTTGAAAGATCTGATATAACCCTGATGAAGCGCGTGCACGTCGATGTCCATCGATGGCTGATGAACACCGGCCGCCACATACGCCTCGGACAGGGAGGGGTTCAGCCTCCTCGCCTCCGCTCCGTCGATGAACCGGACGCCTGGCCCGAGCCGACGGCAGTCCTCATAGAAACTTTCGAGGGTGCCCACCTGATCCTGCCGGGCGATGTGCAGCTTCCCACGCGGGCTGACGATGGAGTGGTCGGCGAAGCCTCGCGGCGGGCTCTCGTAAAAGCGCCGGCTTCCCCGCGTGAGGGCGCGGAATGCCGAGGGGCCGTTGGTTTCCGTGTAGTGCGCCGCCGACCGGCCGGTCGTGTGGTAGCCCGCCATCGCCTCACGTTCCACCATCAGCACCTCCGGAACGGCGCCATCACCTTGCTGACAGAGCGCAAACGCGGTCGAGGCGCCAGCGATACCGGCACCGATCACAAGGAAGTCGTAGTTGGTTTTCATCGATGCGCGGCCTATCGCTCAAGGTTGCCTGAAGCCGCAATCGAACATCCTGCGTGGCGGGGCCGTCGGATTCATCACAGGACGTCCCGAAGCCCCTTCCAGACAAGGTTCACCGCCGCTGCGATGAGAACCAGCTGGAGACCCGTGTAGAAGTATTCTCTGGGTAGCCAACGGAAAAGCCGGATTCCGACCCATCCACCGAGCAGGGTTATGGGCAGGAGGACCGCACATTCCAAGAGTAGGGTCGGCGTCACAAAACCGCTCATGGCCAGCACGGCGACCCGCCAGGCAACCATGAGCGCGGCGAGAAGGATGATCGTGGCGCGAAAGCTTCGCGGCTCGGGGCAAGCCAATTTGAGGTAGAGGGCCAGGAAGATCAGCCCTCCGGCGCCGGTTACGCCGCTGGTCAGCCCGGCCAGGGCCGAAAGGGAAACGACGACCACAGGCGAACGCAGATTGGTCTGCTCGGCCAGAGCCGGAAGGGCGCGGGTCAGGTCGGTGACGATGATCGCGCCCAGGGCCAGGCCAAGCACCAACGTGAGCACCGGGCCGTCCAGGCGCCCGAAGATCCAGACCCCCAGCGCCGCGGCGGCAAAGTTGGCGGGCACGACGCGCCGGACCAAGCCCCAATCGCCATGCCGAACGCCGTCGGGAATGAATTGGATCTGGGTATACGCATTCGAGACGAGGGCAAGCAGCACCGCATGATGAGGTTCGACGACCCAGGCCCCGAACAGCACGGTCGGCGTCAATGACCCGAGACCGAAGGCACCCTTGACGGCGAAGGCAAAGAAATAGACGAGAAAGAGCAGAACGACGTTCGTGGCCGACACGCTCTCGAACAAGGCAACATCCCAGATCAACACCACCCGACCCCCTGATCGAATCGAGCACCTGCCATTCCGGACGTTCGTCTTCGAGTTCCCTGTCCGGACTGTCACCCGACATCGGCCGACCGCCGTGACTTGGCTGTGTGCTCGCCGAAAAGCTTGTCGGCAGGATCCGTATCCGTCGACACCTGCATAAGGGCGCCGAGCATTCGCTCGACCACCACGTGTTCGGCCATCACCTCGTCGATAAGTGACAAATCTCCGGATCTCAATGCCCTGATGACTTTCCAATGGTTTTCTGGAACATGCTTGACGCCGCCGTGGAACTTCCAGTTGAGGGTCAGGAAGAGCTGGATCTGATGTTTCAGTCCCGTGAGCACGTTCTGGAGGAGTTTGTTGCCGCTCAGCTCCCACAGCAGCTGGTGAAAGGAAACGTCGAGCGCGACGAGCTTCGCATAGTCTTTGGTGCTCGACGCGCCCTCCATCTCGGCGATGATGCTTTCGAGCGGGTTCAGGTTTACCTCTGGAATCTGCTCGGCAACCAGTCTCGCGGCGAACCCCTCGAGAAGACCTCTCACCGCGTAGAGCTCGCGGAGATCATGTGCCGACCACTTTCGGATGACGGCGCCCCGCCCCGGCTCCTTGGAGATCAGCCCCTGCATTTCCAGCTCCGCGAGCGCCTCGCGAATCGGAGACCGGCTGACACCGAGGGCCTCCGCGAGGTCATTCTCGACGAGCCTGTCTCCGGACCTGAACTGACCGCTCAGCAGACCTTCCGTGATCACCTTCGCGACCTGTTCCGACAGGATCGAGCGTTCGAGGCGAGCAAGCTTAATTCGTGAGGTCATCGGAGACCTGCCTGTCACAGTTTCGGTTCGAGAATCCTGCTGCCCTGGGGCGCAGAAAACGGCTACTCGAAGGCCGTAAGAGCCTGTTTGAGAAATCGCATGGAGGCTGCGTTGGCCGGCCTCGGCCAACCCCTCGGGACGCGGCGCTTATCCCCGCCGAGGGCGTCGCTCGTCGCTCGATATGCTCGGGCATGACATCATGCTCCAACTCCTGCTCGGGCGGCGAAATCGCCGGCGTCGCAGCCCCATGGGACT
>JANQJG010000192.1 GCA_028281785.1 Rhodospirillales bacterium
GGCTTCGGCTTCCTCCAGAGCAAGCCGCCAACGGCCTTCGCCCCGGTCGCGGTGACGCGGGACGAGCTCGGCTCCGCCTGGGATGGGGGCAAGGCCCACCTCACGGTCGTCAGCGAGGTTCGGGGAGAACGGCTGGGATGCCCAAACGCCGGGAAGGGCATGGCGTTCGATTTCCCGACGCTGATCTCACATGCGGCAAAAACCCGGCCGCTCGGCGCCGGCACCATCGTCGGCTCGGGGACGGTCGCCAACGACGCCAAAGATGTTGGATCATCCTGCCTTGCGGAGAAGCGGGCGCTTGAGATCATCGAGACCGGCAGACCGGTCACCGAGTTCCTTCGTTTTGGCGACACGATTCGGATCGAGGCGTTCGACACCGGCGGCGCGAGCGTCTTCGGCGCGATCGATCAGACCGTAGTTCCCTACGAGCCCTCGCCATGAGGCCACGCCAGCCTGAGATTCCGACTCCTATTCGGCGTCGGGCTGCGCGGACGGCGCCGCGTCCCGGAAGGCGGCGATCTCCAAACAAGCCGCGTCGATGCGGCGGATGGTCGGGAAACCTCCGAGGTCCATGTCAAAGCGCCTGGCGTTGAAGACCTGCGGCACTAGGCAGATGTCGGCCAGTGTCGGTTGATCGCCGTGACAGAAGCGGCCGATGGCGGGGGAACCCGTCAGCAGCGCTTCGACGGCTTCAAATCCCTCGGCGATCCAGTGCCGGTACCATCGGGTCCGCGCCGGCTCATCGATCCCCAGGTTGTCGCGAAGATAGGCGAGTACCCGGAGATTGTTGAGCGGATGAATGTCGCAGGCGATAGCGAGCGCCAGGGCACGAACCCGAGCGCACCCCTCGGCATCGGACGGCAGCAAGGTTGGCTCGGGGTGTGTCTCCTCCAGGTATTCGAGGATCGCGAGGGACTGCGTAAACGGCTCTCCGTCATCGACAAGCGTGGGTACGAGGCCCTGTGGATTGAGCCTGCGGTAATCGGCGCTCTTTTGCTCGCTGCCCTCGCGGAGCAAATGGATCGGATGGTATTCGCAAGCCAGTCCTTTCAGGTTGAGGGCGATGCGCACGCGATAAGCGGCGGAACTCCGAAAATAAGTGTAGAGTTCGTACACGCGCGCCTCTAGGTTCGAAGCTCGGGGAGGTCCCGAAAGAGCTCCAGAGCCTCGGGATTGGCGAGCGCCTCGACATTCCTCACGGGTCGGCCGTGAACCATGTCGCGCACCGCCAGCTCTGTGATCTTGCCGCTCTTCGTGCGCGGGATATCGGCAACCTGGATGATCCTGGCGGGCACATGCCGGGGCGAGCAATTGGTCCGGATCCCGGTCCTGATCCGATTCGTCAAGCGCTCGCTCAAGGTGACGCCTTCGCCGAGCTTCACGAACAGCACGATCCGCGTGTCGCCCTCCCAGTCCTGACCGATGACCACGCTCCCGATCACTTCCGGCAGCCGCTCGACTTGGCGGTAGATCTCGGCGGTGCCGATGCGCACACCTCCCGGTTTGAGCAAGGCGTCGGAGCGGCCGTGGAAAATCATGCCGTCATGCTCCGTAAGCTCGACATAGTCCCCATGATGCCAGACGCCGGAAAAGCGCTCGAAATAGGCGGATCGAAAGCGCGCGCCGTCGGGGTCGTTCCAGAACCCCAACGGCATGGAGATGAAGGGCGCCTTGCATACGAGCTCGCCTTTTTCGCCACGGATGGGGTGGCCGTCATCGTCGAACACGTCGACGGCCATGGTGAGGGCCCGGGTCTGGAGCTCGCCCCGCCAAACGGGTCCGGTGGGATCGCCGAGGACAAAGCAACCGATGATGTCGCTGCCGCCCGAGATGGAGGCCAGGTGAAGGTCTTGTTTGATCGCCTCGTAGACGAAATCGAAGCTCTCGGGCGCCAGCGGCGAGCCGGTCGACGTCATCGTGCGCAGGGCGTGGAGCCTATGGCTCTTCGCGGGTTCGAATCCGGCCTTGCGAACGGCGTCGATGTATTTGGCCGAGGTCCCGAACAGGGTCATATGCTCGGCGTCGGCGTAGTCGAAAAGAATCGCGGGGCTGGGATGGAACGGCGAGCCGTCATAGAGCAGCAAGGCGGCCTCGCAAGCGAGCGCGGAAACCTGCCAGTTCCACATCATCCATCCGCAGGTGGTGAAATAAAATACGCGGTCATCGGGCCTGATGTCGCAATGCAGGAGATGTTCCGTCATGTGTTTGAGGAGCGTGCCACCGGCGCCATGCACGATGCATTTCGGCGGTCCCGTCGTGCCCGAGGAGTAGAGGATGTAGAGGGGATGGTTGAACGGCAGGCGCGCATAGGCAATCTCGCCGGCGGTAAAAGGTCCCGTGAAATCGTCCCAGAGAACCGCCCCCGGAACGCCTGAAATGTCGGGTTCCTCCTGCGCGTAGGGCACCACGACAATGCGCTCCAGCGACGGCAGGAACGGCACAATGTCGGTCAGTTTGCCTAGGCAGTCGCGGGCGACACCGTTGTAAAAATAGCCATCGGCGGCGAAGAGCACCTTCGGTTCGATCTGGCCAAAACGGTCGGCGACACCCTCGACGCCAAAATCGGGGGAACAGGACGACCAGACGGCGCCAATGGACGCCGTGGCGAGGGCCGTGGCGACCGTTTCGGGAAGGTTGGGTAGGTAGCCCGCGACCCGGTCGCCCGATCGCACGCCGGCGTCTTGAAGCGCTTGTGCGAGGCGGGACACTTGATCATGGAGTTGGCGATGACTCCAGCGCCGCCGGACGAGACCCTCGCCCCAGAAGACGAAGGCATCGGTTTCGTCGCGTCGGCGCAGTAAATTCTCGGTATAGTTGAGTCTGGTGTCGGGGAACCAGCGCGCCCTCGGCATGTCATCGCCGTTGTCCAAGGTTCCACCGCCCCAATCTTCTCCACGGATGCCGGCGAAATCGCGGAAGCTCGTCCAGAAGCGGTCGGGATGGTCCACCGACCATCGATAGAGTGATGGAAAATCCGGGATCTTTGCGCCCCAGTCGGACTCGACGACCGCTCGGAACCGGCTGACGTTCGCGTTTTTCAAGCGGTCGTCCGAAGGACACCAGATCGGCGATGTCGTTGAACAAACCATCCGTTCGAGCCAATGCGGATGTCATAGAAATGGGGTTTCCGGATGTGCTTCCCAATGTCATTCGTCGGAGCCGGTCTGGAGTGCTCCCCTGCCTCCGGACAGGTTGGCGGTGTGAGATTGGAAGATGCTTGCCAGGCGTTGCAGGAAAGGGTCATGGCAAAGCACCGTGCCTATTCGCTCAAGTTCAAGCGCCAAGTCGCCCAGGGAGTATCTGTCTCGTGAAGAGAGCCTGCCGGTCTGGCCAGATGCGCCTTGCAGGATTTGGAATAGATCATAAATTGAACTAATATATAATATAATGAACATTCAAGTCGCGAGTCGGTCAGTGCGGCCATATTGGA
>JANQJG010000213.1 GCA_028281785.1 Rhodospirillales bacterium
GGCGCCTGGTTCCTGTTCCTGCCGAAATACTCCCCCGATCTCAACCCGATCGAAATGGCCTTCGCCAAGCTCAAGACCCTGCTCAGAAAGGCCAAGGCCAGAACCTATGACGCCCTGTCACGCGCCGTCGGCGACATCTGCGACCTCTTCGAGCCACAAGAATGCTGGAACTACCTCAAAAAAACCGGATGCGTTGCAGAATAATCGCCCGGAGCTCTAACGGCCGGACCCAGCAAGGCACCGACCGCGTCCCCGGACCCATCGCTCCGCCGGGATTCGATCGCCTAAGTGTCCTTCTTGTAAGGATTGTGGACGGAGGTCAGGATCTTCGCGAGAACCTTGCGAATCTGGGCCTCGTCGCAGCCCATCAGAACAGCGTCCTCGAAGGCGTCCTGACAGCACTGGCGGATCTCCTCCAGGTTCTCGTTGAGCACCTTGATCTTTTCGTCACAGCCGATGGGCCGTCCATCGGCCTGCCGCCAGACGATTTTCCCCGGCTCCTTCTGATCCTTGTCCGTCATCATTTGGCCGTCGCTGAGTGCGTTCAAATGGCCGCATCCGTTCAGAACTACCACTGTCGATCCCGGCACACAATAAATGGGACGGGAAGGGCCGATCCGCCATCGCGGGAGGCTCAAGAAAAAGTGACGCACGGCATCCCCCGATGCGCCCAAATTTCTAGGGAATGTCGACGATGGCGGCTATTGATCGAGGGGGTGACGATTCGTATAGTGGCGCCGCCGAAACCCGCGGGGCGCCGCGCGTATTCGCGGGCATTTCCAGGACTTTTTCCGCGACCAGGCCAATCGTCGGATCCGACCTCTTCCGGGAAACGCCGCTCCTCGCAACCAGGGAGATCGACGCAAGATGGCGACACCAGACAACGCGGCCCCCTCAACGGGCGTGACCACCGGCGCGAGCCACAGCAATTTAGCGAATGCCATTCGCTTCCTCGCGGCGGATGCGGTCCAGAAGGCCAACTCCGGACACCCCGGCATGCCCATGGGGATGGCGGACGTGGCGACGGTCCTGTTCACCCGCTGCCTCAAATTCGATGCGGCGGTACCCGGATGGCCCGATCGGGACCGGTTCATCCTCTCGGCTGGCCACGGTTCGATGCTGCTTTACGCGCTGCTCTATCTAAGCGGATATGAGGACATGACCCGCGAGCAGGTGGAGAACTTCCGTCAGTTTGGGTCGCGCACCGCCGGCCATCCCGAATACGGTCACGCCGCCGGCATCGAAACGACGACCGGTCCGCTGGGGCAGGGGCTTGCCAACGCGGTCGGTTTCGCGCTGGCGGAGCGTATGCGCAATGCCCGCTTCGGCGATGACATCGTCGATCACTATACCTACGTCATCGCCGGCGACGGCTGTTTGATGGAAGGGATCAGCCACGAAGCGATCTCGCTTGCCGGCCATCTCAGGCTTTCGAAGCTGATCCTGCTGTGGGACGACAACAGCATCTCCATCGATGGATCGACCGATCTCTCGCGGACGGAGGATCAGCTTGTTCGATTCCGGGCCAGCGGCTGGGAGGCGGAGGCCGTCGACGGCCACGATCCCGACGCGGTGGCCGCCGCCATCGAGCGCGCTCAGCGTTCAGACAAGCCCTCCATGATCGCATGCAAAACGGTGATCGGTTTCGGCGCGCCGAAAAAGGAGGGAACCGCCTCCACCCATGGGGCACCGCTTGGTGAAGAAGAGATCGCCGGCGCTCGCGAGCGTCTGGGGTGGCCGCACGCGCCGTTCGACGTTCCTGAGGACGTGCTTCAGGTGTGGCGTCGGGCCGGCGCCCGCGGCGCGCAGGCCCGGGAGGCTTGGGAGTCGCGGTTGGCCACGCTCGCCGTGGAGCAGCGGGCGGAGTTTGAGCGCAGCGAGGCGGGTCGGTTGCCGGAAGGCTGGACGGAAGCGATGGCCGCCTACAAGCGAAAGATCAGCGAGGAACATCCAGGCTGGGCCACGCGCCAAGCCTCCGGCAAGGCGCTGGAGGTTTTGACCGCATCCGTCCCCGAACTGGTCGGAGGGTCCGCCGACCTCACGGGGTCGGTCCTGACCAAGACGAGCAGCACCGAACCGGTTACGGAGACCGATTTTTCAGGACGCTATATCTATTATGGCGTCCGGGAGCACGCCATGGCGGCGGCGATGAACGGATTGGCGTTGCACGGAGGCGTGATCCCTTATGCGGGAACCTTCCTTGTCTTCTCCGACTATATGCGGCCGTCGATCCGCCTTGCGGCGCTGATGGGCATCCGCGTTGTTCACGTGCTCACGCACGATTCGATCGGCCTCGGTGAGGACGGCCCAACCCACCAGCCCGTGGAATCCCTGGCGGCCTTGCGGGTCATTCCCAATTTGAATGTCTTCCGGCCAGCCGACGCGGTGGAGACAGCGGAATGCTGGGCCCTTGCACTTACCGCCGATCGAACGCCATCTGTATTGGCGCTCAGCCGCCAGGGCGTGCCCGCCGTTCGAACAACGCCGGTGGACGAGAATCTCAGCGCTCGCGGTGCCTATGTGCTCGCGGAGGCGGCGGCCGGGGCAGGGGCGCGCCGGGCCACCATCTTGGCCACGGGAGCCGAGGTTGGAATCGCGCTCACGGCGCGCAAAATTCTGGAGGACGAGGGCGTGGCAACGGCCGTGGTCTCCATGCCTTGCTGGGAGCTGTTCGACGCCCAGGACGAAACTTATCGCGATGCCGTGCTCAAACCGGGGACCGCCCGGGTCGCTGTCGAAGCGGCCTTGCCTCAGGGCTGGGAGCGCTACATCGGCGAAGGTGGGGGCTTCGTCGGAATGACCGGATTCGGCGCCTCGGCGCCGGCCGGAAAGCTCTTCGAGCATTTCGGCATCACGCCTGAAAACGTCGTCGCGGCGGTTCGGGCGCGGCTGTAGGAACAACCGGCGCGGACACCTCAGCGATGCCCGCGCTATTGCATTGGAAGGAGACTGGATCAGATGGCTTTGGTGACACTTCGGCAGTTGCTCGATCACGCGGCGGAACACGACTATGGTGTCCCCGCGTTCAATATCAACAACATGGAACAGATGCTGGCGATCATGGCTGCCGCCAAGAAGACCGACTCCCCGGTCGTGATGCAGGCCAGCCGCGGCGCGCGCAAATATGCCAATGACACGGTCTTGAGCTACCTCATCAAGGCCGCGATCGAGATGTATCCGGAGGTTCCGGTCTGCATGCATCAGGATCACGGTAACAACCCGGCCACCTGCCTGTCGGCCATCACGTTCGGCTTCTCGTCGGTCATGATGGACGGCTCGTTGGAGGAGGACGGCAAGACGCCGGCCTCGTATGACTACAACGTGGACACGACCAAGAAGGTCGTCGACATGGCCCATATGGTCGGCGTTTCCGTGGAGGGCGAACTGGGCTGTCTGGGCTCGCTGGAAACTGGCGAGGGCGACAAGGAGGACGGCCACGGCTTCGAGGGAAAGCTCAGCAAGGATATGCTGGTGACCGATCCCGACGAGGCCGCCGACTTCGTCGGCAAGACCAAGGTGGACGCGCTCGCCGTCGCCATTGGAACCTCTCACGGTGCGTACAAGTTCTCCCGCAAGCCGACCGGCGAGATCCTGGCGATGGACGTGATCAAGAAGATCCATCAGAAACTGCCGAACACGCATCTCGTGATGCATGGTTCCTCATCCGTTCCGCAGGATTTGCAGGACATCATCAACAAGTACGGGGGCGGGATGCCGCAGACCTATGGCGTTCCCGTCGAGGAAATCGTCACGGGCATCAAGCATGGCGTGCGCAAGGTCAATATCGACACCGACAACCGGATGGCGATCACGGGTCAGATCCGCAAGGTCTTCCACGAGAAGAACGCCGAGTTCGACCCGCGGAGCTATCTGAAGCCGGCCATGGAGGCCATGCAGAAGCTCTGTGAGGAGCGCTACGAGCAGTTCGGCACCGCCGGCAATGCCTCCAAGATCAAGGCGCTTCCGCTCACCGCGATGGCCCAGCGCTATTCCGGTGGGGAGCTGGACCCGAAGGTTAACTAGGGTAGGGGAGAAGTCGCTGCCGCGATGGGGTCTGATGGATAGCACAGTCGTCAAGATCGCGCCCTCCATTCTCTCCGCCGATTTCGCTCGGCTGGGGGAGGAGGTTCGCGCGATCGACCGGGCCGGCTGTGACTACGTCCATGTCGATGTGATGGACGGGCATTTCGTGCCCAACCTCACGATCGGCCCGGGTGTCGTGGCGGCCATTCGCCCTTACACGGACAAGCCGCTCGACGTGCACCTGATGATCGCGCCCGCCGATCCGTATTTGGAAGCCTTTGCGGCGGCGGGTGGCGATATTCTGACGGTGCATGTCGAGGCGGGCCCGCATGTTCACCGCAGCCTCCAAAAGATCAAATCGCTGGGGAAGCGGGCGGGCGTGAGCCTCAATCCGGGAACGCCGGAGAGCACGCTCCTTCACCTTCTTGATACCGTCGACCTCATCCTGGTGATGACGGTTAATCCAGGTTTCGGCGGACAGAGCTTTATCACCTCGCAGCTTCAGAAGATTCGCCGCATTCGTGAGATGATCGGGAGTCGCGCGATCGACCTTGAAGTGGACGGGGGAATCAACAATGAAACCGCGGGCGAGGTGATCGCCGCGGGGGCTGACGTCCTTGTCGCGGGAAATGCCGTGTTCACGGGGCCGGACTATGGGGAAACCATCGCCGGGCTCCGCGCCGCCGCGACCAGCGCCCAGGTCCGGTCCAGGGCGTACACGGCCTAATAGATCAGCGAGGGGTCTCGCCCGAGAGGCCAGTCTGCGTCGGCGGACGGGGGTTTGGGCCTACCGGGCTACTCATAGCTCCTTCAAAAGGGGCAGACTGTCTGGGGACATATAAGATGTATGATTGGTTCAACAAAAGGGGAACTCCCTTGCGTCGGAGCCCCAACGACCGCCACACGGCAACACAGGACCGTCCCCGATCGGCCATTGCCCACAGTACATTCAGCTTTGGGTTCTGGCGCCGCGCCGTACGTATGCGGCTGCGTCTGTACTATTTCTACGAAAAACGCTGGTTCTTCTTTGCGATGGCCATCGGCGCGCTCCTCTTGAGCATGCCGACTCCGGACGGATTGACACGTGAGGGCATGATCGTCCTGACAATGACGGTCGTGGCGACGATCCTTTTCGTCACCGAACCGATCCCGTTGCCGACGGTCGCTCTTCTGATCGTCGTGGGGCAGGTGTTGCTCCTGCAGCTCGACTCGACGCGGGTCGCCAAGAGCCTGATGACGGATTCCGTGCTTTTCATCATGGGCTCGCTCATGCTCGCGGTGGCGGTCGTCAAGCAGAAGCTCGACAAGCGAATCGCTTGGTTGATCGTGCGTGTTACCGGCACTCGGACTTGGCGGGTCTGCCTCGGGATATCCGCTGTCTCCGGCTTCCTCGCCTCCTTTGTCGGCGAGCATACGGTGGCCGCGATGATGCTGCCGGTCGGGATCACCCTGGTCACACTGACCTCCGACGACCCCAGGAAGGTGCGAAACCTGGCCGTGGTTCTGCTGTTCTCCATTTCCTACGGCTGTTCGGTTGCCGGCATCGCGACGCCTTCAGGCGGCGCGCGTAACGCCATCATGATCGGCTATTGGAAGGAGTTCTTCTACGATCCAACAGATCCAGAAACCTTCAAGTACATCATCACCTACTTGAAGTGGATGATCTACGCCTACCCGATGTTCATCCTCCAACTGCCCCTGGTAACCATCATTCTGTTGATGTCCTTCCGCCCCGAATACCGGAATCTTTCGCGGGCGGTGGTCAAGCTCCGCGCCCAGGTGGAGAGCGAAGGGCCGATGAAATCGACCGATTGGGTCGCCATCGTGATCTTCTTCCTCATCCTGTTGGGCTGGATCTTCGCCTCCAACAATATCGGCATGGGCACGGTGGCGGTCCTCGGCGCCGCGGCGTTTCTGGTCGCCGGGCTGGTGAGCTGGGACGACGTCAATTCGGGCGTCAACTGGGGCGTTGTTCTGCTCTACGCGGCCGCCATTTCCCTCGGCGTCGAAATGAAGGAGACGGGTGCCGCGCAATGGGTGGCGGAGAGTTTCCTGGCGCTGTTGGCACCGCTTGGCGCGGATCAGGGCATCGGGCTTTGGGCGGCGGTGTCGGTCCTGACAACGGGGGTCACCAACACCATGTCCAATGGCGCGGCGGTGGCCGTGCTCGGACCGATCGTCCTCAAGCTCGCCGTCGCCGCCCAGGAGAGCCCGATCGTGATCGGATTTATTACCGCGGTGTCCTCGGCTTTCGCCTATCTCACCGTGATCGGAACGCCCGCTTGCACGATCGTCTACTCATCGGGTTATCTTAAGGCGTCCGATTTCCTGGCCGTGGGATGGAAAATGGCGATCATGTCCACCCTGGTCATGCTGGCGGGCGCGGCGATCTACTGGCCGCTGATTGGCGTCTGAGAGCGCGAGGTCAGCCGGGAGGGTTGAGCGAGATGGAGCGGTACGAGGAAGGCCGGTTCCGAATACTTGTGTGCATCGACGGGTCCGAGGAGTCCTATCGCAGCCTGCGGTATGCCGCGAAAATGGGTAGGGGGGTCGAGGCCGACATTGTCCTCCTGCATGTGCGGCGGATGGACCGCGGCCTTCAGTCGGGCGGCCTTCAGGTGCGCGTGGCCCGGGAGAACATGCTGAACTGGGGGCTCGAGCTTCCCGGCATTCAGTATCTCAGGAAGGGCAAGGACTTGCTCATCGATGTCGGCTACATGGCGCCCGACCGGCGCACCGAATGGGCCCATGCCGATGTCGCCGGCGATCCCCTGGGGGACAACCGGATCACCTATATCGGCCGCAACAAGCGCAAGGTGATCCTCAAGCTCAAGGTCGCCCACGATGTCGCCAGCGGGGTTCTCGAGCAATGGGAGCTCGGCCGCTACGACCTCATCATTCTCGGCGCCTCCAACCGCTGGACGCGCAAGGGAATCAGCACCTTCCGCGATCCAGCCGTGGCCGAGAAGGTGGCGACCCACGCCCCCTGTCCGGTGCTGATCGCGCGCCAGCTTCTCGTCGGGCACAGCCATCTGATCTATACCGACGGCTCGGAGACCGCCAAGGAGACGGTGCGCCGCGACGCCCAGTTCGCCCATCTCTGCGAGAGCCTGGTCGCCGTCATCGCCGTCGCCCCCGACGTCGAGAGCGAGGCCAGAGCGGCGGGCCACGCGGCCGAGGCCCGGGAGATTATCGAATCGATGGGTATCGAGGTGTTCGAGACCATCGTCCGCGTCGGCAACCCGGTCGAGGAGCTGATCGAGGCCGGCGCCGACCATTCGATCATCGTGGTTCCCGATTTCGAGCATAAGGGCCTGAAGGCGCTGTTCACGCGTAGCATGGAGATCGACCTGATGCGGCGGGCCCAATGCTCGGTCATGGTCTTCCGGTAGGCGTGACGAATGCCGACATTTCCATGGACATCCGTTCTTCTCCCATAGTATATTAGTGTTATCTAATAGACGGTTCCGGAAGAGGGACGGCCGCCATGACCGCCGACAGCAACGCCAAGCGGATGACGGTGATCGTCACCAAGGGGACGCTCGACTGGGCCTATCCGCCCTTCATCCTGGCGACCACGGCGGCGGCGCTCGAGGTCGAGGTGTCGATGTTCTTCACCTTCTACGGCCTGCAACTGCTCAAGAAGGACCTCGGCCATCTTCAGGTCTCGACCCTCGGCAACCCGGCGATGGAGATGCCGCTGGCGGGCATGCACCTGAAGATGCCCAACATGGTCAGCGCGCTGCCGGGCGTGGACGCCGCCTGCACGACCATGATGAAGAACCTGATCAGGAAGAAGGGCGTGCCCTCGATCCCCGAGCTCCGCGAGGCCGCGATCGAGGCCGACGTCACCCTGATGGGCTGCCAGATGACCATGGACCTGTTCGAATGGACGCCCGCCGACATGATCGACGGCGTCGAGGTCGGCGGCGCCGCGACCTATATGGAGAGGGCGCTCAAGGCCGACATCAACCTGTTCATCTGAGGTCGATGTCCGTCGACGGGACGTTGACATCCTGTTGACATGACGTTGACGTCGGGCCGACGGCGGCGCGACATTCGAGCGACGCCCGCGCGCCGGAGGACAACATCGGAGGAGACCATGCCGACAACGCTCGACGCCAAGGGGCTGACCTGCCCGATGCCCGTGCTCAAGACCAAGAAGGCGCTGAAGGAGGTGCCGGCCGGCGAGACGCTGACCGTGCTCGCCACCGACCCCGGCTCGGTGAAGGACATGGAGGCCTTCTGCCGGACGACCGGCAATGAGCTCCTCGAAAGCGGCGAGGAGGGCGGCGTCTTCCGCTATCTCATCAGGAAGGGCGCGTGAGGCCGTCGCGCGAGGCGCGTTTGCGCTGTCGCCAGGCGAACCAGACCGCGCCGGCGATCAGGAAGACATTGAGCAGAAGCAGCGCCGCGGAGACCGGCCTCTCCAGGAAAATCCAGTAGCCGTCATGCGAGATGAGCAGCGAGCGGCGCAGGTTGTTCTCAAGCAGGGGGCCAAGTATGACGCCGATGACGACCGGCGAGAGGGGATAGTCGGCGGCGCGAAAGAGAATGCCGACCAGGCCAAAACCCAGCATCACCCAGAGGTCGAAAACCGACGCCTGCAGGGCGAAGGTGCCGATGGCGCACAACAGCAGCACCGTCGGGATCAGGTAGCTTTTCCGGATACGCAGCACGTAGACGAAAATGGGGGTCGTCAGGATGCCGAGGATGAGAAGAAAGACGTTGGAGGCCAGGTAAACCAGGAAGATGCCACCGGTGATCTGGATTTCCTGCTCGAAGAGCGTCGGTCCCGGGAAGAAGCCCAGGATCAGCAGGGCGCCGATCAGCACGGCGGAAGAGGCATCACCGGGAATGCCCAAGGCCAGGGACGGCACCAGCGTGCCGCCGACGGTGGCGTTGTTGGCGCTTTCGGTGGCCACCACGCCGCCTTCCGCCCCTTCGCCGTACTTCTCCTCCGGTTTGGCGGCGGCCTTGGCCGCGGCGTAGGAGGTGAAGGAGCTGATCACCCCGCCGGCGCCGGGAAGCGATCCGAAAAAGGCCCCGATGGAGGAAGACCGGAGCAGGTTTTTCCAATGGCGCAGAACAATGACGATGGACCCGAAGCTGGGCCTGACGACGGCGATATTGGGTCGGTCGAGCAGCCCCTTTTTCATGATCTGCAACGACATCTCGGAAATGGCGAAAAGACCGACGACCACGGCGACGATATGGAACCCGTTCAGCATGTGGTAGGAGCCGAAGGTAAAGCGGTAGCCGGTGGAGAATTCGTCCGTCCCGATGGTCGCCAGCAAGAGCCCGAAGCAGCCGGTGATCAGGCCCTTGAGCAAGGACCCTTCGGATATGACGGCGATGGCGATGAGGCCGGTGATCGCCAGCGCGGTATATTCGGGCGGCGCGAAGCCGCTGGCGAAATGGGCCAGCAGGGGGGCGCAGAGGATCAGCACCACGCCGCCGAAAAGCCCGCCGAGGGCCGAGGCCGAAATGGCGATGCCGATGGCGTCCTTGGCGCGGCCCTTCTGGGCCATGGGATAGCCGTCGAAGAGGGTGGCGGCGGCCAGCGGCGTGCCGGGGATGCGCAGCAGGATGGCCGAGATCGAGCCGCCGCAGGACCCGCCGACGAAAATGGCGATCAGGAAGCCCATGGCCGCGATCGGCGGCAAGGTGATGGCCACCGGCAGCAGAAGGATGATCCCCATCAAGGGGCCGAGTCCCGGCAGCGCCCCCACGAGCAGGCCGAAGAGCACCCCGAGCAGCGTCAGCCCCAGCGCCAGCGGCGTGAAGAAAAGCTCAAATCCTGATCCGAGGGACTCAATCAACATGATGCGTCATGCACGGACTGTAAGAAAAATTGTTTGATTAAGTGTTTTGAAATCTATGAGATCTTTCTTCATAGAATACGTTTTAATAATTACTTTCATATCCGAACTTGATCCGAGGGCCAGTTACATTTCTGTCCGGTTAAAGTAAATAAACTGTGTTTCGAGATAGAGTTTCTATTATTTATCGTCTCGGCCGGGCTTGTCCCGGCCGTCCACGTCTTTTCTTGTTTTAGTCGTGGATGCGCGGAACAAGTCCGCGCATGACGATTATTGCGTGATTTCAGTCTCATAAAAATCTTATGGGTTGCATAAAACTCTTAATCGGACAGCAGTGAACCATAACAATTCTTCCTACTCCGCGCCCAGGTCGAGAACGTCCAACACCGCTGCACGTCACCAGCTGATGGCGAGACCGAACAACCCGGGTGGAAGAACGATCTTCAGATAGACCTCGAAGAAAAAGGCCAAAGCGAATGAAATGCCGAGGCCGCCGATGGCCAGCTCAAGGGGCCTGCGCATCCCGCATAGCAGCATGACCGCGACGATCATGAGCGGCGTGGACAGGTGGTAGCCGAGAACGCCCAGCGCATACAGATAGGCCGCGAATATCACGAGGAGCAGCGCAGGACGCCGAAGCCTGGCGATGGTGAAGGCGGCGCCTTCGCCATTGGCATTCCTTGCGAGCAGCTGAATCGCCGCCTGCAGGGCGATCAGTATGCCGATGAGGATCGCGACGGCCTTGGGATAGGCCGCCGCGTTATCATAAGGCGTGCCGGAGGCAATGCCCTGTTCGACCATGTCGGTGTTGATCTGATGGAAGACGACCGCAATCAGAACCGCAAAGAAGACGATGGCAAGCCAGGCGGCATGCCTTTGGGTGATGCTCACGGCCGTTTCTCCCTTAACGCTGGCGCAGCTTCTTCATCTCTTCCTCTTCCCAGGCCAGCGCATTGCCCATGGCCGAGAGCTGCCCGGACACCGGGCCGACGACCTCTTCATACTTGGTGTGGTCCCAATCGAGCGGCACGAACCCGACTTTTCCGATCTGCTTGCGCACGTCTTCCCGCTGCATCGCAGCTTGCATGGCCGTGCGCAGCTTGTCGGTCACGTCGTCCGGGGTGTCCTTGTGGACCAGCCACCAGGTCCACCCCATGGGCGCGAGGCCCGAAAGCCCGAGGTCGATTTTCAGATCGGTGATGCTGGGGGCCCCGTCATAGGAGGCCTTCGCGCCGGGCAACTCCGAAAGGACCAGCAGGATGTCGAACGCTTCCTTGTCCTGCAGATACGCGCCGACATTGATGAACGAGAAATCGAGAACGCCCGATTTGAGATCCTTCCGGCCGTCGCCGTCCGTCTTGTAGGGAATGTTCTGCGCGACCACCCCGTAGGATTGCAGGACCTTGGCGATGACCATGTGCGGCAGGTTGTTGCGCGAGCCGGACGTATAGCGCAGCTTTCCGGGATTGGCCTTGCCGTAGGCCATCATCTCCTCGAAATTGCTCCAACGGGTCTCGCCCTTGCGGCTGCCGATGGAAAAGGCGTTGGAGACGGCGGCGTGCAGGGGCTTGAAGTCCTCGTAGGTCCAGTCGGCCTTGCCGAGAACCGGTTGCAGCACCAGCGGCGCCACGTAGCCGTCAATGATGGTGTAGCCGTCGGCGGGTCGGTTCATCGCCGTCTTGAAGGCCTTTGTCCCGGCGGCGCCGGGCGTCGAGATGACCGTGACCGACTGGCCGAGTTCGTCGCCCATGGCCTTGGCGATGATCTGGCTGACCGACATGGCGACACCGGCCGACCACGGAAAGATGTTCTCGATGGTGCGTTCGGGGAACTCCGCCTTGGCGAAGCCCGGCGCCAATGTGAGAGCGGCGAACGAGGCCGCGACAAGTGCTTTTCTCATCATGTCCTATTCTCCCTGTATTTGTGTCGGTTCTCCAGCCGCTTCCGCCGTTCACGTGTGGGCGGAAGCGCATGGGAATCTCTCAAGTCCGTAATGCGCGTAGATTTCCTTGGGCGCGTCATGGCGAACCAAATGCCGAACGATCTCGCCGCACAGACGTTCGACGGTTTCCGGGTCGTCGATGGGGGTTTGCTGACCCGGATCGCTTGAAAGATCGTAGAGGCAGGATCCCTCTCCCCAGTTGGCGACGCAATCCAAGCCGGATTCGCCGACATGGGGGCTCATATTGATCTTCATCACGGGCGTGCCCTTGGTGAAGTCGAACGGACCGGCCAATTCCGCGGACCTCATTTCTTCAATCGAAAACAGCGACGACAGGTGCGACGGCATCACCGTGTATAGCGGGAGAGGCGCTCCCGAGTGCGCGACGGGGAACCGGTAGTAGGTATATCTGCCATCGGTCACGCAGATCGGTCCCGCGAACATGCCGAGGATGGCGCTTTCACGATTGGAATGCCCCCCCTTGAGCAGGTCGTAGAGGGAATGGGAGGTCGCCTCGGCGGGCGTCTCGATACCGTAAAAGTCCAGAATGGTCGGCATCAAGTCGGTGGTCTGGGTCAGTGCCGGGGTTCGCGTCCCGCTGGACGCCCCCATTTCCGGATGCCAGACCATCAGTGGGATGTGCGAGATCTCCTCGTAATAGGGCATCCGGTTCTTGGCCCACCATTCATGCTCGCCCAGCAGGTAACCATGGTCGGTGGTAAGGATGACGGCCGTGTTCGACCAGGCGTCCTCGCGGTCGAGCCAGTCCAGCAGCCGGCCGAAATACTCGTCGCACATGGATAGGAGAGCCGCATAGTTGGCCCGAATCTCGGCGATCTGTGCCGGCGAGTCCGATACTTTTTCGTAGAGGGGCCAGTCGAGGGTCTTGCCGTTATAGCCGGTCTGATAGGCCTCCTTGAAACGCGCCGGGGCCGAGAACGGCTCGTGGGGATCGAAGCACTCGATCTGCAAAAACCAGTCATCGGCCGATTTATTGAGTTCGAGAAAATCGAAGGCGGCGGAAAAGCACTTGGCCGTCGGATAGCTGTCTTCGGAGTCCATGAACAGCGTGTTGACGGCATGGCGCGAGCGCCGCCAGGTGTCTTTTGCCGTCGTTCCACGGGTGACCGTGCGGTCGTCCGACAAATCCTGCATGGGATAATGACGCTCGTCGAATTCTTGACGCAGCCGGTCGACCGGCGGCCGGGTCATGACCTTGATGGGGTCGTATTCATTGCCGCGGATGAACTCCCAGCTGTCAAACGCGTTGGCGTATCCCCAGCCGCCGTTCTCGAAATAGTGCAGATGGTCCGAAACCAGGTGCGTGTAAATGCCATGGCCGCTCAGCAGAGTGGCGAAGGAATTATCGAACGGCTCGAGCGGTCCCCAGGGGCGGTGCATGAAATTCAGGCGTCCCGTATGCAGGTCGCGGCGCGCGGGCATGCAGGGCAATGAACCGACATAGTGCCGGTCGAATGTCATCGCCCGCCGGGCGAAGCGGTCGAAGTTCGGCGTCGCGACCGAGTTGCCGCCATAGGCACCCAGAGCATGGCGATTGAGGGAATCGAACAGGACGAAGATCGTTCTCATTCTTTTTTTGTGCCTTCCCATGAAGAATTGCGTTGAAAGGATAAGCATATTGCTAGAAATTCGAAAAATGAAAAATTTGAACTCTATCCATATATAAAACGAATGGATAGAAATCTGCTTGCCCTGCTCGCGATCGCCGAAACCAGGAACATCACGGCGGCCGCGGAGCGCCTCAACGTCACCCAGCCGACCTTGACCAAAAGGTTGCAGCAGCTCGAGAGCATCTTCGACTGCAAACTGGTCGAACGCCTGCCGCGCGGCGTCAAACTCACGCGGTTCGGCGAGCGGCTGCTACCGCACGCGCAACGGATCGGGCATGAATACCTTCACGCTTTTGAGGAGATACGGCTGGTCAAGTCCCATCATCTCGATGAGTTGAGGGTTGGAGCCGGGCCGCTTTTTCACATGCGATATTTGGGGCCTGCTCTAAGCCAGCTCAGAGAGGAGTTTCCAGACACGGCATTGCAATTGATGGCCGGCAACAATCCGCAGAACCTTCCGAAGCTTCGAGACGGCCATCTGGACGTCGTCTTCGGGATCACGGAGGCTCTGGACGACACGGACTCCATCGCGTTCGAGCGTTTGACGACGGTGGAGCACGGTTTGATTTTGAGCTCCAGACATTCCATGGCCCGGAGGAACACCATCAAAGTTCACGAAGTGGGGAACGCACCCTGGGTCGTCTACAACGATTCGCTCGAAAGCGAGCATCTGATGCCCGCCTATTTCAGCTCCCAAGGCCTGCCCATCCCGAAAATCGCGCTGCTCACGAATTCATTTGCCTTGGGCCTGCAGATGGTCGCCGAGGGCGACTATGTGATGAGCATGCCTGTTCAGTTGGAGGCGATCCTGGACAGCAATCGGGTTCGACTCATTCGCACGTCGCCGCCGATTTCGCGGCTTCCGGCGGGGGCCTATATCCGGCGGTCGTCATTTGACGTTCCGGTGATCCGTCGGTTGATCGAGATCGTGGCCGAGGCGGCCGACAAATAGGTGAAGTGCGGGGGCCGGCCCCTCCCGCTAGCGCTATGGCCTTCACACATCTTCATCTTGCCATGAAAGTGGCAAACCCCGCGCTCCCCGGAGCCATCCCGTCCTTGTACCGACGGTGAAATTCGAACCACAAAGAACACAGGGGGCACAGAGATGGGCATAGAGAAGGGGACAGCGCGCCGCGCGCGCTTTTTTCTTTGCCTCGCGCAGCGAGGCCTCTGTGAAACCTCTGTGTCCTCCGTGGTGATCCTTTCAAGTCTCTTCGCCCCCAGGGGCGAAGAGAGGAAAATCCAGATGCAACCGCCACTCGCGGCTAGCTCAGCACGTGATGATCGGCGAGCGGGATGTCCGCGCGCACCTTGGCGATGCGGGCGGGGTCGATCTTCGCGCTGACCAGGCCGATGCCGTCGGACGCCTTGGCGACCACATGGCCCCAGGGGTCGACGATCAGCGAGTGGCCATAGCAGTACCGGATCTCGTTGCCCTGGGGATGGCCGAGGCATTGGGCGGCGGCGGCAAAATAGGTCTGGGTCTCGATGGCCCGCGCCCGGCACAGCACCTCCCAATGGTCCTTGCCGGTCATCAGGGTGAAGGCCGCGGGCAGCATGATCACCTCGGCGCCCTTGCGCACCAGGGCGTGGAACAGCTCGGGAAAGCGCAGGTCGTAGCAGACCGAGCAGCCGATCGTGACGCCCTCGAGCCCATAGGTCACCACCTCCTCGCCCGGCTTGGTCGCCGCCGATTCCTTGTAGGACGTGCCGTCGGGCGTGACGATGTCGAACATGTGGATCTTGCGATAGCGGGCAAGCTCCCGCCCCTCCCGGTCGAAGGCCACGGTCGTGTTGTGGACCCGGTCCTCGCCGGGCACCCGCTCGGTCAGGCTGCCGGCATGGATGTTGACCTTGAACTCCGCCGCCGCCGCCCGACACATCTCATAGGCCGGACCACCAGGCAGGTCCTCGCCGGCCGAGAGCCTTTCCTTGACCGTCCCCAGCATGTCGAAGCATTCCGGCAGGACGATCAGGTCCGGCCCTTCCTCCTCGGCGGCCCGGACGATCAGCTCCCGGGCCTGGGCGATGTTGGCGGCCTTGTCGTTCTGGGTGTTCATCTGCACGAGGGTGATTTTCATGGATCTCTTCTCATCTGGTCTGGGGAATACTCGTCCAAGCGTCTTGCCGCGCCCTTCGAGACGGCGCTCCGCGCCTCCTCAGGGTGAGGCAAGACACTGAAGTGATTGACCTCATGCTGAGGAGCGAGGCGTCTCGAAGCACGGGGTCAATCATCAATTCGCTCTCTTCGGCAGCCGGCGGGGCGGGCCGTCCGGCGCCGCTCATTGCAGCAGGATGGAGGTGTCGGGGCCGAGCACGAGGTTGGGAAGCCAAAGGGTGAGTTCCGGCACATAGGTGATGAGGATCAGCACCACCAGCAGCGGAATCAGGAACGGGATCACCGCCATCGTGACCCGCTCGAAAGACACCTTGCCGACCTCGACCATGATGTAGAGGCCGATCCCCATCGGCGGCGTGGCGATGCCGATCAGGAGTGCCAGCTGCAGAATGATCCCGAAATGGACCCGGTCGATGCCGAACTGATCGATGACGGGCAGCAGCATCGGCACCAGCATCAGCTTCGCCGGTACGCCCTCGACGACGCAGCCCACCAGCAGCACGAAAACGATCAGGATCCCCAGGAACACCGCCTGGCTGTCGGTGTAGGCGAAGATCACCTCGCCAATCTGTTGCGGGACCTGCTCGATCGCCAGCAGCCAGCCCATGGCGATGGAAAACCCGATGATGATCATGATCACCGAGGTCATCATCATAGTGTCGGTCAGGGCCTGGATCAGGTTCTTGATATTGAGGGTGCCGTACACAGAACCGAGCGCGATGGAATAGAGGCAGGCGAGCACCCCCGCCTCCGTGGCAGTCACGAAGCCGCCCAGGATCGAGCCCAGGATGATGCCCGGCGCCACCAGGGCCAGGAAGCCGTCGCGGGCGGTCTTCAGCACGTCCCGGCCCGTGGCCTTCGGCTGGGTCGGAAAATCGCGGCGCACGGCCAAAATCCGGTTGAACAGCATCAGCGACAGGCCGACGGTCACGCCGGGGATCAGGCCGGCCAGGAACATGCGCTCGATGGACTGCTGCGCGAGGAAGGCATAAATGACGAGGCCGATCGAAGGCGGGATCAGCGGGCCGACGACGGCCGAGGCGACCGTGATCGCCGCCGAGAAGCCCCGGGGATAGCCGCGCTTGGTCATCGCCCGGATCTCGATCACGCCGAGCCCGGCACAGTCGGCGACAGCCGCCCCCGAGACGCCGGCGAAGATCATTGAGGACAGCACGTTCACCTGGGCCAGCCCGGCCTTGAAATGGCCGACCAGCGCATTGGCGAAATTGAAGATGCGGTCGGTCATCCCCATCACGTTCATCAGGTTGCCGGCCATGATGAAGAAGGGCACCGCCGCCAGCGACGGCTTGTTCACGCCCTCCAGGATCTGCAGCGGGATGACATAAAGGGAATCGCTGAACCCGGCGGCGATGAAGGACAGCAGGACCGCGGCGCCGATGGCCATCGACACCGGCACGCGGATCAGGATCAGGACGATGAACGTGGCAAAAAGAATCAGCGCCATGTCGTATCGTGCCGCTCAGTGGTGGGAGCGGGCGGGCTCGGGAACGCCCGCCAAGGCCTTGATGATGTCGAGGACCGCGTTGATCATGATCAGACCGCAGGAGATGAACAGCGGCACCGAGAGCGTATAGCGTTCAAGCTCCCCGCCCCAGGGCGTGTAGACGCCGTCGACGACGCCGACCTGGGTTTCCAGCACCACCGGCGCCTGCCACAGCACGGCGCCGATCACGACCAGGATCACGGCCGGCGCGAAGATGCGCGAGGCGAAGACCCCTTTTTCCCCCATCCGCAGGACCACGAAATCGACGACGATGTCCTTGGCCCGGCGGTAGACGACGAAAAAGCCGAAGAACGTCATCCACACGAAGACCTGCATGGTCCACGGCCAGATCCAGACGAAGGACACGCCGAAGGGCCTGAGCACGATGGTCACCGCGATGCCCAGCAGCATGAGTGCCAGGCAGGTATTCGCGATCACCAGGAAGACCCGGTCGCACCCGTCGAGAAGGCGATCAAGGGCAAGGGCGAACCCCGGAAGGCGCCCTTGCCCGTTGCTCATCTTGGAGTCCAATGCCGTCTACTTCTTCCGCGTTTGCTCGACGACGTCGAGGAAACCCTCGGGAAGATCGCCTTTCTTCGCCCTTTCGGCGTAGAAGGCGTTCATCCTGTCGATAAAGGGCTTACGGTCGACGGACACGAAGTTGACGCCGTTCGACTTCATGCGCCCGATCGATTCGTCGGCGGCCTTGCCCATGATCTCCTCGCTATACTTGCCCGCCTCGACATAGGCGCGGTTCACGGCCTCCTTGAGGTCGTCCGACAGCTTGTCATAAGCCGCCTGGTTGAGCATGAAGCCGATGGATTGGTAGTACTCGTCATGCCGGGCCACGTTGGGCGCGACCTCGTAGAAGCGCATGCTCTCGACCAGCGCGATCGGGCTGTTGACGGCGTCCACGATGCCCTTGTCGATCGCCTGATAGACGTCGGTCCAGGCCAGGGTCTTCACGTCGGCGCCCAGCCAGGTCCATGTTTCGACGGCGATCTTGTTGGGCGCCATGCGCAGCTTGAGGGCCTGCACGGAATCGTACGACTCGACGGCGTTTTTCGACACCATGACCCGGTAAGGGCCGCGGACGATCGCGGTGGGATCGCCCAGGATGCCGATGCCGGCCTTCTCCGACGCTTCCTCAAACCATCCCTGAACCAGATCCGAGTTCATGAACCGCACCCAGTGTTCGCGGTCGTCGAACAGGAAAGCCGAGCTGATGTATTTGATGGCCGGAACCCACTTGGTCATGTATGTGGAGCCCTCGGCATAGAGGTGCACCGTGCCCAGCTTCAACTGCTCCAGGACCGCCTGTGTCTTGCCGAGCTGCTCGTTGGGATAGACTTTGATCTCCAGCTTTCCGCCGCTGTACTCCTGGGCCAAATCGGCGAACTTCTGAAAGACGATCCCTTCCGGGCTGTCGGGCGGCATCTTGTGCACCATCCGCCAGGATATGTCGGCCGCCTGAACGGAAACCGCCGTTGCCAGCGCCACCGTCCCGGCGAGCACGCCAAGTGTCAGTCGTTCGATTTTGGTCATGGTTGTCTCCCTCTTACTTTTTGGGCCCCGGATCGCCGAACCTCCCAGTTTCATGCTGTGTGCCGATTTTGACGTTTCTGGCACTCGGCGTCGAGGCGGGTAGGTTAAACTCTACTCGATGGTTTTAGCATATTCCGAGATCGATGCCAGAAGGCCGGCCGGCAAGACCTTGCCGTCGAAGTCCTCCTTGACCGATGCTTGAACGCGCTGCTTGAAGGCCGCGCGCTGCTCGTCCGTCAGATCGATCACGGTCATGCCCTTCTTCGTCAGATCGCCTTCCAGGTCAACCGTCAATTTGATCATCGCCTCGGTCGCGGCCTCGGCCCCGGCCATGGCAGCCTTGCGCAGGATCTCCTGATCCGCCGCGCTTAGCTTGCCGAAAACGGCTTCCCGCATGACGAAAGGCAGGGCCGTCCGCTGGTGCTCGGTCTTGATCAGATAGCCTTGCACTTCGTAGAGCTTGGCCGCGTGGAGCACCGGAATCGGGTTCTCCTGTCCGTCGACCATCCCCTGACGCAGGCCCTGGAAAACCTCGGGCCAGGCCACAGGCGTCGGCTTACCGCCCAGGCCGCGCACCACGGCGATCGACATCGGGTTCGTCGTCGCCCGCACCTTCAGGCCATCGAGATCCTCGGGGCTGCGGACCTCCGTCTTCGTCGTGGTCAGGTTGCGCGCGCCGTAATAGAAGCTGCCGAGAATTCTGAGCCCGCTCTCCTTGACCAAGGTCTCGTTCCAGGCCTGCCCGAACTCCGCCTTGCCCAACACCGCACTGAGCTGCTTCCAGCTGTCGAACATGTAGCCCGACGTCACGATGTTGAACTCCGGAACGACGTCGGCGAGCATCGGATAGGGCGTGAAGGACATGTCGATGGCGCCGGATTTGAGCTGGGTCAACAGCTTCCGGTTGTTGCCGAGCTGCGCCGCCGGGAACATCTTCACCGTGATCTGGCCGTTCGAGTTCTTCTCGACCTCCTCCTTGAACTTCTCGCCGCCGAGATGGGCGGGGTCGCCGTCCCGCAGCACATGGGCGAAGCGCAGGGTCGTCTCGGCCACCGCCGCCGTCTGCGACAACCCCAGGATAAGAGCCGCCTGGGCCAAGGTAAGGCCCAGCAGCTTCACATGTTTCGTCTTCATCATCATCGATACTTCTCCTGTGTTTCCTGCAGAATTAGAGTTCTTCTCCCCCACGCGAGAGTGTCGACCCTCTCCGCCCTCGGCGACGGGACTCACGCATCTTCGCGGCTCCGAGGATGTCTGAAAGCCGGGGCTCCCAAGATGGAGGGGGTTGATCAGGGCGTGGCGCTCGCCGCTGCGTTTCCTCTCCGCCCCCTTGGGGGG
>JANQJG010000254.1 GCA_028281785.1 Rhodospirillales bacterium
TCGCGCCCGGCGGCACGGTTTAGAGTGAGAGGACGTCTTCGGTTTCGTGACGGGTTTGAAGGGGAAAGAAAGTCTTTTCCCGGCCCGTCGGTTCACCGAAAAAGGAGACGTCATCATGACGAATACAACACGTAAATCGAAGCCCGGAAAGGTCACATTGAGCCCCGTCCGGGAAATCCCGTTCAACACGCTGGTCCTCTCGCAGGCCAATGTCCGCAAGGTCAAGGCCGGGCAGTCCATTGAGGATCTGGCCGAGGACATCGCCCGGCGCGGGCTGTTGCACTCTCTCGCCGTCCGGGTGGTTCTGGACGATGACGGCGCCGAGACCGGCACGTTCGAGGTGCCCGTGGGCGGGCGGCGCTTTCGGGCGCTGGAGCTGCTGGTCAGGCGGAAGCGCCTGCCCAGGACGGCCCCGATCCCCTGCATCGTGCATGCGGAGGGTGCCGCGGAGGAAGACTCGCTGGCCGAGAACGTCCATCGCGAAGCGCTGCATCCGCTCGACCAGTTCCGCGCGTTCCAGGCCCTGCGGGACAAGGGGCTGAGCGAGGAGGACATCGCCGCGCGGTTCTTCGTCACCCCCGCCGTGGTCCGCCAGCGCCTGAAACTGGCCGCCGTCTCGCCGCGTCTGCTGGAGGTGTACGCCGAGGGCGAGATCACGCTCGATCATCTCATGGCGTTCAGCATCGCCGACGACCATGACCGCCAGGAACGGGTTTGGGAGGCGCTGGACCCGGCCTGGCCGCGCCATCCGCACATCATCCGGCGCATGTTGACGGAAACGTCCGTCCGGGCAACCGACCGCCGCGCCCGTTTCGTGGGCGAGGCGGCCTATCTGGAGGCTGGTGGCACCATCATGCAGGATCTGTTCAGCGACGACGATGGCGGCGGCTGGTTCCAGGACGTGCCCGTGTTGGAGCGGCTGGTCGCCGAGAAGCTGACCACGGCGGCTGAGGAGATCGGCGCCGAGGGCTGGCGTTGGGTCCAGGCGGCGGCGGATCTTCCCTACGGTCATATGCGTGGCATGCGTTCGCTTGCCGGGGAGCGGGTGTGCATGACCGAGGAAGAAATAGCGGAGTACGAGGCCCTCAAGCAGGAGATGGACGGGCTTCTGGCCGATCATCCGGAGCCGGCCGACCTGCCCGACGAGATCGACGCCCGTGTTGGAGAGATCGAAGCGCGGCTGGAGGCCCTCGACACCCGCCCACGTCGTTACGATCCCTAGGAGATGGCGCGCGCCGGAGCGTTCATATCCATCGACATGGACGGCAAGGTCCGGATCGAGCGCGGGTTCGTTCGGCCCGAGGATGAGCCCGCTCAGGAGGCCTCCGAAGAAACGGTCGCGGCGGAGGCCAGCGGTCCGGTCGAAAGTGACGGGGCCGAACCGGAGGCGCCGGCCGACCCCGCCAACGATCCGGGGACGCCGGAGGCCGAGGCCACCGCCGGCAACGACGAGAGCACCGTCAAGCCCTTGTCGGACCGTCTGGTCGGCGAATTGACCGCGCACAGGACGCTGGCCTTGCGGGAAGCGCTCGGGCGCACTCCGGACACCGCGTTCCTCGCCGTGGTGCACGCGCTCTGTCTGTCCGCGTTCCATGCCCTTGCGGCGGAAAGCAGTCTGGAAATCACGGGCCGGTCGCCGGCCCTGACCAGTCAGGGGCCGGGTCTGGGCGACTGCACGGCGGCCAAGGCGTTGGAAGCCCGACACGCGGCGTGGGCGGCCCGCCTGCCCGAGGATCCGGCGGACCTGTGGGCGGCTCTGGAGGCGATGAGCCAGGACGACCACATGGCGTTGCTGGCGCATTGTGCGGCGCGAACCGTCAATGCCGTGGTCGAGCCCTGGACCCATGCGTCTGGGCGCATCCGTCACGCCGACACGCTGGCTCGCGCGGTCGCGCTCGACATGGGCGCGGCGGGTTGGTCTCCCACCGCCGAAACCTACCTCGGGCGCGTCACCAAGGCCCGCATCCTCGAGGCGGTGCGGGACGCGAAGGGCGAGCGCGCGGCGGCGCGCATTGAGCACCTGCGCAAGACCGACATGGCCAGGGAGGCCGAGCGGTTGCTCGCGGGCACGGGCTGGCTGCCCGAGCTCCTGCGCACGCCGGGGCTCCAAACCGAGGAGGCCACTGACCGGGTTGGCGATGACATCGCCAACGACATCGGTCCCGCCGACGATATCGACGCGGGGCCGCACGAGGAGTCCCTCCCCGAAGCCGCTGAATAGTCGGACGGCGGCTCATCACCGGAACGGCCCGGCATTCGCGTCGGGCCATCTTCTTATGCGGAGGGACCATCATGAAAGCCAACGAGATCGCGCGCGCCCTGGCCGCGCGGGCCGAAGCCGTCTGCCGGGAATACCTGCCCGCCGGACGGCGCGCCGGAAACTACTGGCAGGTCGGTGACGTTCACGGACATCCCGGCCAGAGCCTGTATGTCCGCCTGACCGGTTCCCGCGCAGGGTCCTGGACCGATTCCGCCACGGGTGAATACGGCGATCTGCTGGACCTGATCGCGGCCAACCGGGGGCTCGATTTCTTCGGGGCCATGGAGGAGGCGCACGCCTTCCTCAGCGAACCCCTGCCGAAGACGGCTCCCGTCAGACAGAGCGGCGAACGCGACACCGTGGCCTCGGCCCGGCGGCTGTTCGCCGCCGCGCGCCCCATCACCGGCACTCTGGCCGAGCGATATCTGGCCGGGCGCGGCATTGTCCGGTCCGAACCGGAACCGGCCTTGCGGTTCCATCCGCGTGTCTGGTGCCGTCCCACGCTGGACGCGCCGCTGGAGGCCCGGCCTGCCTTGATCGCCGCCGTGACCGACGGTGACGGTGCGATCACCGGTGTCCACCGGACCTTTCTGGACCCGGACACCGCCGGCAAGGCGGCCATGCCGAAGCCTCGTCGCGCCCTTGGGCGGTTGCTGGGCAATGCCGTCCGGTTCGGCGATCCGGGCGACGCCCTCGTCGCGGGCGAGGGGATCGAGAGCGTCCTGACGCTGCGCATGCTGTTCCCCGGTCTGTCCATGGTCGCGGCCCTGTCCGCCGGGCATCTCGGGGCGTTCGATCCGCCGCCCGGTCTCTCCCGCCTGTATATCGCCCTCGAACCCGACCCCTCCGGGGCGGCGGCGTTCGAGCGCCTTGCCGAGCGCGCGGGCGGGCAGGGCATCGCCGTGCATCCGCTCTTGAGCCACGGCACCGATCCGAACGCGGACCTGATGACCTTCGGTCCCGCCGCCACCGCCGCGCGGTTCGTTCGGCAACTGGCCCCGGCCGACCGGGACAGGGGCCGCGCGGCCTGATTCTCCGTCATGGGGCACCAGAGGCCCCGCCCGCGCCCTTTCCTTCAGGGGGATCTGCCGGAGGCCGGGCAGGGCCGCAAGGCCGCGTTCCGCGGCCTCCTCCATTTCATTGCGGCCCTGACGGGTGCGGCCCCACCCTCACGGCCTCCGGCGGGCGATCCCCGGAAAGGCCGCGATGGGTGCGGCCACAAGCCCCAGACCGGAGGATCACCATGACCGACCATACCCTGCTTTCCCTCGACGCCGAACCGGACCACGCCATCTCGCCGACCGCGCACCTGCTGGAGGAACTCCAGACCCACGGCGTCCGGCCGTTCCAGGACGAACCGGACCCGAGACCGCTGCCCGACGACGACACGGCCCGCATCGCCGTTTCCTCCGCCTTCGAGATGCTGGCCGACCTGTTCACCGGCACGCGGCTTGAGGACGATCTGTCCGATCTTCTCTGGTCCGTGGTCGGCGCGTTTCACCGCCGCGTCGAGGCCTTCGACCGTGACCTCGACACCAACGAGCAGGACCAGCGCCGCAGCCAGCGCGAACAGGACGGCTCCGAGATCCGCTCGGTCGAGCTGGAACGCCTGACCGCCGAGGGCCTCGGGATGATCGAGCGCCGCAACGCCTTCGAGGCCATGCGCGAGCACGCCGCCGATAGCTTCGAGGCCCTGACCGGCTCCCCGTGGCGGCCCCGGTCCGGCTCGCGGGTGAATCGCCGCGCCATGACCGCCGCCGTCATCGACAGTCGCGACTTCATCAACGCCCGGCGGCTCAAGGACACCCAGGTCCTGCTGCCGCCCGGTCCCCGTATCGCCTTCGCGGGCGGGACCGCGTGCAACGACCATCACCGCATCTGGGCCGCCCTCGACAAGGCCCATGCCCGCCATCCCGACATGGTCCTGCTGCACGGCGGCTCGCCCACCGGGGCCGAGCGTATCGCGGCCTGCTGGGCCGACACGCACGGCGTGCCCCAGGTGGTTTTCAAGCCCGACTGGACCGCCCATGGCAAGGCGGCCCCGTTCCGGCGCAACGACCGTCTGCTGGAGGCCATGCCCATCGGCCTGATCGTCTTCCCCGGGTCCGGCATCACCGACAATCTGGCCGACAAGGCCCGCAAGATGGGCGTTCCCGTCTGGCGTCATGGTGACGGCGGGGCATGAGCCCCGCTTCATCCCGCCGTGCCCCGCTAGACACCGTGATCTCCCGCTACATCCGGAGATTGTAGTCTTCCGGAGTGCCGAAGATCTTCTATCGGATCAATTGTCCTTAAGAACCAAATACTTTAGCCGGTTTCAATGATCCTTGTTCCCTTTTTCGGATCCTCTCTTAACGTTTCTATAATACTTATGATTGTATACTATAGGTATAGGCCATGAACAAAAAGGTTTGCGTTATGAAAATCAGAATTCAGGGGGAGATGCGCCTCTCCGACATTGAGCGAGCCATTGTGGAAGTCTTCGCAGAGCTTGAGGAAAACTACCGCGTCCGCCATTCGCAAGGCGCAACCATCTACCTCAACCCGACCAACGGTTTCGGCCACGACGTGAAGCCGCTGACCGGCGACGGGCACGAACTCGTCTGCCTGTCGTCCAAGGGGCCGACCCGCTCAGCCGCCGAGGAATACAACCTGTTGTAGGAGGCCCCCCATGCAGAAAGAGACCATACGAAAACCCACCTACCTTGACTTCGACGGCGCGCGCGGTGTTCTGGCGGAGATGGGCGTCGCCCTGAACGACCGCCAGATCCGCCGCGCCGCAGAAAAGGATGCCTACGGAAACCGCAAGCTGCCGTTCTTCGTCGATCCAATCGACGGACGGCTGAAAATAGAACGCGGAGCCCTGATTCGCACCTATTACAAGGCTCAGATGGAAGCCGAGCGACACTTGAGGCTGTAAGAGCTATTTATTGCTCTTGATTTGCAAGAGCCGTATATTTATTATTACTTTATCATGTCAGATATTCGTAAGCGAGACGGAAATAAAGGCGTTACCTATCAGGTCCGTTACCCCAGTGCCGGCACAAAAACCGGCTATGCCTACAAGACCTTCCGCACCATGAAAGAGGCCCGGGCGTTTCTGGAGAGCGGTGAGGTGAGAAAAGGTCGCCTCGCGCATCGGAGTCCCGAGATTCAAACTGTCGAGCAGGCTGCCGCATTGTGGCTCGGACTGTGCGAAAAGGAGGGCCTGAACGGGCGCGAACCGGTGACCCGCTACACCATGCAAAACTATCAGTACCGCGCAGATCATATTCTCCGATACCCATGGCCCAAACCTCTTCGCGACCTCACCCCGCCAGATGTTGTTGAGTTCCGGTCATGGTTGCTGAGCAGCGGCGTCAGTCGGTACATGACCGGCAAGGTGCTGACCACTCTTCACTCGGTCTTCAAGGAAATGACCATCCGGGGAATCATGACATCCAATGTCGCCCAAGGGATCTCCATCCGTGCCGATTCCCGCTATGACGAGCCGGTCACGATTCCCACCAAGCAGGACATCGCCGCACTGTTGGGCGCGGCGGATGACCTCGCGTCGTCGTCCAACATCCACATGGCTCGGACCTGGCGGAAGTACCGACCCATCCTATATCTCGCGGTTGATTCCGGCATGCGCCCGCAGGAGTATCTCGCCGTCTCATGGTCGGACTTCGACGACTATGGGGTCCATGTCCGCCGTGCCATTGAAGGCGACAGGAAGGCCATCTCGGTCCCCAAGACCCCGGCAGGACGGCGATACATCGACCTCAGTTCCAAGACAATTGACCTGATCCGCGACTACGTGGACAGATACGCCATTCCCAACCCCCATGACCTGATCTTTTCCACCGCCAACGGCGGTTGGATCAACCGTAGCGACTGGCAGCGCCGAGGTTTCAGCACGGCCTGCAAACAAGCGGGTCTCATTGTGACGGAGGTTTCGGACGGGAAACAGGTTGTCCGGGCAAAATACCGACCCTATGATCTCAGGCACTTTTTCGCATCCGTCCTGATCGAGAAAGAGACGAATCTGAAACGGATTCAGTCCTTGATGGGGCACAAGAACATTGAGACGACACTGAATGTATACGGCCATCTTCTGGACGATGATTCCCAAAAAGAAAGAAAGAGCACCGGTCTTATTGCCGGTCTTGCATAAGAATTTGTGGCAAATCTGTGGCGGAAAGTGCCCAGTACGCTGAAAAACAAAAGTAAAAGTCTGCTTTGGGAGCAGGATGCCGGGAGTTCGAATCTCTCCACCCCGACCACTTCCAAATCAATAACTTGCCGTATAATTCTGGAAACAAATGGCTCAATTTTGGTGATTTTTGCCACAAAAACAGGCCCGCTGTAATCCGCAGAAATCCGCCATTCTCCGTTTCGCTCTTTTTCGCCTTGTGGCAAATTTGTGGCGAGTTTTGATGTCGGAAGGGCTCTTCGTCGTGACCGGGAAGAGCCCTTGCTTGCGCTTTGTTATGTCGATTTCCGGCTCGCGGTGGTCTTCGCGGTGCCGTGGCGTCCGATGAAGCTGTCGATGGCCACCTGCGCGCGTTTGACATCCCCGATGGTCAGATGGTCCCCGGTGTCGCGCGGCCTGGCCTCCGGGGGGACCTCGCTGTCCCGCTTGATTCGGAACAGCAGGAGCAGCACCAGCGGCATCAGGTCCAGTGCCAGCCCCCCGGCCCAGAGCGGCAGAATGGACAGGCCGTGAACCCACACCGCCTCGACGGTGCTGATCCGGTGGAACTTCGGCACCTCCGGGACGGGCCAGCGCCCCAGTTCGGCGGATCGGCTCGCCACAGGTTTTGCCACAGCCTGGGTGATCTCCATCAGCTTGAGGACGGCGTCCGCCTGAGCGTCGGCGACCGATGCCGATCGCGCGGACGGGGCCATCGTCGTCTCCGCCGTGGCCAGACGCTCGAGATCGCGGGACAGGGCTCCCGCCAGTTCGAGGCTGTTCAGGCTGATCAGGACACTGCGCATCCGGTCGCTTTCGGCGGCAAAGCGACCGAGGCGCTCGGGCACGCCGGTTTCGGATTCGGCGATGGCCCGCATCTCCTGAAGGTGTCCGCGCGCCCGCTCCGCAAGCGCTGCCCCTTCCGCCAGACCTTCGTCCAGCGTCTGCCGAAGGGTGCGCATCTGCGCGGCGGCGGCCATGGCCGCCGTGTACACGGTGCCCCGGCCGGGATGACCCGACAGCGCGCCCCGCGTGGCCTCCGCCTGCGCCCAGTCCTCCAGCGTCGCGGCGCCGGTCATCAGGTTCGCGCGTACCTCCGCCGCCTTTGAAAGCCGGGCTTCGGACTCGCCGAGCGCCGTCTCGAACTGCCCGACCGCCGCGAACATGGCCGCGCGCTGCGCATTCGCGCCGCCGATGGCCACCACGTTCAGATACGAGGACAGGAAGACGATGAACACCAGCCCGAGGAGAAGCGCCGCGAGCCCCTTGGCCAGATGTTTGCCGCCGGGGAGGTGCGGCACGAGGTGCAGGGCATGCTTCCACAGCGCGAACCCCGCCGTTCCCGAGCCGAGCGCGAACGCGGCGGCGCTCAGGCGCTCCATGGTGTCGGATCCGTTGGATCCCAGGGCGGATTCGACGCCGAGATAGGTGAACAACCCCGTCACCACCATCATCAGCACCAGCGGCCCGTCGATGTACTTCACCTGTTTGCGCATGTATTCGCTGAGATCTTCCATGCCGGTCTCTCCGCTGATGCGCTCACCCCCAGACCACGTGCGCCGCGAGGATCGCGAGGACCCCGGCGGCGAGCAGTTCCATGGGATGACGGATCACGAAGGACCCGGCGGGACCGGATCCGGTGAC
>JANQJG010000008.1 GCA_028281785.1 Rhodospirillales bacterium
TCTACACCAACGAACAGATCATCATCGAGACCCTATGACCAGTTTCACCCCGCGGGAGATCGTCTCCGAGCTCGACCGCTTCATCGTCGGCCAGCACGACGCCAAGCGCGCCGTCGCCATCGCCCTCCGCAACCGCTGGCGGCGCCAGCAGCTCGACGAGGACCTGCGCGAGGAGGTTCTGCCCAAGAACATCCTCATGATCGGCCCGACCGGCGTCGGCAAGACCGAGATTTCGCGCCGCCTCGCCCGGCTCGCCCAGGCCCCCTTCATCAAGGTGGAGGCGACGAAGTTCACCGAGGTCGGCTATGTCGGACGCGATGTCGAGCAGATCATCCGCGACCTCATCGAGGTCTCAATCCATATGACGCGGGAACGCATGCGCAAGGAGGTGACGGCGCGGGCCGAGCTCAACGCCGAGGAACGGGTGATCGACGCCCTTGTCGGCGAAAACGCCAGCCCCGACACCCGCGAGAAGTTTCGCAAGCTCCTGCGCGACGGCGCCCTCGCCGACAAGGAGATCGAGGTCCAGGTCGCCGATACCGGCGGCTTCGGGCTGCCGACCATGGACATCCCCGGCATGCCAGGGTCTCAGGTCGGCATGATCAATCTCAACGACATGCTGGGCAAGGCCTTCGGCGCGCGCACCAAGCCCAAGCGCATGTCCGTCGCCGAGTCTTACGAGCTCTTGATGGCCGAGGAGAGCGACAAGCTCCTCGACGACGACAAGGTGGTCAAGGAGGCCAAGACCACGGCCGAGAACAACGGCATCGTCTTCCTCGACGAAATCGACAAGATCACCGCGCGGTCCGAGCGCTATGGCGCCGATGTCAGCCGCGAGGGCGTGCAGCGCGACCTCTTGCCTCTAATCGAGGGCACCACGGTGGCCACCAAGCATGGCGCCATCCAGACCGATCACATCCTGTTCATCGCCTCCGGTGCCTTCCACATGTCGAAACCCGCCGACATGCTGCCGGAGCTGCAGGGGCGGCTGCCCATCCGGGTCGAGCTCAGGGCGCTCACCCGCGACGACTTCCTGCGCATCCTCACCGAGCCCGAGGCCTCGCTGATCAAGCAGTACACGGCGCTGATGGGGGTCGAGGACGTGAAGCTGGAGTTCGCCGAGGACGCCATCGAGGCGATCGCCGACCTCGCCGCCGAGATCAACCGAGGGGTCGAGAATATCGGCGCCCGCCGCCTCCAGACGGTGATGGAGAAGCTGGTCGAGGAGATCAGCTTCGACGCCTCGGAGCGCAGCGGCGAGACCATCGTCATCGACGCTGCCTATGTGCAGGAGAAGGTCGCCACCCTCGCCAAAGATGCCGACCTCAGCAAATTCATTCTGTAGTTCTACTGCCGAATGATCTCTTTCACTGGAACCAAATACTTCTCGGCGCAGTCACCGTAGTTTACTGGTTCGCTCTATTACTTCTTTCTTAGCCTGTTCCACGTCTACAATGAAGGCAAACGTAAGTTGTCCTCCCTTGTTCAAGTCCACTAAGGCGTTCGCGTCATCGCGAAGGAATACAGACTTGCCGTTTGTAATCAGATAGCGCTCGATAGCTGACTCGGGACGAATATCTCGGAACTTCTTTCGAAGCGTGCCTAGCGCTTCTTTCAGACGTGATACGGGTAGACCACTAATAAGTAGTCGATTGATTGCTCGAAGCAGAACCAAATCCCCAAGAGTGTAGAGGCGTTTCTTTCCTCTCCCTGGCGCAGGTCGCCCCCCCGGCACGACGATCCCTGTCCGACAGAGGTAATCCACCATCATTGTGGTGCGAAAGCCCGCGATCTGGGCGGCCTGTCTGGTTGAGAAGTATGAGTTTGTCATTTTGTTGTAGGTGAAGAAATAAAATAGTATAGCGCTGAACTATATATATTTTAGAATAAAAATCAATGAATTACTGGATCATATGTCAAGTATCGTCCCAACAACAATATGTTGCGCATGTATCCATATCTGGCAGATTCTTCAAGATGCTTGACAGATATTGTGGATTTTGCCAGGATTGCTGTCGCCTGGATAAGGTGACGCCCGCTAGATCGGCCTGGAAACCAAAACTAGCGGGCGTCCTTAAGCTAACCCCTGTTATCAGGAGCCAACCATGGATTCATATCTTGTTTCCTACGACCTGCGCAAGCCTGGCCGGAACTACGACGAACTCTACGATGAACTCAAGAGTTTCGCGAATTGGGCGCATCCCCTCGAATCTCTCTGGGTCGTTGTCAGCGAGCAGTCGTCCACCCAGATCCGGGATCGACTTTGGAGGTGGCTCGACGAAAACGACGGTTTGCTCGTCGTCAAGTCCAGCAACTCGGGTGCTTGGATCGGGCTTTCTCAGAAAGTGTCCGAGTGGCTGAAGGAGCACCTCTGACACTTTGATGGCGGAATGCAAAGAACTGCATTCCGCCGGCCTTCTGAGGCGAGTACCGGTGGAAGTGCCGGCTTCCCATCCGTTGGTACGAGGGTTCTTTCGACGACAGATGGCGGCTGCGGATTTCGGCCAGCACCCCACGGTGATATCTCTGATTGCATTTTGTGAGTGATCCGTTTGGCTTATGTTCTTGATATTCCGCAGTTAGTTGAGCAACCTACTATATATTGTTATAGTGGCTGCTGACTCTTGCATTTATTGTGTGACTGGTTATAATTGAAGGCGGACTCTAACTCCCGAGCTTCACATTCGAGGATGTGCGGCGTGTCTTTTGGCTAAGGGGGTTAGAGTCCTTAGTCTTATGGGTCGAATCTACGAGATTTTTGCGGACGAAGCATGGACACATGGTGGCCATCCGCTTAACCGTTACTGGTGTTTCCACGGAGGGATATTCGGCCCTCAGAGTTCCCTCGACCGACTTGAGAAGAATCTCGAAACAATCATAAACCGCTGGGGAATTGCCGGCGAAGTCAAATGGAGTAAACTTAGTCTAAAGAACATTGACTGCTACAAAGAACTTGTCGACTGCCTTGTAGACTCAGTTAGAAATGACGACATTAAATACAGGCAAGTCTTCTTGGATCGATCTTACGTTTGGCAACCGAGACATAATCCAATTGAACAAGGTGAGATAGACGTACATTTCAAGATATATTATCAGTTCATAAAGCATTCGTTTGGCCTTAAGTATCTTGAGATCGATCCGAATGGAGAAGTAACAAAGATATTTGTTAGGCTGGACAACCACTCAAGCCAAAAACACAAAAACAATCTGGTCAGGTTTGCGCAAGACCTCCCACGTATTCTAAATCGGTCGGATCTCTCCGTCGTTGTCACCTTTCATAACAGCAGCCGAATTCGACGGCTTCAAATCTGTGATCTTGTAATGGGAGCAGCGGGCTCTTACGGGAATAATATGCACAAGAAGCGTAAACCTGGACAAAGAGGTATGACTTCTAAACAAAAACTTAGACTTAAATTCTGCAAGTATGTCTATAATAACTTGCGCGAAATCGATGCTGATTTTAGGGGTTCGAAGGTATTCAACTGGTTTGAAACCACTGGACTCGCAGGTGATTATTCCAATCTATTAAATCATAGGCTTCGTATTTGGAAATTGGTGCCTCGACATCACGTGAGGGATGTCGGATGGCAAAATGCCCACCTGGATAGGCAAGGGACTTATCAAGGTGCGATAATCCGGCCCTGATAGAGGAATATATTCTCTCGGCGTCTAGTACGCCGGGCCCTTCGGCGGCAGGTGGCGGCCGCGGATTTCGGCCAGCACCCAGTCGAGTGTCTCCTCGTCCAGCTCGCCGATTTTTTCCGCCAGCATGTTGGCGAGCTCGGTCGCCTTGGGGCTCAGCCCCGAGGTGTCGACAACCACCCGGGGGTGGGACATCCGGGCCAGGCGCTGGAGCTCCTCGGCCTCGTCCCAGATCAGGTTGAAATAGCCGCAGATCTGCTGAATCAGGCCGGAGCCCGGGCGGCCCCTGCGGCCATGCTCGAGGGCCGAGAGATAGGCCGAGGACACGCCGAGCGCCGCCGCCATCTCTTTGAGGGACACGCCGCGCGCCGTGCGCAAATCACGGATCTTCATGCCGAAGGGAGTCATTTCGCTCTTCTCAGCAGCACGTAGAGCGCGCCCTCGCCGCCGTCCTTGACCGAGGCATGGTTGAAGGCCAGCACCCGGCCGCGATTGGGTTCCTGATTGAGCCAGCGCGGCACGTTCTCGCGCAGCACCCCGACCCGCCCGTCCGGGCGCAGCCCCTTGCCGGTGACCACCAGCACGCAGCGCCGCCCGGCCCTCTGCGCGCCCGCCAGAAACGCGGCCAGCGCCCGGAAGGCCTCCTGCTGGGTCAGGCCATGGAGGTCGATACGGGCCTCCACGGGCAACTTTCCCCGCCGCAAGCGCTGCGCCGTGCGCTTGTCGATGCCGGCGACCGCGCCATGGCTGAGCTCGGGCAGCGACGGCGGAAGGGGAGGCGGGATCGGAATGGGAAGCGGCGGGGCGGTGGGTTTGCCCGTCCGTTTGGCGGCCGGGCCGGGGCCCTTGGCCCCGTTTTCGGGAGCCGGCTCCCCGGGGAGCTCGGGTGCGGGCATCTCCCGGCCGTTCAAGGGCCGCACGCTCGACGTCACATGGCGCCAGAGCTCGGCCTCCTCGCGGCTCAGGCGGCGCCGTGCGAGCCGTCGTTCCGCTTTCGAAATGTCACCCGCCTTGCCCATCAATCAGCAAGATATGCAGCCGGCGCGGCCCATGCACCCCCAATAGTAGTTTGAGTTCGATATCGGCCGACCGCGACGGCCCGGCGATCCAGGTGACCGCCCGCGGCATCTCCCCCGATCCGAGCTCGGTCCGAAGCCGTGTCCAGACGTCTTCATACGCCGCGAAAATCCGCGCGGAATCCAACAGCACGATGTGGGTGTCGGGCAGGAAATTCAGGCTGCTCGGCGTCTGCGGGCCCGACAGTGTCACCAGCGTCCCGGTCTCGGCAACGCCGGCAAACGCCTGGGTGACGCCGACCGCGTCATCCGCCCCCGCCTGACCGAAGCCGGCCGTCAATCCGTTTTGTTCCGTCCACGAAACGTTTTCGAGCGCCGGCGCGGCCCGGATCGCGGTCGGCAGACCATGTTCCTTCAGATAGGCCGCCACCCCGGCGGGTGCGTCTTCCCGCGCCGCGATGCGGGCGATCGTCGCGTTCGCCCGTTCCGCCTCGGCCCGGAAGCGATCGACGAGCGCCCGGCCCTCACCTCGGCCGCGCTCGGGAATGAGATGGCGCGTCGGCGCCGCGAGGTTCTTCTCCAGGCCCGATATGGCCCCTTCGGCCAACGGCCCGCGCCCGAGACCGGCCCGTATGCGCTCGAGGATGTCCTTGCGGGCGTCGCTCATCTTTCCGACGCCTTGCGCTCCGCCCATTGGGCAAGGAAGGTCTTGCCCTCGGGGGCCGGAAAGTCGCGCACCGCGGTCCACCCGCCCGCGAACGGCATGCGGCGGAACCGGCCGCGCCGCCGTCCCATCCGGCCGAGAACCCCGAAGGTGAGCCCCATGACCCAACGGTAGAGCGCCGGCCGCCGCGCGAGCGACGCCCAGAGCCGCAGGCCCGCACGGGCCCGCGCCGGCGTCCGTTTTTCCTCGAACTGCCGCTCCCGCCAGCTTCGCATCATCTTCGGCAGCGGAATGCGCATCGGACAGACCTCCTCGCATTTGCCGCAAAAGGAGGAGGCGTTGGGCAGGTCCGCCGCATGGTCGAGTCCCAGGAGCCCCGGGGTGAGTACCTTGCCCATGGGCCCCGAATAGACCCAGCCATAGGCATGGCCGCCAATCTGGGCATAGACGGGGCAGTGGTTGAGGCAGGCCCCGCAACGGATACAGCGCAGCATCTCGCGGAACGCGCCGGCCAGCATCTCGCTCCGGCCGTTGTCCAGCAGCACGATATGGAGAGCGTCCGGCCCGTCCGGGTCGTCCTCCGCCCCGAGGCCGGTGCAGAAGGTCGTGTAGGTGGCGGTGTCCTGCCCGGTGGACGACCGCGCCAGCAACCGCAGGATCGTCGTCCCGTCCTCCAGCGTCGGCACCACCTTCTCGAGGCCGGCGAGGACGATATGCGTCTTCGGCAGAGTCATCACCAGGTCGGCATTGCCTTCATTGGTGACAACGACGACCGATCCGGTCTCCGCGATCAGGAAATTGGCGCCCGTGAGTCCCACGTCGGCGTTGAGAAACTTGTTCCGCAGGACGGCCCGCGCTTCTTCGAGAACGGTTTGCGGGTCGTCCAGGGAACGCTGCGCCGGAAGCTCCGGATGCTTGTCGCGGAAGGTGTCGGCGATCTGCCCGCTCGACAGGTGAATCGCCGGGGCCAGAATGTGGCTGGGCGATTCCTCCCGAACCTGAATGATGTACTCGCCGAGATCGGTCTCGATCGGCTGGATCCCATGGGTTTCGAGGTGGTCATTGAGGTCGATCTCCTCACCCACCATGGACTTGCTTTTAGTGACCGTCTTCGCCCCGGCCTCCCGGCACAGCCGCAGGATCGTCTCGCGCGCCTCCGCCGCGTCCCGGCACCAGTGAACTTGCCCACCCCGCGCGGTTACCTGAGCCTCGAACCGTTCGAGATAGAAGTCCAGATGCTCCAGGCTGTGATCCTTGATCGCCCGGCCGATATCGCGGAGCTGGTCGAACTCCGGCAGCCGCGCGATCGCCTCCTGACGCTTGAGCGGGAAGCTCCGCGTGAAGCTTCGGAGCGACTCGCGCAGCGCCGCGTCGGCCAGCGCTTCGCGGGCGTTGTCCTTGAACCGGGGGCTGGAGACTTTCATGCTGTCCGCCAATCAGTCCCGGACCGGCTCGCCGATCGCCACGCCGTCGGTCATCCCGGCCAGAATCTCGGCCACATGGCGCACCCGCAGCTTTTCACCCCGTCTCTGCAAGCGCCCGGCGATGTTGAACAGGCAGCCGAGATCGCCGCCGAGCACGGTGTCGGCACCGGTCGCCAGCAGGTCGTCAACCTTGGCGTCGACCATGGCCCCTGAGATCTCGGGATACTTCACGCAGAATGTCCCGCCGAAGCCACAACAGGTCTCCGCGGCCTCGCCCTCGCGCAGAGAGAGGCCGTCGACCCGCTGAAGAAGCGCCCGCGGCTGCGCCTTGACACCCAGTTCCCGCAAGCCGGAGCAGCCGTCGTGATAGGTGGCCGTGCCGTCGAACCCGGCCATGGGGCCCAACGCGTCGAGTCCCAGCACATCGACCAGGAAGCTGGTGAGTTCATGGGTGCGGCCCGCCAGATCCTCCGCCCGGCCCCGCGCTTGCGGGTCGTCGGCGAACAACTCGGGATAGTGCTTCCGGATCATTCCGGCGCATGACCCGGAGGGGACAACCACGTAATCGAAGCCCTGAAAAACGTCGATCACTTGGCGGGCGATGGCGCGCGCGTCGGCACGGTCCCCGGAATTATAGGCCGGCTGGCCGCAGCATGTCTGATCGGCCGGCACCGTGACCCGGCATCCCGCCGTTTCGAGCAACCGAACCGCCGCGAAGCCCACGGAGGGCCGCATCAGGTCGACGAGGCAGGTGACGAACAGCGCAACATGGGGGGGACCGCCGGGCATGTCGGCACAATACCGGGGCTCGGCTCAAAAACAAGGGGTGTCCCGGCCCACCGGTCCGAGGGACAGTGTGCTCAGGCGCCGGGCTGGCGCGGCAGCAGCAGGTAATAGCGTCCGGTGTTCTTCATGACTCCCGCCCATTTCGCCGCGTCCTCGCCATAGCCCCAGAAGAAGTCGCCGCGAACGGGACCCTTGATCGCGCTTCCCGTATCCTGTGCCACCATGAGGCGCCGCAAGGGGGTATCCGGCGGCTGCAGAGGATGGGTCGTATCGAGCCACAGAGGCACGCCCAGGGGCAGGAGAGCGGTATCCACGGCAAGGCTGCGGCCGGGGGTCAGGGCGACACCCTGAGCGCCGATCGGCCCCTCCCCGGATATCTCGCGGAAGAAGATGAAACGGGGATTGCGGGCGAGCAGGGCGATTCCCTCCGCCGGATGCGCCTCGATCCACTCCCGGATTGCCGGCATGGTCAGATCTTCCCGGCGGATCGCACCCTGCTTGATCAGTTCGCGGCCGATCGACACATAGGGGTGGCCGTTGTCCCCGGCATAGCCCACCCGCGCGACGGAGCCGTCCGCGAGCTTGACCCGGCCCGACCCCTGCACGTGGAGGAGGAAGGCATCGAGCGCGTCATCCACCCAAAACAGCTCCAGACCCCGGTCCTTCAGCGCCCCGCGCTCGATTTCGGCGCGCGCGGGGTAGGGGACCAGCCGTCCGTTCTGCACCCGGCCCGAGATGCGCTCGCCCTTCCAATCCGAACGGAATCCGCCCAGGCTGACACTGACTAGATCCTCCGGCTTCGCATAGATAGGCACGCGATAGCGCTCGTCGGGGGTTCGAGAGCCGTTCAGCTCGGCTTCGTAATAGCCGGTGAAGAGGCCGTCCGGATCGCTTCCGTTCAAGGCCTGATAAGGCAGGAAACGGCTCTCGAAGAAATAGCGAACCGCCCGGGGATCCTCCGCCGGAATGTTCGCCGCGGCATCGCATAGCGGAAGCCAGTCCGCCACTTTCCCCGCGACTCCAAGAGACCGGGTCGGAGGCTGCGTCCGCCATTTCTCGCAAGACCGTTGGAAGGCGGGCAAGGCCGCGGCCAGGCGATCCTCGCCCCATCCGGGAAGCTGCGCAAAGCTGGTCGGCTCGAGGCGAAGGGCCCCGTCCCGCTCGGGCGCTTCCTTCGTTTGTCCGGGTGGAGGAGGCGCGCAGGCGGCGAGCGCCGCGAGCACGGCTGCCACGCAGAGCCGGCCGACGCCGCTACTCCAGGCTTCGCGTTGCCACAAGCGTCCAGTTGGGATCACGGGAATGGGTATCGCGGGCAAAGGTCCAAAAATCCGTGACCTCGGTGATGGTCTCGGGGTCACCGTCGACGATCTCGCCTTCGTTGTTTCGCGTAACGATGACCTGATCGCTGACGAATTTCATGGTAACGTTCGCGATCCGGCCATCGAGATAAGCTTCGACGATCTCGGATCCCTTGATCGACAGCACGCGGCCCTCGACGATCTCTCCATCCCGCTCGCGACCGTCCACCACGGCGGCGAAATTCTCGTAGACGTCCGGCGCCAGGAGGGGTTGCAGGGACTCCTTGTCACCGGCCATGAACGAGCTCAGAACCATCTCGAAGGCCGTCCGCGCGCCGACCACGAACTCTTCCGTGTCAAACTGCGGATCGGCCTGACGGATGTGCATAAGGCCCGACTCCAACGGGGACGCCGGCTCCTGATCACCCGTGACGATATCCTCCAAACCGCCGTTCTGGCTTTGATCGGGCAGTCGCACGATATTGTCGGAGGATGAATCGCCTTGCCGCCCCAACCCGAAGGGATCACGAGGACCCCCGCTGTGGCCGTCGCGCCGACCCAGGACGCTGCGTAACCTCAGCACGAGGAATGCCGCGATCAACGCAAAGAGGAGGATGTCGATAAAACCGCTACCCATAATTTGCTTTCCGCCCGGGGAGACCCGGTCTGGACCACCGGCCATCAGTGGGCTAAACATTTCCGCCCACGTTAGCGGCTTGTCGAGTGAAGGTCCAGCGAAGCTTCCGGCCAACTCCGGCTGTTCATTGCCCTTCGACTTAAATAGGCTGGTCCGCAGCAAGGAACAAGCATGGGTCTGGTTCTCCTCCTCGTAATGATCGCCGTTCCCTTGATGGAAATCGGGGTTTTCATCCAGGTCGGCGGCTGGATCGGTCTGGTGCCCACTCTGGCGACGGTGGTGATCACCGCCCTTATCGGAACCGCGCTGTTGCGCCATCAGGGCCTGTCGACCCTTACGAAAGCCCGGGATAGCTTGGCGCTGGGCCGTTTTCCCGTCACCGAGGTCTTCGACGGGCTCTGCCTTCTGTTCGCGGGCGCCTTGTTGCTTACGCCTGGTTTTGTGACGGACGCCGTCGGTTTTTTGCTGTTCGTTCCGGCCCTGCGTATTGTTCTTCGCCAATGGCTGGGGCGCTACCTCGTGGCCTCGGGCCGGGTTCAAACCTGGACCGACGGTCAACCGGATCCCCGGCCCGGCCCGGCCGGACCAACCGTCATCGAGGGCGACTATGAGGTCGACCCCGGCGACAATGACCTCAACAGGCGACCACGGGGACCTTCCCGGTAACATTCGTGGGATCGGCACGCGCCCCGCTTGTCAAACGGTTGTTCCGCCAACCGATTCGTGATAGCCACGGCGCTTCCGCGTCGAGAGGAGGAGCGGCATGAGCACCGAGCCCAACCAAGAAGACGGCAACCCCCAGGACGCCGGCGGCGAAGAGGCCGGTGCCGCCACCGAGACCAAAACCGGAACCGACGCGCCCACGGACCAGCCGGCCGCACAGCAAGCAACGGGCACCGCCCAGCAGGCTGAAGGGCCGGCACTCATGGTCAACGCGCAGTACGTCAAGGACCTCTCCTTCGAGGCGCCAAATGCGCCCGAGGTCCTGTCGCAGCTTCAGCGGCAGCAACCGGACATCAAGATCGATATCGACGTGCGCGCCGAGCGCAAGCAAGAGGCGGTCTTCGAAGTCGTCATCCATGTGACGGCCAAATGCAAGGCGGGAGAAACGCCGGCCTTCATGTTGGAGCTTGCCTATGGCGGGCTGTTCACCGTTCGGGTTCCGGATGAGCATCTTCAGCCGGTCGTGCTGATCGAATGTCCCCGTCTGCTCTTTCCCTTCGCCCGCAACATCGTGGCGGATACCACCCGCGACGGCGGATTCCCTCCGCTGATGATGGCACCGGTCGATTTCGTGGCGATGTATCAGGCGCGGGCGCAACAGGCGGCACAGCAGGCCGCGTCGGCCTCCCCGACTCAAAGTACTTAGCTTTCGCGGTCCAACCAGATCGGATTTTCGAGCCGCGCAAGAAATTGCGCGTGTGCCGCCGCTTCCTCCTCGGCGGGTGCGTGCGGCCGCGGCGGTCTATCGACGCTTTGGGCGGTGATGACGGACTTGGACACGGCTTCGGATGCCAGTTCGAGGCCCGGCTGCCGTCCGCCGACGAGTTGCAGGTAGACCTCGGCCAGCAGCTGGGAATCCTTCAGGGCGCCATGCAAGTCGCGGTCCGAAAGGTCGATCTGAAAGCGCCGGCAGAGGGCGTCGAGGTTGGCCTGGGCGCCAGGAAACTTTCTCCGCGCCAAGCTGACCGTATCGACAGACCGGCTCCGCGGGATCTCCGGCTGGTCGATTCGGACAAGCTCGGAATTGAGAAAGCGGAGATCGAAGTCGGCGTTGTGAATGACCAGGATCGAGTCGCCGAGGAAGGCGAGAAGCTCCCCGGCAATCTCGGCGAAGACCGGCTTGTCCGAAAGAAACTCCTCGGTGATGCCGTGCACCGCTTGAGCTTCGGCCGGGATATCCCGCTCGGGATTGATATAGACTTGATATGTCTCGCCGGTCGGGACGTGGTTCATCAGCTCGACGCAGCCGATCTCGATGACGCGGTGTCCCGCGCCGGGATCGAGGCCGGTGGTTTCCGTATCGAGAACAACCTCTCGCATCTGCTCTCCCCGCTCTCTTCACTTCCACGGCCGGTTTGGGTGTCGCCCCGAATTCACGACATATCGGCGTGGCGGCCAATGAGTCCCAATCTCGGGCCGCCACTCCTCGATGATGGCCCGGATCGCATCTAGAGTTACCCTGCGGCCCTGCCCCGAGGGAACAACATAGTCGGCCCGCCGGCGTTTTTCGCTATCCGTCATTTGCCGGCGTTCGATCGCCTGGAGCTGCTCGGGAGTCATCCCGGGTCGGCCAAGCACCCGCTGCCGTTGGACGAAACGCGGCGCGCTGACGACGATGACGGCGTCACATCCACCTTCGGCCTGGGTCTCGAACAGCAGAGGAATGTCCAGCACCGTCATCTGCCGTCCCCTCAGCGCCTCCAGCAGCAGAAACCGCCGCTGCCTCGCCGTCACCATCGGATGCAGGATGGATTCGAGCCGCGTCAGCCCCTCCGTGTCGCGGAAGGCCATCTTCGCGAGGACTGCCCGGTCGATGCGGTCTCCGTCGAGCACGCCCGGAAAGGCCTCGGCAATCGGACCCACCGCATCGCCTCCCTGGCCAAGGAGGACATGAACGCTGTCGTCCGCGTCGAACACGGGCACGCCGAGACGGCGGAAAATGGCCGCCGCGACGGACTTGCCCATGCCGATCGACCCCGTGAGTCCGAGAATAACCATCACGCTGTTTCGGATGACGGCGGCAATCCCTCGATCATGAAGCTGCGAAGCTTGGGGGTGACCTCGGGGCGGATGCCGAACCAACGCTCGAACCCGGGACGACCCTGGTGCAGGAGCATGCCGAGTCCGTTCACCACAGGATGTCCTCGAGCAGCCGCCTGCCGCAGCAACCCGGTTCGCGGCGGCGTGTAGACGATGTCCACCACGGTCGCGTCCGGCGGCAAGCCATCCAGTGAGAGCTCCAACCGGGAATGTCCCACCATGCCGAGCGTTGTCGTGTTGACGAGCAGGCAGCCGTCCTCGAAGGACCGGGAAGCATCCGGCCAGGCGAATGCGCGTAGAGGCGCTTCAAGCTCCTCACCCAGACGTTCCGCTCTCGAAACAGTCCGGTTGACGACGCGAACCTCCGGAATCCCGGCATCGAAAAGCGCCACGCAGATTGCCCGCGCCGCGCCTCCCGCGCCCAGGACCACGGCGGGGCGGGGATCCCTCAGCCAGTCGGGAATCGTCTCATGGAGATTTTCGATGAAGCCGAAGGCGTCCGTGTTTTCGCCGAACAGGCTTCCATCGGCGCGCACGGTCACCGTATTGACGGCGCCGATGCGCCGCGCTTTCTCATCCGCCTCGTCCACGGCCGCGAGCGCCGCTTCCTTGTGCGGCAACGTGATGTTGGTTCCGGCCAAGCCCAAGGCCGGCAGCGCTCTTAAGGCCTCCCCGAAGCGATCGGGATTCACCGCCATGGGAATATAGGCACCGTCAATCCCATGCTGTCTCAGCCAGTAGCCGTGCAGACGGGGAGAAAGGGAGTGCTTAACGGGCCATCCCATGACACCCGCCACGCGGGTCGCGCCACCCAGCACATCCGGGAAAGCTTTCGCGCGGCCGGCGGCGAGCGAGTCCTTCTCCCCGGACATTCCGTCTTCCTGCACCTTCAATCCAGCAGAACTCCCTCGCGGCGAAGAAACTTGAGCAGCGGCAGCAAAGGCAGCCCGAGGATCGTGAAGTGGTTTCCGTCGATCCGGGAAAACAACTGCGCGCCGAGGCCTTCCAAGCGGTAGGCACCGACGGATTCGAGGATTTGGCCGCCGGCTTCATTGAGATAGGCGGAGAGATACTCGTCACTGAAGGTGCGCATCGTCAGCCGCGCCGTTTCCACATGACGCCAAATCCGGTCGCCGTCTCGGACCACGCAAACCGCGCAGACCAGGTGGTGTGTCCGGCCCCTGAAGGTGCGGAGGTGATCCGCGGCTTCCTCCTTTGTGTCGGGCTTGTCGTACCATTCCCCATCAAGCTCCAGGACTTGGTCTGCCCCGATAACGAAGGTGCCCGGGTGATGTTTCGTGCGCTCAAGAGCCTTGGCCTCGGCCAGGGCTTCCGCGAGTTCAGCCGCATCGGCGCCCCGAGCGCGCATCTTTCTTTTGATTGGAGACTCATCGAGCAAGGGTGGATCGATTTCGAAGGAAAGTCCTGCATCTGTCAGCAACCGAGCGCGTGCGCGGCTTGCTGAAGCTAAGACGATATTACACATGTTAATTGATCAAAGCTGCCGTTCTTGCCTTTGTTTGTGCATTTGAAGAATCGTGGCCGCGACTTCCTCCACCGACTTCCGTGTGACATCGATGACCGGCCATTTCTGTTGTGCGAACAACTCCCGAGCATGACGAATTTCCTCCGAGACCGCTTCAATATCCGCGTAGTCGTCGTTTTCGTCGCGTTCGAGGAGTCGGAGACGGTTGCGACGTATCTGTACCAGACGCTTGGGATCTTTCGTCAGTCCTACTATCAAGGGTTGAGTTACTTCCAGAATTTCGCTCGGCAGGGGGTAACCCGAGATGATCGGGATGTTAGCGACTTTAACCCCCCGATTGGCGAGATAAATGCTGGTCGGCGTTTTCAACGTCCGCGAGACTCCGGCGAGAATCACATCGGCCTCGTCGAGGTCGGTCGCCGACTGGCCGTCGTCATGGCTCAGGACATAGTTGATGGCTTCCAGCCTGGCGAAGTACTCCGCGTCCATTTCGTGCTGTCGCCCGGGTCGCGCCTTGACCTTCGCGCCAAGAAAGCCATGCAAGGCTTCGAGAACGGGGTCCAGCACGCCTAGACAAGGCGTCCGCAGGTCCCGGCAGCCCTCCTCCAGAAAATCCTGAAGATCCCGGTTGACAAGCGTATAGAGGACGAAGCCCGGGTTCGCCTTGATTCCGGACAGAACGCTCTTCGCTTGGTTTCGGGTCCGCACCATCGGCCAAGTGTGCTCGACGGGTTTGACGTTGTCGAACTGAACAAGACAGGCTCGAGCCACCGACGCGGCGGTTTCACCTGTTGAATCCGAGACGAGATGGATATGAACGATTTTGTTGCGAGGTCCTCTGCGTATCTTCGGCATAACTTGGGAATAACCTCCCGGAATGCGATCTGCCGGACTCTTCCTTCCGACTCGTACTTATTTCATACACCTACCATCCCGAATTGAAAACATTGTCCACTTTCACGGGAAAAAGCCCATAAGTCTCAGCGTCATCTAAGTCGTGCATGTTTTCCCCATGTTTCACCCTGCGCGGCGAATATGGATCTCCTTGCCTATGAACATCATATCCTCATGTTATTCAATTGGAGTGGCCGTGTTCCTCCCCCTTCGCGGTCAAAATGTGAGTATGCTGTGAAAACACGGAAATCCCCATGATCCACGCTACAACAACAACCTCATACTTGATTCAGATATTAGGTAATGAGTTGGATTGGGTTTGAAAAACCTTGAATCGCCCATGGAAGAGATGAACTCCCAAGAAAAACCACTAATACGAGCGCTCGGAGGCCATGCGGAGAAAAGACCGCCCTTCTGGTACATGCGCCAAGCCGGACGCTATCTCCCCGAATATCGATCCTTGCGTGAGAAGGCACCCAACTTTCTGACATTCTGCTATACCCCCGACTTGGCCGTTGAAGCGACATTGCAGCCCCTGCGGCGTTTCCGAATGGACGCGGCCATCCTGTTCAGCGACATCTTGGTCATTCCCGACGCGCTTGGACAGGCCGTGAGCTTCCGGGAAGGCGAGGGACCGGTCCTGGAGCCAATTCGGGAGCCCAGGGAGCTTGCGCGTCTCAATGGCGGCCGTGTGTTGGATCACCTTGAGCCGGTTTGTGCGACGGTTCGGGGGGTCTCTCGCGCATTGCCGGACGGCGTGGCGCTGATCGGCTTTGCGGGGGCGCCTTGGACGGTGGCGACCTATATGGTCGAAGGACGAAGCGGCGCGGATTTCGCGTTGGTCAAGCGATGGTCCGAGGACGACCCGGAGGGCTTCGGTCGCCTGATCGATCTCCTTGTCGAGGCGACGGGTGATTATCTGTTGGCCCAAATCGAGGCGGGCGCCGAAGCCATACAGATGTTCGACAGCTGGGCCGGCGTGCTGTCACCACAGGGATTTGAGCGCTGGGTAATCGAACCGACAAGCCGATTGGTGTCGCGCATCAAGCAACGGTTTCCGCAAACGCCGGTGATCGGCTTTCCCCGGGGCGCGGGCAAGCTGTACGAACGGTATGTCTTGAATACCGGGGTGGATGCCGTCGGTCTCGACAGCGATGTTCCCGTGGACTTTGCGGCCAAGGTGCTGCAGGCCCACGTCGCCGTTCAGGGCAACTTGAACCCCGCTCTGCTCACGAAGGGAGAGAGGGAGATGGAAGATGCCGCGACGCGTATTCTCTCCTGCCTCTCGAAGGGTCCTTTCGTTTTCAATCTCGGGCACGGGATAACGCCAGCGACTCCGCCGGAGCATGTGGCGCGGTTGTCCGAGTTGGTGCGGAACTGGCGAGGCCCGTGAGGGTGGACATTCGGGCGGCCGCTCCCCAATTCTCACGTCATGTCAAAACTCGCCGTGGTTGTGTTCAATTTGGGCGGACCCGATTGCCCGGAGTCGGTTCGTCCTTTCCTTTTCAATCTGTTCAATGATCCGGCAATCGTTGGGTTGCCAAATCCGTTCCGTACGATTCTTGCTCATATCATCTCGCGCCGGAGGGCGCCTGTCGCGCGTGAGATCTACGCCCATCTTGGCGGGGGATCGCCACTTTTGCCGCTGACGAACGAGCAGGCGTCGGCGCTTGAGCAAGCCTTATCGGATTTGGGTGAAACCCGGGTTTTCGTCTCGATGCGGTACTGGCACCCGATGAGTGACGAAACGGCGTTGGCGGTCAAGGATTTCGCTCCGGAAGCGGTGATCTTGCTGCCGCTCTATCCTCAGTTTTCCACAACGACCAGCGGTTCGTCCTTCCGGGACTGGCGGCGGGCGGCGCGGGCGGCGGGGTTGGACGTGCCCAATTACGCGGTATGTTGCTATCCAACTGAATCGGGTTTTATTGCCGCGCAAGCGGATCTTCTGAAAAAGTCCCTCGGGAAGATGGCGGGCGAAGAGAAGGTGAGGGTGTTGTTCTCCGCTCACGGCCTGCCGAAACGTGTCGTTGAACGCGGGGATCCCTATGCCTGGCAGGTCGAACAGACGGCAGGCGCCGTGGTCCAGGCCCTGGGCATGTCCGAACTCGATTGGCTGGTTTCCTATCAGAGCCGTGTGGGGCCTCTCGAATGGATCGGTCCCTCGACCGAGGACGAGGTGGAGCGGGCCGGCGAAGACAACACCTCTTTGATCGTCGTTCCCATCGCTTTCGTCTCGGAGCACTCGGAAACGCTGGTTGAACTCGATATCGAGTATGGTGAGCTGGCGAAGAAATCCGGTGTGCCCATGTATGAGAGGGTTCCGGCCGTCGCCACGCATGTTGAATTCATCGCCGGTTTGTCGCGGATCGTGCGCGCCGCCTTGACGGATGCCAAGCCGATGCGTTCCGAAGAAGGACCGCGATGTTGCCCGGCTTCTTGCGTAAGATGTCCCAACCCGGCGGAGTCATCCCCGGCAGTGAAGTAGAGCGTGACGTCATGAGGTGTATTTCGGAAGATCCGGCACGACCAGGATTCTTTATTTGACAGCTTGCGGCCATTTGGTTAAAGGTTTGACTAATCGCAAGGGGCGGTAAGGCCCCGGCTCTTCTCCCAACTCCCAAATTTACCCTGCGGGCTGATCGCCCGGATGTTCGAGTCGTTTTGCGATCACCCTGCCCATCACGCGATCCGTCCATCCGAGCGCGTTTTCCAAGATCTCCCCTCCCGCACAGACGCAAAGAGCGATCATGAATCTTAAGGAGCTTAAAACCCAGTCTCCGACTGAGCTATTGGCTTACGCTGAAGAAGTCGGTGTCGAGAATGCGAGTTCCCTGCGCAAGCAGGACATGATGTTCGCCATTCTCAAGCAGCTCGCGACGAACAACGTCTCCATCTATGGGGACGGTGTTCTCGAGGTTCTTCCGGATGGTTTCGGCTTTCTCCGCTCTCCCGAAGCAAACTATCTACCAGGCCCCGATGACATCTATGTATCGCCCAGCCAGGTCCGCCGTTTCGGCTTGCGGACGGGGGATACGGTGGAAGGCGAAATCCGCTCGCCCAAGGACGGGGAACGTTACTTCGCGCTCCTGAAAGTCAACGACATCAATTTCCAGGAGCCGGGCGCGGTCCGCCACCGGATCAACTTCGACAACCTGACGCCGCTCTATCCCGAGGAGCGGTTGGGGATGGAAATCGACAATCCGAATATTACGGACCCGACGCTTCGGGTGATCGATCTCATTTCGCCGATCGGCAAGGGCCAGCGGGCCTTGATCGTCGCGCCGCCGCGCACGGGCAAGACGGTCATGCTGCAGAACATCGCCCATGCCGTGGCGGAGAACCATCCCGAATGCTACCTCATCGTGCTCCTCATCGATGAGCGCCCGGAGGAAGTGACCGACATGGCACGCTCGGTGAAGGGGGAGGTCATCAGCTCCACCTTCGACGAACCGGCATCGCGCCACGTCCAGGTCGCCGAGATGGTGATTGCCAAGGCCAAGCGGCTGGTCGAGCATAAAAGGGACGTGGTGATCCTCTTGGATTCGATCACCCGGTTGGCGCGTGCCTACAATACGGTCGTGCCGTCCTCGGGCAAGGTGCTCACCGGCGGCGTCGACTCGAACGCGCTGCAGCGGCCGAAGCGGTTCTTCGGCGCCGCGCGAAACATCGAGGAGGGCGGGTCGCTGACGATCATCGCCACCGCGCTGATCGACACGGGATCCCGGATGGACGAGGTGATCTTCGAGGAGTTCAAGGGCACCGGCAATTCCGAGATCATCCTCGACCGCAAGCTGACCGACAAGCGCACTTGGCCCTCGATCGACATCACGCGGTCGGGAACCCGCAAGGAGGAGCTTCTCGCCGACAAGGGGACCCTGTCGAAGATGTGGGTGCTTCGCCGCATCCTCATGCCCATGGGTGTGGTCGATTCCATGGAGTTTCTGCTGAAGAAGCTCAAGGAAACCAAGAACAATGGCGATTTCTTCGAGTCCATGAACACGTAGTCGCGCCACCGCCGCGCGGCCGCACGACATCCGTGGCTATTGGACAGAAATCGCCGTAAAGCTATGGCAGGAGAACCGTCGATCCGGTCGTTTTACGGGCCTCCAGGTCACGGTGAGCCCGCGCCGTCTCCGCGAGCGGATATGTCTGGTTCACGCTGATTTTCACGTGGCCGCCGGTTACCACGTCGAAGAGCTCCCGGGCCGCCGCCAATAGGTCGCTTCGTGTCGCGGTATAGTGGACGAGGGTCGGCCGCGTCAGAAACAACGAGCCCTTGGTCGATAGGATTCCCGGCTCGAAAGCGGGCACGGCGCCGGAGGCGTTTCCGAACGTCACCATCAATCCACGGGGTCTCAGGCAGTCGAGCGACCCCTCGAAGGTCGCCTTGCCCACGGAATCATAGACCACCGGCACGCCTTGTCCGCCGGTGAGCTCCTTGACCCGTTCGGTGAAGTTCTCTCGGGTGTAGAGGATGGGATGCTGGCATCCGTTGGCCCGGGCCAACTCCGCCTTCTCCTCGGTTCCCACGGTCCCGATCACCGTGACGCCCATATGCCGGGCCCATTGGCACAGGATCAGCCCCACACCGCCCGCGGCCGCGTGCACGAGGATGGTTTCGCCGGCCTGTACGGGGTGGATCTGGCGGATCAGATATTGCACCGTCAGGCCCTTGAGCATCATGGCCGCGGCGGTCTGGTTGTCGATCCCATCGGGGATCGGAACCAGGCGTTCTGCGGACATGGTGCGGCGCTCCGCATAGGCGCCCGGCGGGCCGCCGGCGTAAACGACGCGTTGACCGGCCTCCAGGTCCGTGACGCCCTCGCCGACCTCTTCCACCACGCCCGCGGCTTCCATACCCAGGCCGCTCGGGAGGCTTGGCACGGGATAGAGCCCGCTCCGGTGGTAGGTGTCGATGTAGTTGAGGCCGACCGCGGTATGCCGCAGCAGAACCTGCCCGGGACCGGGCGCGGGAACCTCGAGCTCCTCCCAGGCCAACACCTCGGGTCCGCCGGTCTGATGCATGCGGATCGCTTTGCTCATCGGTACTCTCCCCCTCTTTTTGTTCGATGGTCGGTTCGGCCTTACGCCGCCAGGATGGCACCCTCCAGGCGGAGGAGCGCAAGTTTCGTGTCGACGCCGCCCGTCTCTGAATAGCCCGTCAACTGCCCCTCCGCGCCGATCACGCGATGGCAGGGAACGACGATGGGCAATGGGTTGCGGCCACAGGCGCCCCCCACGGCCCTGGGAGACGTCCTCAGAGCGCTCGCGACCTCGCCATATGTCCGTAGGGCGGCATAGGGAATGCGGCTCAGCTCGTCCCAGACCGACTTCTGAAAAGCCGTGCCCCGGGGCCTGAGGGGCAGGTCGAAGACCTGCAAGTCGCCGTCGAAATAGGCGTCGAGCTGTCGTTTTGCCTCGCGGAGCAGCGCCGTGGGCCGTGACGTCGGTGCGCGGCCGGATTCGATGGCGATCAGCGCGTTTTCTTCCTCGAAGAGGGTAAACGGGCCGAGCGGCGTGTTCATCGACAGATAGGTCATGTGCCGAGCTTACAGATGGGCAAGCTGCCGCCGCAAGTCCTCTGGGTCGGTCACCGGCAATCCGCAGGTCTGTCCGAGGCACAGATAGACGGCCGGCATGCCATTGACCAAGCCTTTCCCTTGCGCCGGATGTCCGTCCGGAAGCTGGGCATCCGGCGTCAGTCGATAGATGATTCGCGTTGGCGGGGCAGCTTCCACCGCGACTCGCGTGAGGGAACCGGTGGTTTCCTGATGCTCGTCGCCGACGACGACGATCTGCATCGCGTTTTCCAGGAGCTCGAAGCCATTGCACAAGGTCGGCAGGTTGGTGTGATGCTCCGGCGATTTGCCGGAGAATATCTGGCCCAATGTCTCGGCCCGTTCCCGATAGGCGGGGGTCCCCGTCAGATAGTGGAGGCGGGCGAGAACCTCCATCATCGTGCCGTTGCCGTTCGGCGTCGCGTTGTCGGCGATGGTCTTGGGCCGCGTGATGACGTCGTCGGTATCGTCGGCGGTGAGGAAATAGCCGCCGGACAAGCCGTCCCAATAACGCTTGTTCGCCGTGGCGACCCAAGCCTGGGCCTGATCGAGATAGGCCGCCTCGCCGGTTGCCTCGAAAAGCAGGAGGGAGGCGCGGGCCATATTCGCATAATCGTCGAGCACTGCGGCGTGGCGAAGCCGACCCTCCCGCCAGGTGTGACGGAGGCGTCCTTCCTCGGTCATGTATCGGGAAACGAAGGTAAAGGCCGCCTTCGCCGCCTCCAGCCAGGCGGGCTCGTCGAAGATCATGGCGGCATGGGCCAGCGCGGCGATCATCAGGCCATTCCAGTCGGCGAGGACCTTGTCGTCCCGCAGCGGCGGGATGCGCCGGCCGCGCACATCGAGGAGTTTCTGCCGGCAACGGAGGAGAAGGGCCTCCCGTTCATCGTCGCTCACGCCGTCGAAGCTGCTGCGGTTGAGGATGTTGACGCCTTCCCAATTGCCGCGACTGTGCACGCCATAGATCTCCTTGAAGACGGGAGCATCGGCGCCGAGCACGGAATCGATCTCTTCTTCGCTCCAGACATAGTATTTTCCCTCGACGCCCTCGCTGTCGGCGTCGAAGGCGCTGGCGAAGGCGAAAAGGTCGGGAGTGCTGTCTCCGACGGCGTTCTCGCCGGGCACGACCCGCATGTCTCGGAGCGCCCAGTCGATGGTCTCGCGGACCCGGATGGCGTAGAGCGGCGAGCCCGTGTCCTGCCAAACCTCCGCCATCAGCTCGATCAGCAGGGCGTTGTCGTAGAGCATTTTCTCGAAATGGGGGACCAGCCAATGCTCGTCGGTGGAGTAGCGGGCGAAGCCGCCACCGACATGGTCATAGATCCCGCCCTGGCATATGGCGTCGAGGGTGGTGGTCACCGCCTCGCGAAAGACCCGCGACCCGGTTCGCTTGTACGCGCGCCAGAGGAATTTGAAGAACGAAGGCTGGGGGAATTTGGGGGCGCCGAGGGTGCCGCCATGGATCGGATCGACAAGGCGCAGGGCTCCCCGCGCCGCGCTGTCGAGGGCCTCGCCGGAAAGTCCGTCGCCGCCTGCGGGCTGGGCGAGCTTTCCCAAGGCTTGGCGGATGGCGGAGACGTTCTGGGCGATCTTCTCGCCTTCCGTCCGATGGAGTTCCGCGACCCTCCGCAGGACATCTGGAAAGGCCGGGCGTCCGAACCGCGGGCTGGCGGGAAAGTAGGTTCCGCCCCAGAAGGGATCGCCATGCGAGGTCAGGAACATGGTGAGCGGCCATCCGCCATGCTCGCCCATCAGCGCGAGCGCCGACTGGTAGATGACGTCCAGGTCGGGCCGCTCCTCGCGGTCCACCTTGATGTTCACGAAAAGCTCGTTCATCACCGCGGCGATGCTGTCGTTCTCGAAGCTCTCATGGGCCATCACATGGCACCAGTGGCAGGCCGAGTAGCCGATGGACAGCAGAATCGGCTTCCTGTCGCGCTGGGCTTCGGCCAACGCCTCCGGGCCCCAGGGCCGCCAATGCACGGGGTTGTCCTTGTGTTGGAGAAGGTAGGGGCTGGTCTCCTGGACCAGGAGGTTGCGGCTCATATGGGGTCCCCTCTCGCGGCTGGCATTATGTGGCGTCCCCGCTTAGGTTGGCACGCGGCCGGGCAGATGCAACTGGCGCCGGGAATGGGCCGATGGCCGAGCTTCGCCCCGATGCCGCCCGAATTCCACATTGACGGGACGCCGAAACGGCCACACATCAGGGGGCGGCCGGAAGGGGGCGCGGGGGCAAGCCGGGATCCCGATAACACGGCGAGACAACGGAAAAGGAGCGATCAGGGTGACCGAAATGGAAGAGGGCCGGCGCCAATACTACCGGCACCACGTTTTCTGCTGCATGAACGTACGGCCGGAGAATAACCCGCGGGGCGACTGCTCGCGCAAGGGCGCGCGGGGGTTGCGCAATTATATGAAGGCGCGGGCGAAGAAAATGGGCCTGGAGGACGTGCGCATCAACGAGTCCGGCTGTCTCGACCGCTGCGAGCTCGGTCCCACCATGGTGGTCTATCCCGAGGGAATCTGGTATCGCGCGACCAGCAAGGAGGAGATCGACGAGATCCTCGATTCCCATCTGCGGGACGGAAAGCCCGTCGAGCGGCTGATGCTGGGGCTCGAGGACTGATTTCCCGGCTGACCGTGTTGGACCTTCGGAAGGATTGGGACTCCCCGCCTCATGGAAAAGGATCGCTCCACGATCTTTGCGCCGGCGTCCGGAGCCGGACCGGCGGGAGTCGCGGTAATCCGGGTATCCGGCCCGGCCAGCGGGGCTGCGCTCCGCCGTCTCTGCCGATGTGAGCCGCCGCCGCGCCGTCTGACGCGCGTCCAGGTGAGCGATCCGGTGTCCGGGGATGTCCTTGATGACGGTCTTGCCGCGTGGTTCCCGGCGCCCGCGAGCTTCACCGGGGAAGACGTCGTCGAGCTTCATATTCATGGAGGGCGGGCCGTTCTTGCCGCGGTGCTCGACGCCCTTGGCGGCTGTCCGGGACTGGCGTTGGCCGAGCCCGGCGCGTTTACCAGGCGCGCCTTCGAGAACGGAAAGCTCGATCTGACGGCCGCGGAGGGTCTTGCCGACCTGGTGGCGGCGGAAACCGAGGCCCAGCGTTCTCAGGCCTTGCGTCAGATGCAGGGTGAGTTGGGCCGCCTGTACGAGGACTGGCGGCAACGACTCGTCGAAAACCTCGCGCATCTGGAGGCCGCGATCGATTTCTCGGATGAGGATCTGCCTGGGGATCTGGTCGGCCGGGTGCGCGAGGCGGTTGGAAAACTCTCGGAAGAGATCGGCGGTCATCTGGCGGATGGCCATCGGGGGGAGCGGCTGCGGGACGGTTTTCACATCGCCATCCTGGGCCCGCCCAATGTTGGAAAGTCGAGCCTGTTGAACCGGCTGGCCAGGCGGGACGCGGCGATCGTCGCGGAGACGGCGGGCACGACTCGCGATGTCATCGAGGTGCATCTCGATCTTGGCGGCTACCCGGTGATCCTGGCCGACACCGCGGGGCTGCGCGACAGCGAAGATCTGGTGGAGGCCGAAGGCGTTCGGCGCGCGGCCCGGCGGGGCAGGGAGTCCGATCTGCGTCTGGTGGTATTGGACGCCGCCGTCTGGCCGGAGGTCGATCCGCCGACGCGGGAAATGGTCGACGCCGAGGCGGTGGTCGTCGTCAACAAGATCGATCTGCGGGAGCCCGAGCCGCCTCTCAAGTTCGAGGGCCGGTCCGTCCACTCCGTTTCCGCCCTGACGGGAAGGGGCCTGGACGGACTCGTGGAACGACTCGCCTCGACGGTGGCCGAACGTTTCGCAGGGGGCGGCGCACCGGTCCTCACCCGCGCCCGCCACCGTCAGGCCCTGGAGACTTGCCGGGACGCGTTGGACCGATATCTCCGCGCCAAGGCCGACGAGCTCGCGGCGGAGGATCTCCGTCTCGCGGTTCGCGCCCTGGGGCGCATTACCGGTCGGGTCGATGTCGAGGATCTTCTCGACGTTATTTTTCGGGACTTCTGTATTGGTAAGTAGTGTTTCACGTGAAACGTTCGGAGAGCGGTCGAGGACAGTCGGCGAGTCCTTTGTTGTCAAATCGCTCTTCAGTCGCTCCAGGCTCGAAGGGCCCGGTCGGAATGATTCCATTTTGTCCAATAGTGCTCTAGGTTCGGTGCCATGAATGCGTACGATGTCATTGTCGTCGGCGGAGGACATGCCGGTGTCGAAGCGGCGGCGGCGGCCGCGCGCATGGGCGCCCGCACCCTTCTGGTCACGCATCGGCTGGAGACCATCGGCGAGATGTCCTGCAACCCCGCCATCGGCGGATTGGCTAAGGGGCAGCTGGTGCGCGAGGTGGATGCCCTGGACGGACTCATGGGCCGGGCCATCGATCGCGCCGGCATCCAGTTCCGGGTTCTCAACCGCAGCAAGGGTCCCGCCGTTCGGGGGCCGCGCGCCCAGGCCGACCGCCGACTCTACAAGAAGGCGATGGCCGAGCTATTGGCCGAGCAGCCCGATCTGGAGATCCGCGCCGCCGCCGTCGAGGATCTGGTTCTCGACGGCCAGGGGGCCGTCCGGGGCATTCTCACGGCCGATGGCGCGGTGTGGCGGGCGCCTGCCCTGGTCATCACCACGGGAACCTTCCTGCGCGGAGTCATTCATGTCGGCGAGGTCCAGACCCCGGCCGGCCGGGTCGGGGATCGACCGGCGATCGGCCTCGCCGAAAGCTTCGCCCGGATCGGCTTCGCCATGGGCCGGCTCAAGACGGGGACCCCGCCGCGGCTCGACGGCCGGACCATTCGTTGGGACGGGCTGAACGCGCAGCCGGGGGACGACCCGCCGGTGCCCTTCTCCTATCTGACGCGGCGAATCGAGACGATGCAGGTCGTTTGCCACATCACCGGGACGACGGCGGGGTCGCATGCGCTGATCAGGTCCCACCTGCATCGCGCGCCGCTCTATTCCGGTCAGATCCAAAGCATCGGCCCCCGCTATTGTCCCAGCATCGAAGACAAGGTCGTGCGTTTCGCCGATCGCGAGCGGCATCAGATCTTCCTTGAGCCGGAGGGGCTGGACGATCCCACGGTCTACCCGAACGGAATATCCACCTCGCTGCCGGAGGAGGTGCAAAGGGAGCTGCTCAAGACCATCCCCGGCCTTGAGGAGGCCGTGATGCTGCGGCCGGGCTATGCCATCGAGTACGATTTCGTCGACCCGCGCGAGCTGGCGCCGAGCCTTGAGACGCGGCGCGTGCCGGGCCTGTTCCTGGCGGGGCAGATCAACGGCACCACCGGATACGAGGAAGCGGCGGGTCAGGGCGTCCTGGCCGGTATCAACGCCGCCCTTCGGGTGGCGGGGCGCGCGCCCTTCACCCTCGACCGCGCCGACGGCTATCTCGGCGTGATGGTTGACGACCTGGTAACCCTGGGCACGGCCGAGCCCTATCGCATGTTCACCTCCCGCGCCGAGTACCGGCTTTTGTTGCGGGCCGACAATGCGGACCAGCGGCTCACGCCCAAGGGCCTCACGGTCGGCTGCGTTGGCCGCGAGCGGGCGGAGTCCTATACGGAAAAGATGACACGGTTGGAGGAGGGGCGGCGGCTCCTGGAAGGTCTCTCGGCGACACCGAATGAGCTTCGTAATCGGGGCGTGGTGGTCAATCTCGATGGCGTCTTAAGAGGGGCGCGGGATTTGCTCGCCCGGCCCGGGATCAATCTGGCGAAGCTCGCCGAGATCTGGCCGGAGCTTCGAGCGATGCCGGAGGAGGTCGCCGAACAGCTCGAGATCGAGAGTCTCTATGCCGGATACATCGAACGGCAGGAAGCCGATATCTTGGCTTTCCGACGGGACGAAGCGCTGGAGATACCCGCGGAACTCGACTACAAAAGGGTTCCCGGTTTGTCGACGGAGGTGCGGGAGAAACTCGCCAAGGCGCGTCCGGCCACTTTGGGGCAGGCGGCCCGAGTCTCCGGTGTCACTCCGGCCGCTTTGACGGCGCTGCTCGGCCATGTGCGTCGTCGTGAGGATCGGCTTTCGGCGTAACGGCCTGTTTCACGTGAAACGGATTCGCGGGGTGTCGAGGGGTCGGTTCGCTGCCAGGAGCCCTGATGGGCGGATCTTTTGATTTGGACAACGTTCCCCCGGGGGTGATGACGCCGGCGGCCTTTCAGGCCCGGCTCGGTGTTTCCGATATGGTCCTCGAGCGGCTGGGGCGGTTTGTCGATCTTCTCCACAACTGGCAGCGGGGCATGAATTTGGTCAGCGCCGCCAGCCTGCGGGATGTCTGGCGGCGCCATATCCTGGACTCCGCCCAGCTTCATCGGTATTTGCCGCCGGGCCGGCCGACGCTCGTCGATTTGGGCAGCGGGGCCGGGTTCCCCGGTCTGGTCCTGGCCATCATGGGTGGGGCCGAGGTCCATTTGATCGAGAGCCAGGGGCGGCGTTGCGTTTTCCTGCGTGAAGCTCTCCGCGCGACCGGGACGTCCGCGGTCGTGCATCAGGCTCGAATCGAGTCGGTGGCGCCGATTTCGGCCGATGTGGTGACCGCGCGGGCCTGCGCCCCGCTTCCTCGGCTGCTGACCTATGCCGCGGAATTCCTTGCTTCCGAGGGGTGCTGTCTTTTTCTAAAGGGACAAGATGTTGAAGGGGAATTGACGGATACCCACAAAAACTGGAAACTGGTGGTCAATCGGCACCAAAGTTTGTCTGATCCGTCGGGTGTCGTTTTGAGGGTTGAGGATGTGAGTCGGCGTGATGCTGCATAGTCTCGAAACCGAACAACCGGACCGTCCGCGCATTCTGGCTGTCGCCAATCAGAAGGGCGGAGTGGGGAAGACGACCACGGCGATCAATCTCGCCACCGCGCTCGCGGCAATTCGAAAGCGGGTCCTGATCATCGATCTCGATCCACAGGGCAATGCTAGCACGGGCCTCGGCATTCCCCGAACCGCGAGGACCGTCACCTCCTATCATCTCCTGATCGGGCAGACTCCGGTGCAGAAGGCGGTTCTTGAAACGGATATCCCGGGTCTTTACATCGTTCCGTCCGATGTGGATCTGACGGGCGCCGAAATCGAGCTCGTCTCGGTTGATCGGCGGGAGTATCAGCTGCGTCAGGCGATCGAGCGGGCCTCTCTCGACTTCGATTTTGTCCTGATCGATTGCCCGCCGGCCCTTGGGCTGCTGACCATCAACGCGCTTGTCGCCGCCCAGGCCGTTCTGGTTCCTCTGCAATGCGAGTTCTTCGCCCTTGAGGGCGTGACCCACTTGATCCGGACGATCGAGCGGGTCAAACGGTACTTCAATCCGGAGCTGGAGATTCAAGGCATCGTTCTGACCATGTTCGATCGCCGCAACAACCTCTCGGGAATGGTCGCCAGCGATGTCCGCGCCTTTTTCGGTGACAAGGTGTATGAAACGGTGATCCCCCGGAATGTCCGGATATCCGAGGCGCCGTCCCATGGTCGCCCGGCGCTGATCTACGACATGCGTTGCGCCGGATCGCAGGCTTACCTTGCACTGGCGAGCGAGGTCATTCGACGCGAACGTCTGGAGGCGGCATGATGGCCAGCGAGGGAAAACGGCCCAATCTGGGGCGGGGCCTCTCGGCGCTGCTCGGCGAGGAATCCGTGGAGTCCCAGGATGTACCCGAGGGGCGCCCGATCCAGACGATTCCAATCGAAAACCTGCACCCTGGACGGTATCAGCCGCGCCACCGGATGGATGACGAGCATTTACAGGAGCTCGCGCAGTCGATCGGCGACAAGGGCATTCTGCAGCCGCTCCTCGTGCGCCGTGACCCGACCAACGGGACGGAGTTCGAGATCATCGCGGGAGAGCGCCGCTGGCGCGCGGCCCAGCTGGCGCGTATCCATGAAGTCCCGGTTATCGTCAAGGAATTGAGCGATCAGGAAGCCCTGGAAATTGGCCTGGTGGAAAACCTTCAGCGGGAGGACCTGTCGCCGCTGGAGGAAGCCGAGGGCTATCGCCGTCTGAAGGACGAGTTCGACTATACGCAGGAAGAACTGGCGTCGTCGCTGGGGAAAAGCCGCAGCCATGTCGCCAACACGATGCGTCTTCTTACGCTTCCAGATGCGGTCAAGGCTCTCCTCGATGACGGAGAACTGACCGCGGGCCACGCGCGGGCGCTCATCAATGCCGAAGACCCTGTGGGGCTGGCGAGGAAGGTCGCGCGCCGGGGCCTCAATGTGCGCCAGACGGAAAAACTTGCTCAGGGCCGCGCGAAGCCCGCGCGTCCGGCCCCGGAGCCCGAGAAGGACTCCGATACGCTCGCGCTGGAGCGGGATCTGTCAAATCTGTTGGGGCTCAGGGTCGGCATCCAGTTTCGGGGCGGGCGCGGCAGCCTGACCATACACTACGAGTCCCTGGAGCAACTTGACGATATTCTTCATCGCCTCAGCCAGGGAGCGCACGGTACGCCCGCCGAATCGGATCCGCTGCTGGGGCTGGACGGGTCCGGGATGGACGATGTATTGGCTCTGGATGTCGATTTGACGTCCGAGGATGTCGCGGAAGAGCAGATCCTGGGCGACTTGAACGGAGAGTTGGTCGATCCTGTCTCCGAACCGTTCGCGGATGACTCCTCTTCCGTCGAGGCTCTGTTGGACGAGGTGGAGCTGGATCTCGACAGTTTGGATGTTCCCGGCCCCGAGAATGACGTTGTGGAGCCGTTGGCCACCGATGACGCGATGTCGGGCGAGGGTGTTCTCGATGACCCCCTTTCGGGAGACGGCGACGCCGCCGGCGAGACCGACTCCCGCGACGCGGCGGCTCCAAGCATTGAGGACGAGGGCCTGGAGACAGGCGACGAGGCCCAAGAGGCCGATATCGAACCCCTGTCGAAGCCCGACCCGAGCTGAGCCGAAACGTTCCTCCGATTCCGGCTCACAACACCATCTTCTAGCGATTGCCGTGTTGCCGGGGCCGCTGCGGGCCGCCAAGTTTGGCGGTCTCGTGGAGAACCCGGCCGCAAATGGCCTCGGCGGGAAGGCCGGTGGTTTTACAGTTCAATTCCGCTTCCGTCAGAAGGGCCAGGACCCGCGATATCCGGCCGCAATCCCAGCGGCTGACTTGTCTTTTGAACGATCCGGCTAAGCGAAAGATGACGGGCGGCCTGAGCGTGCTCATGGCTTGGTCCAACCTGCGGCCATCCTCGACGAGGGCTCGGACGAGATGAAGTCTTTGGAAGTGCCGCATATTGGCCCGGATCAGGCTGACGGGCTGAAGGCCTTCGGCGTGGGCCCGAGCTAGGGAGCGATCAAGCCCGGCCACGTCGCCGTCAGCTGCCGCGTAGGCCACGTCTTCCAACGAGGCCGTCATCGTATCCCCGATACAGGCTTGCGCGTCCTCGACCGTGATCTTTCCCGAACGGCCCTTGAAAAGCGCCAGCTTCTCGAGTTCGTTCCGGGTCAGCGCCCGGTCGGCTCCGAGATTTTCGTTGAGGTAGGCGAGGGCCTCGGGCGACGCGGTGAGATCATGGCGTTTGAGCGTTTCCCGTATCACGCTGGACAAGCTACGGGCGTCGTCGCCATAGCAGGCGATGGCCGCCGCGGTGTCCGCCTGTTCGAACAGGCGCCGCAGGCTCGAACGGGGTCCGAGCTCCCCGGATTGCACAAGAACCAGCGCGTCTCCGGCCGGGTTGTCGATAAAAGCCTTGAGCGGCTTCGTCAGGACGTCCCCAGCATCTCGAATGCGGACGACCCGTCGGCCGCCGGTGAAGGATATCGCGGCCGCCTCGTCGGATAGGCGAGCCGGATCGGATCGCAGCGTCGCGCCTGTCAATTCGACGACCCGGAAAGGATCGGACAGGTCGTCCACGATTTTTCTGGAGAGCGTATCGGCCCGTTCCCGCACGAGTCCGCTATCGGGCCCGTAAATCAGCACGCATTGGAAACCGGGATCCGGAGAGCCCAGAAAGGCATTCAGTTTCGCACCGCTGACTTTCACGATTCCGGTGCGCGTTTGGCCGTCAGTTCCCGCCTTAGGAAAAGGGCGAGGCGGGTCGTGATGTTCTCCGCCATCTGTCCGGCGGCGCGTTCCTGCGCGTCGCGTTCGGCGACAAGGGTGGCGAAGTCGGCCGACAAGATGTTGTAGCTGCTGACGACGAAACTCGAATCCGAGAAAACCCTCTCGTTGGTTTCGGTATCGATGAGCGAGTAGGACGCGTTCAGCCGGTAATTCGCGCGTGTGGAGACCTCGTCCTTCTCGACGGCCAACTCTTGAATGCTGTCTCGAAGCCTGACCGTCAGAACATAGCGAGTGTCCGCGGCCTGCCCACCGGGGTTGAGCTGGTTGAGCAGCTCATTCCGTACCTGTTGTCCCAGCCGGTCCCGTATGGGGCTCACACGGATGCTGCTCAATTCGGCCGCGACCTCGCTTCGGCCGCCGCCTCCATAGAGCGGGCGAAAGCCGCAAGCCCCGATCAGGCTTGCCGCGACGGCAATTGTAAGAATTCTAAACCACCACATTGATGATCCGATTGGGAACGATGATGACTTTACGAACGCCGCTTTCTCCGACGGCGCGCGACACGTTTGGTAGGGCCATCGCCGCCGACTCCGCTTCTTCCCGCGAGCTGTCCCGCGGAAGATCGACGGTGCCGCGCAGCTTGCCGTTGACCTGAACCGCGATGGTGACGCTGTCTTCCTCGAGCAGGGCCGGATCGTACTCCGGCCAGGCCGTATCCGCGAGCAGCGTGCCGTGCCCCAGCCGCTGCCACAGCTCTTCCGCCAGATGCGGCATCATCGGGCCGATAAGGCGGACGATGGCGTCCTGTGCTTCCCGCAAGACCCAGGCGCTGCCGTCCTCGGACGGCTTCAGGCTCTCCGCCGCATTCGTCAGCTCGCGAATGCGGGCGACCGCCTTGTTGAAATGGAACCGATCCAAGTCCTGGGATACTGCCGCGATCGTCTTGTGGATCAGCCGGTGGACGGTATCGGCGGGCGGTGACAGCGACTCCGGCTTGGGGGAGCCGGAAGGCGGCAATTCGACCGCGCATTCCGTCACCATGCGCCAAAGCCGGTTGGTGTACCGCCAGGCACCTTCGATCCCCGCCTCGGTCCACTCGGAGTCCCGGTCCGGCGGGCTATCCGAAAGCACGAACAGGCGTGCCGTATCCGCGCCATACTGGCTGATGATATGCTCGGGGTCGACAACGTTCCGTTTCGACTTGCTCATACTCTCGGCCGGGCCGACGGTAACCGGGGTTCCGTCGTCGGTCTTGACTGCGGATCCGTCTTCGAGCCACCGGACTTCCTCCGGATAGAGCCATTTTCCACTCTGATCGCGATAGGTTTCGTGGCAAATCATGCCCTGTGTCATCAGGCCGGCAAAGGGTTCGTCCACGCCGATATAGCCGCACTGCTTGAGCGCGCGCATGAAGAAGCGCGAATAGAGCAGATGCAGGACCGCGTGCTCGATGCCGCCGATATACTGATCGACCGGCATCCAATAGTCGACGGCTGCCCGGTCGAACGCGGTGCCGGCCTGGGCCGAGCAGAAGCGGGCGAAATACCAGGACGATTCGACGAAGGTATCGAAAGTGTCCGTCTCTCGCCGGGCCGGCCGTCCGCATTTGGGACAATCAACCTGCTTCCAGGTCGGGTGATGCTCCAGGGGGTTGCCCGGTTTGTCGAAACTCACATCCTCGGGCAGGAGGACGGGCAGATCGGTCTCCGGAACCGGGACGACACCGCAGTCCGCGCAGTGGATGACCGGGATCGGGCACCCCCAATAGCGCTGCCGCGATACGCCCCAATCGCGCAGGCGGTAATTGATCGCCTTTTCGCCGGCCCCAGCGGCTTCCAGGCGCCGGGCGGCTTCGTTCTTGGCCTCCTCGACCGTCATGCCGTTCAGAAATTCGGAATTGATCAGGCGGCCTTCGCCGGTATAGGCCTCGTCGCCTATGGTGAAATCACCGGCGTCCGTATCCTCCGGCGCGACCACCGGAATGACGTCCAAACCGTACTTTCGCGCGAAATCCAGGTCGCGCTGATCATGGGCGGGACAACCGAAAATGGCTCCCGTGCCATACTCCATGAGGACGAAATTGGCGACATAGACCGGCAGTTCCTTGCCTTCCACGAAGGGGTGCCGGGCCCGGATGCCGGTGTCAAAGCCCTTCTTTTCCGCCGTCTCGATGGCCGCCTCGCTGGTGCCAAGCCGGTTGCATTCGGCGATAAAGTCGGTCAACTCGGCATTGTCTTCGGCCAGCTCAAGGGCGATTGGGTGGTTGGCGGCGATGGCGCAGAAAGAGGCGCCGAAGATCGTGTCCTGGCGTGTCGTGTAGACTTCCAGCCGGTCGCTGCGTCCCTTAAGGGAGAACAGCATGCGCGCCCCTTCCGAGCGCCCGATCCAGTTCGCCTGCATCAGCCGCACGCGCTCGGGCCAGCGCTCCAGCCCATCCAGCGCCTCGAGCAGCTCGTCGGCGAAGGCGGTGATGCGGAAGAACCACTGGCTCAGCTGACGTTTCTCGACCAGCTCGCCGGAACGCCAGCCGCGGCCGTCGATCACCTGTTCGTTGGCCAGCACGGTCTGCTCGACCGGGTCCCAATTGACCCAGGACTCCTTGCGATAGGCCAATCCGGCCCCGAGGAAGTCCAGGAACATCTTTTGCTCGTGCCGGTAGTAGTCCGCTTCGCAGGTGGCCAGCTCACGCGACCAGTCATAGGAGAACCCCATGTTGCGGAGCTGGCCGCGCATGGTGGCGATGTTTTCCCGGGTCCATGTCGCCGGCGGCACGCGGTTCTGAATCGCCGCGTTCTCGGCCGGAAGGCCGAAGGCATCCCATCCCATGGGGTGCAGGACGTTGAAACCGCAGGCCCGCTTGTACCGGGCAACCAGGTCGCCAAGGGTATAGTTGCGGACATGGCCCATATGGATGCGGCCCGAGGGGTAGGGAAACATCTCGAGCACGTAGTATTTCGGTTTGGCGGTGTCTTCGCGAACCTTGAAGCTTTCGCGGGAAGCCCAGATGTCCCGCCACTTGGATTCCGTTTCCTTGAAATTGTACCGCGCCATCCTGCTTCGCGTTCCTTGCTCTGTTTCTTGTCGGTTGGACGACGGAGACTGCAATCGTCGATCGGGCGAGGGGCCTATAATACCCCGCCGCCGGTCATGAGGTGTGGAGGTAGTCGACCGCGCCGGAGAGCGCGCGCCTTGCCACGCGCCGCCGATGGTTGGATCCCTTACTGCTCGACCGTTTCATATCGAAGCTGACGCGCCTTCATGAGGATCGCGTCCTCGATCTTGATGGCCGTTTCGTCGGGAACCGAAGAGTCGCGCCAAGTGCCGCTAGGGTCCTGCACCTGACGAAATACCGAGACCTTGACCCCGTCGGCGCGAAGGGCGCGCCCGAGGATATAGACGTTGAGCTTGAACCGCTCGTTTTCCGGGGTGTCCGCCGGCGTGTACCAATCCGTAATGATGACGCCCCCAAACGGGTCGGCGGATGTCACCGGCATGAACAGAATGGTATCGAGAGATGCCCGCCAAAGGAAGCTGTTGACCCCGATTCCGGTGGTTTCCCCCGGGCTAAGGCGCTTGCGGCCGCCAATGGTAAAGCCGTCTTCGCCGAAGACCGAACCGGCGCGGGTTTTGCGTTCGTCCTCGGGCGTGACCAAGTTGTCCAGGCTCGTGACCTCGGTCGGTCCGCTGCAGGCGGCAACGGCGCCGAACAGCGTCAGCGCGGCGAAGACGGACAAGAGCTTTCGCGGACATGTCTTCATGGCGCGGAGTATATGCGATGTTTTCCGCAAACTTCCAGAGCGGATCGCGATCTGATCGATAGCACTTCTCGCTCTCAAGGCCTCATGGCGTTCAGAAAGAAAGAAGGGCGACGGCCAACGCCGTCGCCCCCCAATCGAGATAAGCCTAGATGATCAGAAGCTGATGCGCGTACCAACCACCCCGACATGGGCCGTGTTGTCTTCGACGGTGCTGTCGGCTGGATCGTCGTCGACATAGTTGTACTCGGCGTACACATCGAGACCCGGGGCGACGACATAGTTGCCGCCGACCGAAACGATCGAGACCTCGTCGTCACCGGCGGGCCCGGTGTCGATCTCACCCCTGAAGTAGCCACCCGCGACCGTGTACGGGCCGGTGGAGTAGCGCAGGGCCACGTCCCACCACTGTCCGGCATCGCCGTCCGCGCCCGTGGCAACGCCCGAGTCGCCGTTGTCGTTCCAGGCGCCGGCCAGGCTCCAGCCCATGTAGTTCACGCGTGCGCCAATGGAATAACCCCAGGCTTCGTCGACAGGTTCCGTGCTGTCCTCGGGTTCGGCGTAGCCGAAACGGCCGCTGACATGCCAGCCGAGGTCCTGGAAGTTGCCCTTGTGCTCGACGCCGACACCGATATGGTTCTCGAAGTCGCTGCCGCCGTCATCAATGATCTTGCTCAGTTCCTGACCGGTGTCCGGAGTCCAGCTCACGCCGGCGCGGAAGCCCGCGAAGCTCGGCGTGAAGTAGGTGATCTTCGTGGCGTCGCCGGAGTCCCAGCCGGTGCTGTCCGGAGCGTTGAGGTCGGAATTGAAGTTCACGGTCGAGTCGAGATCGCCGTCCCAGCCGCCCTGACCGGAGAGCACGCTGAAGCCGGCCACCTTGACCAGGTCCTCGGCGCCGTCTTCTTGGCCGAGGAAGATGGTGCCCCAGGCGCCGCCCAGGCTGATGACGATTTCGTCGGCGATGGTGCTAGCGCCGTCAAGGTCGAGTTCGACCTTGCCGCCGTACTCCAGGCCGTTGTCGGCCACGCCGTTGGCGTTGAACCGGATCTCCGCGTCGTCGATCCTGAAGTGATATCCGCGACTGGCGTTCAGGTTGTCTTCGGGAGTACCCGTCTGCTGCTCTTCGTCCTGACCCGCGAACCAGGCCTCGAAGCGGATGTAGCCGCTGACTTTCAGTTCCGGCGGTTCCGCCGCCAGCGCCTGCCCTGTCGCCAGGATCGACGCACCGACGATCGCCGTCGTTCCAAGAAGTAGTTTCCTCATCATCCTCAATCCTTGAGTTCAGGCTGTGACCAGCCCCCTTGTTTACCCCTGATTGCCCCGCGTTACGAAGGACGGTTGACTACCGCGAACCCCATAGATCGACGAGGTAATCGATCCCATCAAACCGGGAAACGTGGCGTTTCGCAACCTTCGCAAGCCCGCCGCCGTCGCTTTTTGGCTAGGTCGTGTCATTTTGGCAACAGTCTCCACACGCCTTGCGCTTTCGGGGTTTTCCAATCTCCTGGCCCGGATGCTGTGGCAAAAGAGAGACACCCGCTTCGGAGGCGGCCCGATGACTTGGTTCAGGCGGCCCGGGCCATCGCCGCCAGCGCGCCGATACCGGCCAATCCGACGCTTCGGCTTCCGATCAGCCGGCGGGCGCTGGCGGCATCGATTCCCCCTAGGGCATACACGGGAATCGGGCCTTCACCGCACCAGCGGGCGAATCGCACGGGGCCCAGGCCCTGGGCGTCCGGATGGCTGGCGGTGGGGAACACCGGCGACAGCAACGCCGCGTCCACGCCGGCCTTGGCGGCGCGTCGCAGGGCGGCCGGGGAATGGGCCGCCGCCGTCACCAGCCAGCCCGGCCGCCGCCAGGCCCGCCACGCGCCGGGTCCCTGCTTGACGAGGCCCTCCGGAAGATGAAGCCCGTCGGCGCGGATGGCCATGGCGAGCCGGGCATCGCCGGCGATCAGCAGGCGCAGCCCAAGGTTTCTGCTTGCCGACCGAAGCGTCTCGGCCAGCGCCCGCCGATCCGGATGCGCGTAGTCGCGCAGGATGATCCCGCTGCCACGGGGCAGCCCGGCGATCGCCCCCTCGGGATCCGGCAGCCGGACACTGTCGGTCAGCATCAAAAGGGGAGGCAGACGTCGTGTCGTGCCGGTTCCGCCTTGGCCGTCCCCGGCGGCAGCCAAATTGAGTCGCTCGGCCAAGTTTGCTAGGGTCGGCCAAGCTTGCCGAACCGTTGTATGCCGGCGCTCGGGCGCTGAGGTGAGGGATGACATCGGAACTGGATATTGACGCGAATCTGGCCGCGGTCCAAGCGCGTATCCGCGACGCCGCGCGCGCTGCCGGTCGAAATGCCGCGGACGTGACCCTGGTCGCCGTGGCGAAGACCAAGCCGGCGGAGCTGGCGCGCGCCGCCATCGCCGCCGGACATCGTGTGTTCGGCGAGAACCGGGTTCAGGAGGCGGAGGGCAAATGGCCCGGGATCAAGGCGGATCACCCCGGGGTGATCCTTCATCTCTTGGGTCCGCTGCAGCGCAACAAGGTTCGCCGCGCCGTTCAACTGTTCGACGTCATCGAAACGGTGGACCGGGATCGTCTGGCCCGGGCCCTTGCCGAGGAGATGACGCGCAGCGGCCGGCGGCCCGACTGTTATGTCCAGGTGAACACGGGGGAGGAGCCGCAAAAGGCGGGCGTGCCGCCGCGCGAGGTTGACGCCTTTCTTCGTCTGTGCCGGCGGGATTATGACCTGCCGGTCCGGGGGTTGATGTGCATCCCGCCCATCGACGAGGAATCCGCCCTTCATTTCGCCCTGCTGGCCGAGATCGCGCGCCGCAACCAAATTCCCTGTCTGAGCATGGGCATGACCGCCGATTTCGAGACCGCGATCCGGTTCGGCGCCACGCATGTCCGGGTTGGGACGGCGATTTTCGGCGAACGCCCGCCGCTCGTTCCCGCGGCGTCCGGCTGACCCGGCTTCGCGCGCGGAGTCCCTACTGGGCCTGATATCATTGCAGAATCGAAAGGGTCGGTTTCGGCCTGGATTCTTCGCTGCCCAGCCGCGCGCCGGCCTCGTATTTCTCGAGGGCCTGGAGCATGATGAGCGTGAACCAGCCGCCGTCATCGGCAATGCCGCCCAGGCCGTCGTCGGGCGGCGGCGATGGACGGGTCGGATCGTCGGCGGCCGGCGCGCGTGCTTGTTGAAAATCGATTCCCTCGAGCGGCGGCCTGCCTGTCGGCCGTTCAGCCGTCTTACCCACGCCCGTCACCGGCTTGTCCGCGGGGGGGAACGGTGGGGTGGAATTCAAGGATATCTCGGGCAGAATCTCCGCGGTTACCGGGACGACGCCAAGCTGCGCCTCGGTCACAAGAGTCTGCGGGGCCGCCGAACCTCTGTCGCGCGCCCCGGGCGGGAAATCTGCGGTGTAGGCCAAATCGCTTGCCGGCTCCCCGGCCTCCGGCGCCAGCGGGTCGCCCAGGAAGGCCAGTACGTGTTCGCCGATATCCTTGCCCGTGGCGCCGTCGATCATGGCGTTGACGGCCGAGGTCGCGAACCCGATCACGCCGCCGAACAGCGCGCCTCCCGCGATGCGCGGCAGGGGGTCGAGGGTATCGCCCGTGATCCTTCGGTAAATGGTGGAAACAACGGGGATGTGCTGCAGAGGATTGACGATATCGATAAGGTCGAAAAAGGAAAAGCCATCCTCGCCGAAGGGTTTGAGCCCGGCCTCCGTCCGCTTCGATGCCTGCCCGTGGGCGGACGGGTTGTTCGCTCGCCCAAGGGGGTCGGCTGGCGGACGGAGGTCGGGCTCAAGATCAAGTGGTAGGCTCATGGGCACGTTTGAGCTTGATGGCAATCGCCATTCACCAAGCAAGCGTCGTGCCAAGTCTCGAGCCGCGGTTTTCCTACGGTTTTTCCCAAAATCCGGCGGGACAGGGAAAACGTCGCGGGCGCCGCTCGGCAGATCCTGCCGAGCCCCGGCTTTCACGGTACCGTGCCCTCAGAACAGATGGCCCCCGCGGACCCGCTTGGTCCGCAGATAGGCTTCGTTGTGGTGGTTGGACGGAAAGCTGTGGGAGACGCGTTCCGTGACCTCGACGTTCCAGCGCGCCAGCCCCGAAACCTTGTCCGGGTTGTTGGTCATCAACCGGACGCGGCTGACGCCGAGCTGGCGCAGCATCATCGCGGCCGGCGCGTAAACGCGTTCGTCGGCGTCGAACCCCAACTGCTCGTTCGCGTCAATGGTGTCGAATCCGCGGTCCTGCAACTCATAGGCCCGCAGCTTGTTGACGAGGCCGATTCCACGGCCCTCCTGGGCGAGATAAAGCAACATGCCGCTCCCGTTGCGGCTGATCTCCGCGATCGCCGCGCGAAGCTGGTCGCCGCAGTCGCACCGCAGGCTCCCCAGCAGGTCGCCGGTGAAGCACTCCGAATGCAGCCGGGTCAGGACGGGCTCCGCCGGGTCGGGATCGCCGATGATGATCGCCAGATGTTCGAGTCCGCCATCCAGCGGCCGGAACGCAACGATGCGCGTCTGTTCCGCGCCCGCCAGCGGCACGCGCGCCTCGCTGACCCGACGCAGGGTCCGCGACGCCGTGTGCTCGTATTGGAAAACGTCTCCGGCGTCGACCATCAGCATGTCGTGTCGCGCGCACCAGGCGGCGAGGTCGTCGGCGTCTGGGTTCCGCAGCTCGACGACGATCGCCGCCGGCAGCAGCCGGGCGACCTTGGTCAGGCCCACGGCGGCGCTTTCGCAGCCGTGAGGAGGGGCTTCCTCCATGGCAATCGAAATCGGAATGGGCAGAGGCAAGGCCGACAAGGGCTCGACCAGATCGCTGACGAAATCTGCCGTCAAACCGTCCCGCACCGTCAGAATCACGACCTTCGCCTGGTTCTCGCCGAGTTTGAGGACCGCGGCCCGTTTCCCCGTGATCGCGATCTTGGGGGGCGGCCCACCCATCTCCTCGATTTCCCTCAGCGCCTCGGGCGTAGCCGCTTCCGCGGCCTGAACGAGGGCGTCATGTCCCGTGCTTCCGCGCAGGGCGATGATCCGGCCTCGGCGAAGCTCGGAGACGGCCCGATCGACGGCCAGGATCGTGGCCGGCTCCCGGCTGGCGGGCATGGACAGGGACTCAGAGCGGTGCGGCATCGCCAAGTCCCTTTATTTTAGGCCGTTTGGACGTGGTCGTTCGGCGCATTTCCATGTCTTTCGAGAAGCGAGCCAAATGGTCGCCGAGAGGGCATCGCGCCCGCAGATTACTGTCAAACGCGGCCCGGCAAAAGCTGTTGCGGTCGCGATTGACGCTTTCGCCTTGAAAATGGTTAGCATCTCCTGGAAATATAGGACTTGGCGCGAGGATCGAGCGGTTTGCGTGGAGAGGCCGTTCAATGTGGGGTCGGACTGATTATGAACGCCGGTAAGCGGATCCTGATCGTCGACGACGACGAGGCCCTTCTGCAAATGCTCAGTGAGCAGTTGCAGCTTCATGAGGAGTTCACCACCGTTTGCCTGGCCTCCGGGGCCGAGGCGCTTGAGCGGGCGAAGACCGACTATTTCGATGTCATCATTCTCGATGTCGGTCTGCCGGACATGGACGGTCGCGAGGCGTGCCGGCTCATGCGTCGCAGTGGTGTCAAATCTCCCATCATCATGTTGACCGGGGCGGACACCGACGCCGACACCATTCTGGGCCTCGATGCCGGCGCCAACGACTATGTCACCAAGCCGTTTCGTCTGGGCATCCTTTTGGCTCGGCTGCGGGCCCATATTCGGCAGCATGAACGCAGCGACGACGCCGTCTTCAACATCGGGCCCTACACTTTTCAGCCGAGCGCCAAACTGTTGGTCGATGAAGCCAACAACAAGAAGATCCGATTGACCGACAAGGAAGCCGCCATCCTCAAATACCTGTACAGGACCGGTGACCGCGTGGTCAGCCGCGACGTGCTGCTCGACGAGGTCTGGGGGTATAACGCGGGCGTCACCACCCATACGCTCGAGACGCATGTCTACCGGCTGCGCCAGAAGATCGAGCGGGATCCTTCCAATGCCAGAATCCTGGTAACCGAACCGGGCGGTTACCGGCTCGTCGCGCAGGCCGTCCCCGAATCGCTCTAGGCTGTGGTGACAAATTAATTATTTTAGCCACAGCATGATACTTGCGAGTTTGACGAACCCGAGGAAATTGGCGGCGAGTTTGTCGTAGCGG
>JANQJG010000016.1 GCA_028281785.1 Rhodospirillales bacterium
ACGGCATTTTCTCCAGATCCCCGGACCCACCAACGTCCCGGACCGCATCCTCCAGGCCATGTCGGCGCCGACGATCGACCATCGCGGGCCCGAGTTCGGCCGCCTGGGGCGGGAGATTTTCGAGGGTTTGAAGCAGGTCTTCAAATCCTCCGGGCCGATCATCGCCTATCCGTCGTCCGGGACCGGCGCCTGGGAAGCGGCGTTGGCCAACACACTGTCACCCGGCGACAAGGTCCTGATGTTCGAGACCGGGCATTTCGCGACCCTGTGGCACGAAATGGCGACACGCCTCGACCTCGATCCCGAATTCGTGCCCGGCGACTGGCGCCGTGGCGTCGATCCGGAGGCCGTGGAGGCCAGGTTGGCGGAAGATCGCGACCATGCGATCAAGGCTGTCTGCGTGGTCCACAACGAGACCTCGACCGGCGTCACCTCGCGGGTGGGTGAGGTGCGAAAGGCGATGGATCGGGCCAAGCATCCCGCCCTTCTGTTCGTCGATACGATCTCCTCGCTGGGATCCATCGACTACCGCCATGACGAGTGGGGCGTCGACGTTACCGTCGGCTGCTCCCAGAAGGGCTTGATGCTGCCGCCCGGGCTCGGCTTCAATGCAATCAGCGAAAAGGCCCTTAAGGCGACGGAGAACGCCCAAATGCCCCGTTCCTATTGGCGTTGGGAATCGATGTTGGCGGCGAACAAGGACGGGTTCTTCCCTTATACGCCGGCCACCAATCTTCTGTACGGCCTGCGCGAAGCCATTCACATGATGCTGGAGGAAGGACTGGACGCGGTGTTCGCCCGTCACGCGCGCCATGGCGAAGCCTCTCGCCGCGCGGTTCGCGCCTGGGGGTTGGAGCTGCAATGCCAGGACGATCGTGAATACAGCAATTCGCTGACGGCGGTGCGCATGCCCGACGGCCATGACGCCGATGGCTTTCGCAAGGTCGTGCTCGACCGCTTCAACATGTCCCTCGGCAACGGCCTGACCAAGGTTCAGGGTCGGGTCTTCCGCATCGGGCATTTGGGAGACTTCAACGACCTCATGCTCGCCGGCACTTTGAGCGGTGTCGAGATGGGGCTGGGCCTGGCCGGCGTGCCGCACAGCAAGGGCGGCGTGCAGGCGGCGCTCGACTATCTGGAGCAGGCATGAGCCTCAAGGATTTCCGGATCAGGAGGCCCTGCGCGCGGCGCGCCCGGCCTCGGGTTCGGTTTTGGGGGCCGGACATCCAATGGGGTGTCCTGCCGCAAGAACGGCGAAAAAAGGGAGAGTTTTTATGTCCAATAGATTGACCACGCTGGCGGCGCTGGCGGGCTCGGTCGCGCTTCTCGGCAGCCTCGCAAGCCAGGGTTGGGCGGCCGATCTCGAACTCAAAATGGGCCATAACGGCAAGCCGGGCTCTTTGTTCGAAGCCTGCGCCAACGAATTCGCAACGCGCGTCAACGCCAAGCTGGGAGAAAAGGCCAAGGTCACCGTGTTCGGGGCCGGGCAGCTCGGCAAAGACGAGGAAATGCTGAAGAAGATCAAGCTCGGCACCGCCCAGCTTGCCCTGAACTCTTCGATCATGGCGTCCAAGGTACCGGCATTCGGCGTATTCGACATGCCCTACCTGGTCAAAGACCGCGACCACATGAAGAAGATCGAGAAGGAGATTTTCTGGCCAGAACTGGTGGCCCGCGCGGAGGAGAAGGGCTACAAGATCCTCGCCCTATGGGAGAACGGCTTCCGCCACATCACCAACAATGTCCGACCGATCAACACCCCGGAAGACCTCGAGGGTATCAAGCTGCGCACCCCGAGCTCGGTCTGGCGTGTCCGCATGTTCAAGACCTATGGGGCCAACCCGTCGCCGCTGCCGTTCGGCGAGGTCTTCGTCGCGCTCAAGACCGGCACATTCGACGGCCAGGAGAACCCCTTCGCGCAGATCGTCAGCGCGCGCCTGCACGAAGTTCAGAAGTATCTGACCCTCAGCGGCCACGTCTACTCGCCGGCCTATGTCGTCGCCGACGCCAAGAAGTGGAAGAACGTTCCTGCCGACGTCGCCCAGATCGTCGAGGAAGCCGCCAAGGAAACGCAGGGCTTCGTCTACGAGTATGCGGCGGATCTCGAGCAGAAGCTGCTTCAGGAACTGAAGGACGGTGGCATTGAGATCAACGAAGCCGACAAGGCCGCTTTCATCGCGGCCAGCGCTCCGGTCTACGAGCAGTTCGACGAAAAGGTCGACGGCGGCAAGGCGATGATCGAAAAGGCGTTGAGCCTGGCCAACTGAGATCATCCCCGTTTTCGGTTCACCGGGTCCGTCCCGCCGGGGGCGGACCCGGGCGGACCCGACCGACGTCTTGGTCTGAACCAACGAACAACTGATTGGGAGTGTGGCACCGTGACCGCATTGGGGACGTTCTCCAGAGGTTTCGAGAAGGCGCTCGAACTCGTCACCATGCTGCTCATGATCGCCCTCGCCGTGACCGTGGTGGTCGGCGTGAGCTTTCGATGGGCCGACAACGCCCTGGAGTGGTATGACGAGGTGGCTTCTACGCTTCTGGCGTGGCTCACCTATTACGGGGCTTCCCTCGGCGCCCTTAAGCGGGCGCATATCGGCGTTCCCGGCGTCGTCGCGGCGATGCCTCCGAAATACCGCTTCCCCTGCATGCTGCTGGCCGAAGCCTGCGTATTGGCATTCTTCGCCGGACTGGCCTGGTTCGGTGTCATGGTCATGAACGTGCTGGAAGGCGAAACGCTGGTGACCCTCGAATATGTCTCCCTGAGTTTCACGCAGTCCGTGATTCCGATTGGCGCCGTTCTCTACATTATCGCCGAGCTCCTGAACCTCCCGCAGATCTGGCGGGAGGCCACTGGGCGCGACGAAGTTTTGGTTACACACCAGTAAGAGCCTGTTTGAGAAGTCCCATGGGGCTGCGACGCCGGCGATTTCGCCGACCGAGCAGGAGCGAGGAGCGACGACATGCCCGAGCATATCGAGCGACGAGCGACGCCCTCGGCGGGGA
>JANQJG010000050.1 GCA_028281785.1 Rhodospirillales bacterium
AAGAGCATGATCCCGAAAAGTGGGCACCGCTTTTCGGACAAGATCATGCTCCAGCAAACATGCACGATCGATTTGAGCCACGGCGATCCTGCACTTTGCCGAACGCCCGCGTCGAAAACGGTCGGTCATGGCCTTGCCTTCACAGTCAATCACTCAGTGGAAGGCCCAATGGGATTTCATCAAACCCTTTATTTCCTGGAAGGCTGCATGTCCTCTGGGAGTCAACCAGTGATCACCCACTTCTTCCGCGAAGAATTTTCGAAGCCCGATACCAATTTGATCAGCACGCTCATCCGATCGATGAGTCGATCCGTTTTTTGCGAGTCTATCGTAAAGCATAAAAAGTCCAAAATATACAACAGGAAGATGGAAGTACACGGATGCATTCAGCTCATTTCCCGACCATACCGATTTGAATCTTTCTTTTATATTGTCGAGCTGAAACGCTCCCTCTCCCTCCAAACAGAATAAAGACTGGTGCAATGCTTCATGCACGATATCCTCACATGACAGTTTCTCAACTCCGCCCTCTCTCAGAAACAGGATTCCAGGATAGTATCTGTTCGATGAAATCTTGAATTCACTGTCCGTCACGATAGAGACGGCCTTGATGTGATGAGCCACCACGTCCGACATTTCCGGCCAGCATTTTTCCAGCTCACGCAAGATGATTGCGAAATTTTCCTCAAATGATGATCTTTGTTTGACAGGCGCCAGAGGAAGCGGAGCGTCCGGCGCTCTGACGGGAAAAACGTCGCCGGAATGTCTGGGCGATGTCGTGCTGATAACACGCGGTGCTTTGATGTTCGGAGTGCCGGCCGCACTATAGGCAGCGGGTACTCTATCGATCAGAAATTGAAGCCGCTCAATCGGGTTTGTTTTGCTTCTCCACTTGCCCTCGCTGAAGATTTGCACCCAAGAGCAGGTTTCCAGGTCCTCGAAGAACCTGGCTCTCCAATCGCGATGGCGTGAATCGATCTCTGCACACAGCGCGAGCAACCGGCGCGATTCCGATTCGTTATTCGTCGCCGCGGCGCGCAGCTTGATCGCACCGAACCGGCGGCCAGCCCACTTCGTCATCTTGGGCCAGTGATCGAGCTCCTGCGGAGGCGTGCCCCCGAATGGCAGAGCCGATGCCAGGATTTCCGGGGACTCCATCTCTTCCACCATCTGCTGCCCGCAAGACGCTCGAACCGAACATTCGGGGGATTCTAGTCGGGACGGCGTTCAACACCATCCCATCGTTGACCCTTATCGAAGACTTTGCCCATTCACGTTCGGCCTATTCGCAAAACAGATCAACATCGTCGCCGATATAGATTTGATTGAATTCCGCGTTCTCGAAATTGTTCCTATCGATCGAGAGCCATGAGGCTTGCTCGATGAAGCCGGGATCCTCTGCGGCCCTGATATTGATCTTCAGGTTTGCATCGCTCGTATCGGGCTGTCGCTCCCGCAGGGCACTTCGTCTTTCCGGGAGGCCTTCGATCGCTTCTAAATCTAGTTGGCCGTAGCCGGAAACGGTACGGTCGTGCGGTTGATTGGACTTGGCATATCGCAGAAGCCCAAGCGCCTCGAACTCCTCGATCAATTGCGGCGGCTGCATTTTTGGAGGAACGTAAAGCGTCCAATGTGGCGGGAGCCGATCGATCCGCGGATCGGATGCCGCGCTGGCAAGGCTGATCCGGAGCGCTTTCGCGATGTCGGTCGGCGCCACCCGCCCCCAATACAGGAACGCCTCGTGGTCGGGTCCGTACCAGTCGACAAGGCGTCGAAAGAGGAGACGCGGCTTCGTGTCACCTGCAGCGAGATTGGTGGCGCCGGTCGGGTCACCAAGCCCGCCTCCCATCAGAACGATGACGTGCGCTTCAAGAAGCACGGTCAGCCGTCGTGTCAGCAGAGCGTGCGCCTTGACGATCTGGCATCCGATCTCATCGACGTTCAGCTTGAAATCGGCGATCAGCGCGTCCGCAGAACTGACGCCGGGAACAAGCGTGACGCTAATCTCCTCAATCTCCGCCCGTTCAACCATGCGGGCAACCGCGAAGTTCAGGAGCGCCGGGTGACCCTGAAACACGAAGCCGACGCGCGCGCCGGCCCTCGCATCCTCCAACGCCAGTTCCGCCATCTGAACATAGCTGTACCGCCTCAGCTTCTCCTCTTCTAAAAGGGCATGCACATCGATAACGTTACGGTTGTGGCGCCGAAGAAAGGCGTGGGATGTGTCGGGACCGTAATGGTAGACGACGTCGCAGTGGCGCACATGGGAAAGCGCCTCAATGGTCAGGTGGGAGATAGCCGTGAGTCCGGCTCCGATCACGACGATGCGACCGTTCGATGAATGGGTCATTCTGCGGCCCGGCCCATTATGTCGGCGATTCATCCCGATCGCCTGATGCTATAGCTTTCTAATGACCAAGCTCACCCAACAACTCTGGACCATCATGTCAATCGGCTTGCGGGACGTGGGCTACAGACTCTGAGCAACACAGGTTGTTGTTCGAATTAGATTCAACCGATCCGATACTTGAATCCTGTGGATCACCATCCTGCCGATTACCAGCAACCGAAATAGCACTTTAGTGTCGCTTTGAGGTTGTGCGAGGAGGGCCAAGATGGAACGGGAAGACGACCTTTCACCAGAACAAGAGGCTGACGTGAAGCAAGACCTGGACGCCAAGACGGAGCGGCTGAAATGGTCGACTCCGGGTGTCCGGGCGATCACGATCGCCAAGGATACAAACTTCATTTTTTCTGGTCCGACGGACGGAACGTTCGGGCAAAATCCGTAAGGGATCAGCCTCGGCGTTCGAAATGTTCCTGCTGTCAAACGCCGCTGATGGAGCAGGCAGGAGACTGTCGCTGCGGGGCCGGGCGGATGTGTCCCGAGACTTGCGGCGTTGGCGCGGCGACGGATGGGAGCTGACGCACGGCCTCCACCAAACACGGCAGGCCGATCAATGGGATGACCAGCCGCTGCTTGGCGGGGACGGTCGGTTTGTATTGGCGGGGGACATCTATCTCACGCGACGGCGCGACTTCGCCCAAGCCCTCGGGTTGCCGACCCCCGATTTAGCGGAGACCGCCGATTCGACGCTCGTGACACGGGCATGGGAGAAATGGGGCCGCGGCGCGGTCGAGCGGCTTCACGGATGGTACGCGTTCGTCGTCTTCGATCGCGAAGACCGGTCGGTGACGGTGGTCACGGATCGCGTCGGCCATCGCGCCGCCTATTATTGTGTGTCGGACGGCGTGATATCCATCGGCTCGTCCCTGCCGGATCTGCTCGCAAGCCCCGACGTTCCGAGGGACCTCGACCCGCGCTATCTCGCCGGGATTGTGGCGGAGTACATCTACTTCGATGCGGAGACGCCGTACCGCGCGATCCGCCGCGTGCCCTGGGCCACGATCCTGACAATAGAGTCAGGCGGCAGCGTCCGCTCCGATCGCTATTGGCGCCTGGACCCGTCCAAGCGCGTGACCCTGGCGAAGGATGACGACTATGTCGACGCCGCCAGAGAGCTGATCGACCGTGCCGTTCTTGCCGCGATGCCGGAACAGGGGCCGATCGCCTCTACGCTGAGCTCCGGTTTCGACTCTGCGTCGGTGGTCTGGAGCGCGAGCCGGCAGGCGAACGGGCGCCCCGTGCATGCCTTCACGCTCGCGCCCGCCGATGACGAGCGGCAATCCGGCGCCCCTCCAGTGGATGAAGGCCCGGCAGCCTCCCGGCACGCGGCGCGCTGGCTGGGCGTGGAGCACCATGTTCTCAAGTCCCCGCTTCGGGCGGACGACATGTGGACCACGCCGGAGAGATGGTTCCTTGCCTCCGGCGTTCCCATTCGAAACGCCGACGCCTTCCCCTCGTATGTGGCGGCGATGGAAGCCACGCGCAATCTTGGCGGGACTGTCCTCCTGAACGGAAACGGCGGCGACAACAATTTTTCGTATGACGGCCTCCGGGCGCTGTGCACGTGGCTTCGCCAGGGCAAGGTGGCCAAGGTCGCGCGAGAAGCCTTCCTGATCCCGCCAGACGCATCTCCGGCTTTTTGGCCGCGCATGACAACAGGGGTGTGGCGTTATGTGGTCCGTCCGTTCACACCCGATTGGCTGCGCACGCTCGCACAATGGGTACGCGGGCGGAGGGCAGTTCCGTGGCTTCGGCTCAATACGCTCCTTTCGATGGATGCGAACAAGCAATTCGGAATAGACACTTGGCAGAGTGCGCTTGGCGCGCCCCGGTATTGGGAGGCACATACGGACGCGCGCCTGTCGATGGCCGAGAAATACTACATCAGCCGTGGCGATGTCGCCGACGTCCGCGCGGCCCATCGCCGTCTTCATGGTGTGGATCATCGTCCGGCTCTGTTTGATCCGGATCTGATGCAGTTTTGCCTGTCGATCCCCCTGGACCAGCACCTGAAGGGGGGACGCACCCGCTGGCTTGGCGAGCGCGTGTTGCGCGAAGCCCTGCCCAAAGAGTCGCTCCGGGTCCGGAAGCACTATCGCCAAGGTGGCGATCGGGTCGCGTATCTGAAGGCCAACAGACAGCACCTCCTCGATTCCTTCGAAGCCATCAAAGACTCGTCATTGGCGAGGGAATTGATTGATCTTCCACGCGTTCGGAAACTTCTGGAGGCGTGGCCCAAGGACGATGATCCACAAGGGTTTAATCGCGCGGGATATGGGCGCCCGATCCAACAGACGCTTCTGATGGGTCGTTTTATCCGCTGGGCCGAAGGCGGAAACAGATGACGCAGGCCGGCGAAGCGCAACCGCCTGGAGGCAATCCGAAGCTCGTATCCTCCAAGGTCGCCAGACTGGCGGAGACGGACCTGCTCTCGCAGGCAAGGGTGCTGACAAAGCGCAAGCTCGAAGAATCGCCGAATTCCGCATCGTTGATGTCACGGCTCGGCGACATCGAACGCTCACTCGGTGATCTTGCCTCGGCGCAGCAATGGTATGCCCGTGCGGAGCGGGCCGAACCGGGTTTCGGCCATTGCGCGGCGATCGCCGAGTTGCTGGCCGGCCAGCCCCGGGCGGTGGCTGGTCTGTCAGAAGGGGTCGTGGAACCCTTCGTCTTTGTCCCCTCACCTCTGCCCGTGAGCGTCCTGGATGCGCTGCGTTCCGACCGCACGGGAACCGATGGCTGGAAGACCGGCCGGGTCGGGTCGCGCCAAACCTATACACCGTCGGCACGCCGGGCGATGATTCGCCCTATTCCAGAGGCTCTTCAACGTCAGATTGACGACCACTGCGCCCCCTTCGCGCGAAAGACGGCGGACCTACTGTTCGCTGAACCGCCGGACATTGTCCTGGGCGGTCACGCGCTCATCGATTACCGGATCGGCGACGGGTATACGGCGCATCGCGATACGGGCCGGGCGGGAAAACGCGGCGGCCGTAGGGTGCTTTCCATCATCAACTATGTCTGGATTGATGAAGAACGCTTCTCCGGCGGAGACCTGCTCATTCACGACCGCACCGGAAACGGCTTAACACGCGTCCGACCCCAAGCGGGCATGGCATTGGCGTTTCGCTCGGACGCATTGCATGAGGTGACGGAACTCGTTGGAAGCGGGCCGCCGGACAAAGTCAGACGAACCGCGCTGACGCTGTGGTACGAGTACGAGAGAACGGCCGACGACTAGAGATAGCCCAGGCCGCGCATCATCTCTCCATGGTCCGCCTCAATCCGGGCGACTTGCGATGGCGTCAGTTCCTCCTGCCAAGTCCCGGCGCGCCCCACGCCGAAGAACGGCCGAGTCATCCTTGTTGGCGGCTTCTCGGCGAAACCCATCGTCAGCTCCAACTCTCGGAGCCGTTCGAATGTCGTCGCTTGAACACTTCTCTCGACAAGGTCACGCGACACATCCAGTCCCGCCGCCAGCATCGCCGTTTCCAACGACCCGATTGGATCGAGCAATCGATCCTCGTAGCGGAGCCGTAGGCAGGGGATGTCCGCATCGCCCATCCAACTCCTGCAATGCGCCGACCAGGAGCCGACCCATTGTTCGACCTGCCAGGATATCCACGTCGGTCCGCCTCCCAATCTGTAGGCCGGATCCGCCAGCGTTTCGATCGCCTTGTCGACGCTTACGCCCAAGTGATGCGCCAGTGAAATTGCGATATCGCGCGGATCGCGGACCAGGTGGAGGACAAGACGGACGCCCTCCGGTGACACGAGGTCGACGCCGCCCGGCGTGCGCCTTTGATCATGGGCCTTCAGCATCAAGGGCCGATCGATATGTCTCGCGATGTCGCGCAGAATGGCCGCGCGAAGCGCGTCGACCTCGTCGGGAACCAGATCCGACAAATTGACATCGACGAAATTCTCAAGTCTTCGGCGCGCCGCACTGCCGTAACCGTATTTGCCGACTTGCCCGAGATCCTCCAGCGCCCCGCCGGAAAGCGCCGCCGCGATCGCCATCCGCATCCACGTGCTGCCCGACTTGGGATATGAGGCGATCCATATCAAACCGCCGGACCATGCCGAATCCGACGCAGTCACAGCTCGGAACACAAAGCCTCTATCGCCGCCGCGGGTACGTCTAGGCGAGCGCCGTTGCGGACGATGCCGAGATTGAAGACCCGTTTTTCCTGAGCGAGGCGCATTGCCAAAGCCAAAGTTCGGCCCTCCAATCCGAGAATCTCCGCGAGCTTCGGCCTCAAAAGCTGTTCCGCGATCGCGTCCAGTTGTTCCGAGCCCTTCATCCTCGCCATGCCCTCCGAGGCGACGGTCTCCCTTGCTTCCTGAATTCGAATGACGGCCGATAGCCGCTCAGGCCGATCGTGAAACCAGTTCGGGCGAAAGAGATGGTACTTGCGCATGTTGCGCCTGCTCCGAACCAAAGTGCTGGCATCAATGTCCAGATTGTCCAGGGCACTTTCCCAAAGCCGGATATTCGGATGAGTGGGGATCACTGCCGGGAGCGATCCGTCGTCGGAGGGATCGAGGACGCATACGTCCTCAGCAAGGAAAGAATGGCCACGCATCGCCAACGTGGCAGCGAGCGTCGACTTCCCTTCCCCGGGATGCCCCACGATTGCGACGGTGTGCCCGAACACCTTCGCAACGGCACCGTGCAGTGGGATCAATCCGCGCTGAAGCACCAATGCCGAAAGGCAGTTGGTGTAGATGAACGTTCGCACGTCCGGTTCTCCCGCCGCGCCAGTGGGTTGAACAACGATCTCGCAGCCTGAACGAACCAGGTATCTGCCGACGCGCGGAAGCTGGAAGAGATAGGTGCCGTCTCGCGCGATCATCGCCACGCGTTCCGTGTGCTCCGCGTCGAGAAGCTCCTCGGGAACCTCACCGACGCGGATTGTCACGTCTACCTCTGATTCCGCCGGGTCGGACCAAGGTAGGGCCTCCGGAAGCGGGGTTTCACTCCGTACCCGCAATCCGCACAGCGACCAATCGGACGTGCCGTTCACAGCCTGCTCCGAGCCTTCGTTTCCAGAACCCGCCGACTAGTTCCACGAAAGATCCAAGTTTGGATCGCCGGACGACCATCTTACTCCACTTCAACGATACCCAGGTCCACCAGTTCAGACAGGAACGAGGCAACCTCCGCGCGAATCACTTCCGGACTCTCCTCATGATCTTTGATTGTCCGCTCGACCAATTCCCCGTATCGGATCGGAGCCGACATGGATCGCCAAATTGATGCTCCGCTTCCCACGATCTCAAAATAGTTCTGAGTGTTAACATTCATTACGATGATATCGTCGTCGACTTCCGTGTGAACCATGTCCTCCGCAATGCGAAGCACAGCTTCATTTGAAATTTCCATCACCCACCCTCGATCTGTCTAAGACATGCCGGTCGCGACCCTCGGAGCCGTTTACTTTCTCATCGACACCGAGATCCAGACGAACCGCCGCACCACGCAGCCTTTACACTTGGACGCATGAAACACACAGACGCCGGCCGTATCGCCACGCCAGAAAGCGGTCACCGTCATTTCTTTCCGGGGTCAGCGACATGACATGCCAAGGTGTCATGTAAAAGCAAGTGCTTGCGCTTCTCAAGGGCGGCGCGAGAAATGGTATCGCAGCTGACCTGCTCGGCTAGTTGCTCGCGTTCATAAGTTAGCTCTGTTCCCGTTGTGGTCTGTTTGGAGCCGGTTGCAAATTGATGTGGTGTGAGCCCGTCCAGGCTCGAATGTTGGGCGTTCGAGATCGTCGTCAGTTGGAGTTCGTGTTCCCCCGAACCGTCGTGTTCGCCGGTTCGCTGTCTTTTGGAACGTCCAAGCCGGAGATCCCAGACTTGGAGGGGCTTCCGATCGGTGCGGCGACCCGAAGCGGAACCGATCGAGAAACAGGAATGATCCTATTATCTTCATGTCGTGCGTAAGCGGTATATGTATCTCAATCGCATGTTGATCGTGGCGCCAATGTCCGGCAAGGCGTGAACAAAGGGATGCTGCCTGACGGCCTGCAAGGCGATTCAAGCAACCGGCTTGATGGGATCGATGAATAGGACGTCAGCTTGACTTATCGATATCTTTACTATGGGCTTACTGTCTCGTCCGAGATCCGACTTCCTGAGCTGACAAAGATCGACGGCGCCACGGTCGAACGCGAGCCGGATATCGCCCTCACGACGGGAGACGTGCCGGAGACCCTTCCGCATGCCGAGATCCGCATGCCGACCTATGAGGTCTGCCATCAGCAGTTCTTTCTCCTCCGCGCCCCAGGGATTGCCCGCTATCTCGTGACGTGGCCCGGTGAGGTCCGGATCGAGGCGCACATCGACGAGAACGACGCGCGTGTTCGAACGTTCATATTGGGCACGGTCTTCAGCCTCATTCTGCATCAACGCGGCTTGATGGTGATGCACGCCAGCGCCGCTCGCTTTGGCAAGCATACGCTTCTTTTCTGCGGGCCGTCGGGTGCGGGCAAATCCACGATGGCGGCGAGCCTTGCCAACATGGGCGGGCAAATCATATCCGACGACATCAGCGTGATCGACACTTCGAAAGAAGACAGCCCGATCATCCTGCCGTCCATGTCGTGTGTGAAGCTCTGGCCCGATGTCCTGGACATGTTCGACATGGAGCCGAAAGACAAAGAACTTCTGAGCCTGAACAAATATCATGTCGAATTCGACATCTGCCTTTCGCCGGCGCCAGTCACGCACCTATTTCAACTGGAGAAAGCCAACCCCGGCCAAACAAATGCCGTGGCGTTCAATCAGGGCCAACAGGCTCTTCGCGTCGTCTCCAAAAACATCTACCGACCAAGGATCGTCGCGAAGATGCAGCTTTCTTCGCGCAAGCATGCTGATGCCGCGACGCTCGCCGCAAGCATATGCGTGGGAACGATTAAAAGGGCCAAGAACCTGGAAGCGATCCATGAGACCGCGGACTGGCTGTTGCGGAACCTGGATGCACCGAGATGAGCGCCATCCATATATTGGCGTCGTATCCGAAATCCGGAAGCACATGGATACGACTCCTCCTTACCGGGCTCCTCAGTGAGACAGGGGACGTCGATATCAACAGCATTGACACCCCCGGATGGAACCTCAGGGCGCGGAGCTGGTTTGATGACGTCACCGGACTGTACTCCTACGCGCTCTCGGCCGATGCCGTGCTTGACCTTATCCCGTCGATTTATCGATCCCTGGCAGCGGAAGACCAGCCATGGGCTTTGGTGAAGACGCATAGCCAGTTCAAGAAGACGCCATCTGGAGAGTGGATGCTCCCCTCCGACATTGTTTCGAAGTCGATCTATGTCGTGCGCGACCCGCGCGATGTGGCCATATCCTTTGCGCATCACAACGCTCGCGACGTGGATTGGGCGATCAAAACCATGGCCGATCCCCTCTATGGCAGCAAGCTGAGCGCGCGCAGCCCCGGAGAGCGGCTTCCCCTTGCTATCGGGACCTGGAACGACAATGTCGAAAGCTGGATAGATGCATCGCCGGACCTTCTCGTTGTTCGTTACGAGGACATGTCCGCCGAACCCATCCAAAATCTTCGCCACATCATCTCCCATGTCGGCTTGACGGCCGGCGACGACGATATTGCTCGGGCGGTAGAAGGCTGCCGCTTTGACCGCCTCCAGGAGCAGGAGCGGCAGTTCGGGTTTATCGAGAAGAGCCCCGAAGCCACGCGCTTTTTCAGGGGAGGACGCGTCGGCGAATGGGTCGAGACGCTGACGAGCGAGCAGGTCGACAGGATTGTCGCAACGCAACGGCCCATGATGACCCGCCTCGGCTACCTTTAATCCGCCTCGCTCTGCTGCTCGTAGAACCAGACAGAGTAATTGATGCGGACCCACTCACCCATGTCCTCGGCCATAGGTTCGACTTCATGCTCCGTGCCGGCGAACGGATCGAACAGGATCAGACGATTGGTCAGGGGCTCGACAATTTCCCGACGCCCGTCGCGACAATGCATGATGAAACGGCCGCGATATTCAGGCCGCCACCCCTCATGCACGTAAAGAACCATGCAGGCGAGCCGTCCCGGAGAGTCGTCGCCATGGCGTTTGAGAAAATGGCCGCGATCGAGCCACTTCAGATTGATGAGACCGGTGCTGACGACGGGGCTTCCGGTCACCGCGCGCAGCAATGCGTGGAAGTGTGCCGATCGCAACATCCGCCGGAAGCTCAGATCCATCAAGGCCGGCTCGCCGAAAGCGTGCTCCGGTTTAGGCGACCGGTAGATCCGCTCCGTCAAAAAGCGCTTGTCCTCCGGCGCTTCCTCGAACGTGTCCTGATCGACGAAGCCGCGTAGCCCGTAGACCTTGTGGGCCGGCTCCATGATCCCCTCGGCAAGCACCAAACGGCGAATGGCTGCGAGCCGAGTCGGCGCCAGAAAATCATCGAGGACGATGAAACGGTCCGGGGTCCCCCGATACCGCTCCGCCGCCGCGGCGATCGCGTCATCTGATAAATGCTGCGGCCCGATCCAGGGCGCCAGCTTCGTTCTATGCTCCGCGCCGAAAGGGAGGGTCATTCCACATCCGAAGAACAGCTGTGTCGGTAGCAATGTCATCTGCCACCAACTCGCTGCCCGGTGTCAATGTCCCTCGCGATAGCAGAACGCCGAACCACCGTCACATCGACAGCCCGTTCGGCACCAGGCTATCACCTATGTCTTAGGAACAATCTGTTACCTATCTCTCCGGTATGGACACAAGGGAACGATGGTAGCGGAGGTCCGCTACCGCCGATCCCCCCGACCAATTTCTCCCACGTTCACAGTCGAGTTGCGCACACGTTCAGTGAGCTGAATGCGCTTCGATTGTCGCCGATAGCTACCGAAAGCAGTCATTCCCACTCGATTATCGCGACCCGCCGTAACACATTGATTTGAAGGATGCCTCTATCCATTGACCAAATTTAAGGACATCAGCCTCACCGCCGTTTTTGCCTATGACCTGCAGGCTCGGGGGCAATGGCTTTGAATCTCCGGATATGGGCAGCGCCAGGGCTGGATGTCCGGTGTGATCAAAGAGCGATGTCGCGCGGACCATGGCGATGGTAAACTCAAGATCCTGATTGCCGACCCTTATGCTGTCCGCGCGCTTGTTGATCTCTCCGACAAACAAGGTCGGGCTCAGAATAAAATCTACCGCTTGAAGATCGCCGTCTATTAGCTTGGCGTAATCCTGACGCCTTGCAACAGCCTGCCAGTATTCTTCAGCAGGGGTGATTTCGGCGATCTTGAACCATTCCTGCGCAATGTCCGGATATAGTTTCCGGAACGCCCCATGTTCGCTCATATGGTATTTCAAGGCTTCGACGATGAACATCGTTCCATGCGTGGACGCGATGTCATCCAGATCGGGCAGCTTAGTTTCTTTCACCTCGATGCCGGATGACCTCCATCTGGTCGAAGGCGCCTAAAACGGCGTTCCCGATATCGTCATCGGCCTCTGCCAACCATCCGGGATCAAATCCTACGCGACGCGGAGCATTCCCGCCTGACTGCATTTGCTGCCCCGAGATAGCAGCCCAGATCAGATGCGTATCGCCGACATTCTTTGCCATGGGGCCCACATGGTCGAGCGATTGAACAAGCGGAAATATTCCGCCCATGGGCAAAGCGCCGTGGCTAGGCTTGAGCCCGACAGTTCCACAGCAGGCAGACGGTATTCTGATCGACCCGATCTGGCCACATTGTTGGCGGCGAAGCTAACGGTGCCTTGAGGCGCGTCGAACAGCCAACTTGAAGCAGTTCAACTGGGTCTCGCCGAGAATCGTCTCAAGATCTGTCAGACCCGAAAGAAATCCGAGCTTCATTGGACCGCCTTGAGCGCGCACGATGGCCGGCATTCCAAGGGTTGCGACACCGGCAAGGGCTGCCCCTTCCCTAGAGTCGCAAGCGTTTGCCGCCGGGTTAAGTTGCCCTTTGAGATTCTCCATCCTCCCTGTCGGTTGGCTATGATCGGTTGCTCACACGGACAAATGTTTATTGAGCATTTCCTCATTTCCGAGCTCACTCTTTGGCCTGTAGCGAACCAGCTCACCCTTGACCATGATTTCGAACCGATCGGCGACGAGGAGCCGATCAGTTCGAGGTTCTGCTCGACTATAAGAACTGAGATATCGCGGCTTTCGACCAACTCACGAATGAAGCTGCCGATCTCCTGTACGATATTTGGCTGAGTGCCTTCCGAAGGCTCATCCAGAAGCAGGAGCTTCGGGTTCCCGCACAGCACGCGCGATACGGCCGCCTCGTTGGTCATGACCTCCTTCAGGATGGCCGCGACTGACTTCCGCTTGGCGAACCATTGCCGGCGGATTTTTGTCAGAACCCGCGTGGCGTCACTCTTGTCGAGCAGGATGGCGCGGGTGGACCATCGATAGGGAAAGGCGAGCCGGTTCAGCTCATCCAGAATGCGGGGGAAGGTCGAGGACGGGAAGCCGACAATGGAGAGCGTGCGGATGTGATGGTTGCCGAGTCTTGGCGAAGGCTGTCAAGGCGAAGAGCGGCATCTCCGGGCTGTGATAGAATAGATCACACGCGCGCCGCCGCGCTTACCCGGCCGGGCAAGCCCGTTCCCCGAATAAGATCGCCCGCGCTCGGGTTGTAAGCAAGATAATCGATCAGCACCGCACGCTCCTCATCATCACGCAACCGGCGTCAACTGGCATTACATCGCGCCCGGCAAGCCCACCCAGAATGCTCTCATCGAGGCGTTCAACGCACGCTTGCGCGACGAGCTCTTGAACGAAGAGGTGTTCACCAGCCTGGCCGACGCCCGGAGAAAGCTGGCCCGCTGGCGTTACGACTACAGCACCGTCCGGCCGCATTCGGCATTGAACAGTCAATCACCGGCGATCGCGCGCCGTGTCCTCGAACTTGGCGCGCTCGTCAAACCCGAAACGATCGACTATTCAACTCAACGACTCGCCAAATGAACGAGGGAGCCAAAGGGCTCAGACCACCGGTCATCTCTCAGACGGGGCTGGGGACCAGCTTTGCGAGTTTTCGGAGGTTCTGGGCGGTGGCGGCGAGGAGGAACTCGTCTCGGGCGCCATTCGGTCCTCTGAGGCGGAGACGATCGAGCTTCAGTATGCGTTTGAGGTGGGCGAGGAGCATCTTGACCTTTTTGCGTTGGCGCAGAGACGGGCAGGCTCATCAACGAGATGCAGAGTTTCAGCGCAGGCCGGCCTTCGATCAGGAGCCGCAAAAACCAGCGGTGAAAAACGCCTGCCGAAAGGTTGTTGGCATTCGTCGATCATGCTGGCCTTGTTCTGGGCGCTTGGTCCTGCGGGAAGCGGCCAACTGTTCCGAGTAGAGCGTGCGGCTGATGACGACATTTTTTCGATGGTGCCGCCGCCGCGGGAGAAGCTTCACTATCGCATCAAATGAGTGCCATTCGTTGAACGTCGTGGTTTGGTCGAAGGGCTGAAACGGCCGCCGACGCAAACATTCGGCCCGAGTCCGACCTAGGGGTCATGGAGTCGGCGGCAGGTCGGCACGTGATGGCAGAGCGGACGTGAACGCAAAGCGGATTTGCGGAGAGGCTGTGTAGAAGCGCGCCGGTTACCTGGTTGACTTGACTGGTCTGTCGGATTGGGTGGGTTTTGACGATTTGTCGTACTATGGCCATCTCAGGGCCGATTTTCTCGGGGCAGTTGGCTCGTTCAGACCGGCTTTGTGCCGAGGGCGGTGTTCTGGTACAGATATCTAGGCAGCCATGGCTTTGACATGGCGGGGATGCCGATGATCGCCATCACCCGCGTGAAGTAGTAGGCGAGCACATGCAGCGCCATCCCAGTCGGCATCATAGCCAAGTCGACACGATCAAAGCACCCTTTGGCGCTGGCAGCTGACGTCATCGGTTTGGCCACAGCGACGGCGATGCACTAGGTGACACACGCGACGATCTGCTCACCCTTGTAATACCCCTTGTCCCACTGCACGTCGGGCAATCGCGAAGCGAATACCGAGAGGGGCCACGATTTCGACCGTCTCCGATCCCATGAACGCCAGTTCAACCCCATGAAACAGGGGGCTGATGCATGTTGCCAGCCGGGCAAAAGGTTCGTTGACTGACATTGATGCTGAGCAGACTAGGAACCCATAAGTGACGTTTCGGCCGACCCCGGTTCTGGTCATTCTGGCGTCCGTGTTGGCGGCCCTCGCCATGGCGGCGATGACCACGGCGGTGGCCGTCAGTCAGCCGTGGCTGGGACTGCAACTGTCCGCGGACGGGCCGCAGCGGGGCCTGCGGGTTGTTACCGTATCGCCTTCGGGGCCTGCAAATGCGATCGAGCCGGGAGCCGTCATCGAGCGCATCAGCGCCCATGGTGGAGCGAGCTTCGCGCTGACGGCTATCGACATCGCCGAGGAACCGGACGCCGTCGTTCAGAGCTACGCGGAATTCGAGCGCTTCTACGAGCGCCAGGGCGCCATCGCCGACATCCTCACTTCCGCTCGCGTCCGTCTTTCGCTCGCAGATGGCACGACGATAACGCTGACGCCCACGCCGGCGCGGCCGCTTGCCGATCTGCCGGTGGGTTTCTGGGTTCAACTCTCCGTCGGCATCGTCAGCGTTCTGATCGGCGTTTCGGTCTGGACGTTGCGACCCGGCGTCACCGGTGCGTGGATATTGGGCATCGGCAGTGTCGTTCTGGTCATGTCGGCCCATCCGTCCGCCATCTATCTGACGCGGGAACTGGCTCTGCCTGAATCTCTGTTCCGCGTCCTCGGCGCGATCAATCACTTCGGGTCGCTGATTTTCGCAGCCATGCTGTTCGTCTTGTTTCTGGTCCATCCCGCCCGGCTGGTTCCTGCGTTCGTTCCGGTTCTGATCGTCGCGTTCTGCCTTGGCGCCTGGCTGATCGATGTTCTTCGTGCCGACATCGGCGATCCGGTCACGCTTCGCTATGGGCTGGTGGGCCTTCTCGCCGTGGCGGCCGTTGTCGCGGTGTGCGTTCAATATTGGCGGGCGGCGGGCGATCCGGTTCGCCGATCGGCGCTGCGTTGGATCATACTGGCGCTGGTTGTCGCCATTGGCATCTATCTGGCTGTCTATTGGTTCCCGACGGTGACCGGGCGGCCCAATCTGGCAACGCAGGTGTTGGCCTACCCGCTGGGGCTGATCGTCTATTCCGGCATCGCGCTGTCCGTCCTGCGCTACCGCCTGTTCGATCTCGACCGCTGGATGTCCCGCGTCCTTTCCTACGTTGCGATCGTTCTGATCTTTCTGGCGATTGACTTCACGTTGGTGACGGTTATCGCACTCGACTATCTGCCCGCGTTCGGGATTGCCGTTGCCGCAGTGGCGCTCATCTATCTGCCGCTGCGCGACATATTGGCCCGATGGATCATACCCGCCGCTCCCGAGCGCCACCGGTTCTTCGATACCGTGGTCGACGTCGCGCTTACGGGCGAATACGAATCACGCGACACGATGTGGGAGGGGTTGCTGCGTGATGCGTTTGAGCCGCTTTCGGTCGAGACGGCGCCCGGGCGAGACGAACCGGCAATCACCGAACACGGAGCCTATCTGACAATTCCGGGCTGTGGCGTTGTTACAGCTCGCCAGCTTGGTTTTGCAGACTGCGGACGGCGCCTGTTCAACCGCCGCGATGTCGATCTGGCGGCCGAACTGTGCCGCATGCTGTCCTACGCCCACAAAAGCCGGATGGCGCATGAGGACGGCATTGCCCAGGAGCGCGCCCGCATCGCACGCGACACGCATGACAATATCGGCGCCAAGCTGCTCAGCGCGCTGCATGGAGGCGAACCTGAACGCAAGAACGCCATGATCCGCGAAGCCCTTACCGATCTGCGCGACATCATCAACGCGTCAGGCGCCACGCCACGAACAGCCGATGAAGCGCTCGCCGAACTGCGCCACGAAACCGCCGAACGCGTGTCAGCCGCAGGCCTTGAAGTGCGCTGGTCGATGAGCGGTGCGGAAGCGACAGACCTGCCGCCGGCCATCGTTCACGCGCTGCGTTCGATCATTCGCGAAGCGGTGAGCAATATCATCCGTCACGCCACTGCGTCGATGGTAACCGTCGCTATCGACCTGACGCCGGAGGCGACGTGCCTTTCCATTGCCGATGACGGCGCGGGCTTTGATCCGGTACGGGTCGCGCCGGGGCACGGCCTTGAAAGCATGAAGACGCGCGCCGAGACCCTTGAAGGCGCATTCGCCGTCGACACGGGCAGCCACGGAACGGCGATCCGGGTCAGCTTGCCCCATGCGATTGCTGCTGCGGAAAGCTGACGGCACACCGGACCGCGCCATCAAAAACCTGGGATCAAACATTTAAGCACGCAACCCAAGGCGTGTGGCGTACCAGGATGCTTCGGCGCGCGAAGAGATGCCCAGCTTGCGGTAGATGTCCTTGATGTAGCCGGTGATGGTGGTCTCGGCTAGGCCGAGTTCGGTTGCGACCTCCGCATTGCGTAGTCCGCGCGCGATCAACGCCAGCACATCCGTCTCGCGCCTGGTGAGTTGCACTTCGGGAGCGACGGGTCCGGTGTCGCGGAAATGGTTCATGATGCGCCGGGCGATGACCGGCGACAGCGCCGGTATCCCAAGGCTGAGCTGCCGCAACTGGTGCGTCAGCATGGCATCGTCCTGATCCTTCAACAGATACCCCTCGGCGCCTTGCGAAAGCGCGGCGACGACATCGGCGTCGTCACCCATCACGGTGGTGATGACGCAAGTCGTGTCGGTATGTTCGGCGCGCAGCAACTTCAGGAGTTCAAGACCCGAGCCGTCGGGCAGGCGCAGGTCGATCAGCGCCAGATCGGGTGAAGTGGCCGCCGCCGCGCGGCCGGTGCGCAAATTCTCTGCCTCGACGATCTCGGCGTCAGGAAACGCCTGCCGCGCGATCGCAGCCAGCCAGCGGCGCGTTTCCGCAACGTCTTCGAGGATGAGTATTCGTTTCACGCGCGCTCGTCCTTCCCCCCAACGGTTTGTTGACCAAGAAAGTAAAGCGCGCCGCCTGTCCCCCTGTCACCCCCTGTTCAGGGGGCAGACGCCCGGTGGCAACCGATGTTGATAGGCCTTGGGTCCAATCTTGGGGTGACGGGATGACGCGAACTTTTTCCTTACGGTTTGCCGCAGCGGCGGCGCTTGCGGGGGTTTCGGCTTCGGCGGGCGCGCAGGATTTTGCGACCTTTCCGGGCGGAACCACCTTTCACGCCAACGATGTGACGGCCGATGGCGGGGTTGTGGTCGGCAGCGGCTATGGCCCGTCAGGCCTGGCCTTCCGCTGGACCCATGGCGCCCAGCCAGAGGGTACGTTCGAAACGATCGGCGAGGGCGTCGCCACCGGCGTCACCGATGACGGCAATACCATCGTCGGCTTCCAGGCCGATGGCGATGACCGGGCGTTTGTCTGGACCGACGGCGGTTCGCAGCAGATTCTGACCAAGACCTTCCAGGACGGTTCGGCCACGCTCACCGATGTGCGCGCCTTTGGCGTCTCAGCCGACGGCACGGTGATCGCCGGCGCCGGGACCGATTGGAGCACCGGCACCAACTTCGCGGTGCGCTGGGCCGCTGGCGAACTGCTCAGCCTCGGCTCGGTTCCCCAGGGCACCAGCATTGATGTCAACGGCATTTCGGCCGACGGGACGACGATCATCGGCGGCACCTCCACCGTTCCGAACTTCAATGGCGAAGCCTTCAAATGGACTTCGGGCACCGGCATGGCCGGACTTCCCGGCCTGTCGACGGCGACGTTCACCGTCGCCAATGCCGCCTCGGCCGATGGTTCCGTGATCGTCGGCACGGCCAATGTCGGCGGCTTCGGCAGCCCCCTGCAAGCGGTGCGCTGGGTCGGGACACAGGATGGCGAGGGCCTCGGCGCGCTTGTCGCCGGCGGCAGCTCGCAGGCCCTCGGCGTGTCCGACGACGGCAGCGTCGTCGTCGGAGCGGTCACCGATCCCGATACTGGATTCGCCATGCGGGCGATGCGCTATACCGACGAAAACGGCATGGAGACCGTCGAGGACTGGCTGCGCCGGCTCGGCGCGACCATCACCACAGACGTCACTCAGTTCGCTAACGCGACCAATGCCAACGGTTCGGTGGTTGTCGGCGATCTGACCGATGGCGGCATCTTCATAGCCCGCGCGCCGGAGGGCGACAGCGGCGGCGGAGCTGGGGGCGGTTCCGGTGGCTCTGGCGACGGCGGGGGCGGTTCCGGCGGCGGTGACAATGGCGGGGGCGCCGGCGGCGGCGATACGGGGTCTGGGGGCGGCGATGGCGGAAACGGGGGCGACGGTGGTGATGGCGGCAACGGTGGCGGTGATCCCGAACCTGGCCTGATCACCATCGGCGATCTCTCCCAATCGCTCGCCGATGCGGGTGCGACAAGCAGTGCAGTCGTGTCCAACTTCAATACGCTGCTCAACGGTGCCGGCAGCCGGCCGCTCGACCGGCGCGCCGACCCCGAAGGTTCGATCTTCTGGGCGACGGGCGATCTGGGCCGCGCGGACCATGGCGCCCAGGATGGCGGCTTTGGGCTCGGCGAGCTTGGCATCGGCCGCAATTTCGGCGCGGTGCAGCTCAACGCTGCCTTCGGCGCTTCCCGCCAGATGCAGAACACCGCACTCGGCGGCCAGGCGCGGGTCGATAGCTGGTTCGCCAAGCTGGAGGCCATGTCGCGTCTGTACGGAAATGCCGACAGCGGCCTGTGGGCCGTGCTGACCGGCGCGGGCGCGCGGGGCACCGCCGATATCGGCCGCAACTATCTGGCCAATGGCGGCCTGGTCGTCGCCTCGTCGGGCTCGACGGACGTGTCCGGCTTCGGCGTTCGCGGCCGCCTGCAGTGGGACAACGCATTTGCCCACATGTCACCTTTTGCGGAACTGTCCTGGTCGAGGGCATGCATCGACGGTTACGCCGAAAGCGGAGGGCCGTTCCCCGCCACGTTCAACGATCAGTGCGGATCGGAAACGCTGGCGCGCTACGGTGTCGACGCGGGCGTGCCGGTCACCGACCGGTTTCGCGTGACGGCAACACTGGAAGGCGTGCACCCGATTGGCAGCTCGCCCGGCGCAACCAGTGGCCAGGTGACGGGGCTTGGCGCATTCAACCTGGCAGCTCCGTCGGACGATGATTTCTGGGCGCGAGGCGGCGTCGGCTTTGAGGCCGACCTTGGATCAGCATCGATGCTGAGCGTGATGGTCAACGCAACAACGCAGGGCAGCGCCCCGAGCAGCTGGTTCTCGGCCAGCTGGCGCAGGCGATTCTAGCCCGTTCTTGAGCGGCTGAACTTCCTCGGCGTGAGCTGCACGCCGTCCATGAGGGAACGGCGGACCAGATCCAGATCGGTGTCCGTGGTCTCTTGGGCTCGCTGTATCT
>JANQJG010000065.1 GCA_028281785.1 Rhodospirillales bacterium
AAAGAGATAAGATACACAGGACAAACACCCATACAACGCCAAAACGCAGCAAACCGCCGCCCGCGTATCCCTTCCAAAAAACAACAATGTCAAAGAACATAAGAGCGAGTGCCAGGGCGACGCCCAGCGCCTCGCGAGAGGCTGTCTTATAGGGACTTCCCCTCCCCCTTGTCAAAGCCTTTCTTACGGTTTTTTGACGCCTTGCTGCAGCCATCCCCTGCTTCTTGATGATCTCTCCCAACACCTTGAAAAACAGACAAAAACAGAAAAAGACGCGGCGCAGCAACAACCCGGTGGGCACCTGCCCGGGACATCGGCCCGACTGCTTGGCATATCCCTACTCGTGATCCTTGGCGTGGCGAGTCCATGGGCCCCGGGGCGGCCGGCGGCAGCCGCCGGCAACCCTTCCTTAAGCCATTTTTGCATATCCTTGATTCTCAAGGAGGAATCATCCTGAACGCCCTTGACAGCCCCGCCCCGCTCCGACATTTTGCCGAGAAACGGCCCAAACCGTGGTCTCGTGGAGCCCATGCGTGCAACCCGGTCGGCTCGGGCCACGAAGGCAAACGAGGGGATAAAAAGTCTATGCTCTTGAGGGGAATCCTGGCGGGGACCGCCCTCCTCTGGGGGGTCGCCCTTGCGACGCCCGAGACTTATGCGACACCCGAAGCGATCGACCACGACTCGGCGGACCCGAAGACCCGGGAGTCCGGAACGCTGCGGTTGCGCCCATTCAGCCTGGGCACGCCGGCCGCGGCTTCCCTCTACACGACGCCGCCAACGCCGTCGCCCCAAGACGCGGACACCGAGACCGATGGGCCGGCCCACCAGCTTCACTCGCGCCCCGTAAGCGCAAAATCCGGGGACACGTTGGCGGGCATGCTGACCGACGCCGGCGTCCCCCGGGGCGAGGCCATAGCCGCGATCGACGCCCTGAAACCGCTGTTCGATCCCAGGCGGATCAAAATCGGCCAGGATCTGTCGATCGATTTCGAACGCGACTCGCCGATCGGCGAGGATCCCGGCCGCTTCGTCGGCTTCGTGCTCGATGTCGATTACGCCCGGGAGATCCTGGTGGCCCGCGCCGCGACCGGGGACTTCTCGGCCGAGGAAAAGGAAAAGCCGCTGGTAGCCGCCGCCGCCCGCGCTGAGGGCGAAATCCGCAGCAACCTGTCTCTTGACGGCAGCAAGGCCGGGATTCCTACCCCCGTTCTGATCGCCCTGATCCGGGCCTTCTCCTGGGACGTGGACTTCCAGCGCGACCTTCAGCCGGGCGACCGGTTCGAGTTGATGTATGACGTCTTCTACGACGAATCGGGCACGCTCGTGCACAATGGCGAAATCCAGTACGCGGCGATGACGCTGAGCGGCATCCGCCGGGCGATCTATCGGTTTGAGGACAAGGACGGGTTCGCCGACTATTTCGACGAGAAGGGGCGCAGCGCCCGCAAGGCCCTGATGCGCACGCCCATCGACGGGGCGCGGCTGTCCTCGCGCTATGGCAATCGCAAGCACCCGATCCTCGGATACAACCGCATGCATCGCGGGGTCGATTTCGCGGCGCCCATCGGCACCCCCATCTACGCCGCCGGCGACGGCAGCATCGACCGGATCGGCCGCAATGGCAGCTTCGGCAACTATATTCGCATCCGTCACAACTCCGAATACTCGACCGCCTACGCCCATCTGAGCCGCTACGCCAAGGGAATGCGCAAGGGAAAACGCGTGAAGCAGGGCCAAGTGATCGGCTATGTCGGGAACACCGGCCGCAGTACCGGCCCGCATCTCCATTATGAAATCCTGCGCGGCGGCCGCCAGGTGAATCCCATGACCGTCCGCATGCCGTCCGGGCGCAGTCTCAAGGGCGAGGAGTTAGCGAGCTTTCAAAAGGGGCGGGAGGAATTGGATCAACGGTTCGCCGAGCTTGCCCTCGATATCATGATCGCCGGCGAGGACTGACGCCTCGACGCCAAGGTGCCCCCGATCCACCCCAATTCCATCTTTCCGGTCATCTTTTCCGTCCCGGCCATCGTCCACACCGCCATCTCGTTTGCCACCCGGCCCGGGCCATGGCCGCGTAAACAGCCACCGACACGCAGGGATCCACGGGAATGAGCGCAGTCCTCGGGGCCGCCGGCCTGACCCCGGTTGAATTCGCAGTGACGGTCTGCGTGGTTCTGATCGCCGGCGTCGTGCGCGGCTTCGCCGGGTTCGGCATGTCGGCCATCATCGTGCTGGCGTTGTCCATGATCATGGCGCCGTCGCGCGTCGTCCCGGTCGCCATGCTGCTGGAAATCGCCGCCAGCCTGCGCATGCTGCCGTCTTCCTGGCGCGACGTGGACGGGCGCTTGTCGACGTGGCTGCTGGCCGGGTCGGCGATCGGCATGCCCATCGGTGCCTGGCTGCTGTTGACTCTTCCGGTGCCCGTCATGCGGCTGGCGCTGTCGATCTTCGTGCTCGGCATCTGCCTCGTGCTGTGGCGGGGGTTCCGGTTGAAGCGCCATCCCAGCGCGCCCTGGGGGCTGGCGGTCGGGGTTTTTTCGGGAACGGCCAACGGTGCCGCTTCGTTCGGCGGACAGCCCAACGCGTTGTTTCTGCTGTCCGCCCCCATACCGGCGGCGGCGGTGCGCGCGACTCTCGTCTTCATCGGGCTTATCACCGCCGTCTATGGCTCCGCGGTTTTCAGGCTGAACGGGCTATTGACCGAGGAAACGCTATGGCGGGCGGCCCTGTTCCTCCTGCCCATGGCGCTCGGCATCGCCCTCGGCCAACGGAGTTTCAGCAGCTCGCGGCCGGAAACCTACCGGCATGTTGCCATCCTGCTGTTGACCGGCCTGGCCATCGCGGGCGTGATCCGCACGCTTGCGGGTTAGGGCCTGTTGACGTTCACCGCATCGATCTGGTTCGAAACCACAAAAAGCGCAACCCCAGTCAAGCTTTGCCGCCACCTTGGGGCGATAACGACGCGGACGGAGGAGACACCGATGAAACCGACCACGGCGGCTGACTACGAACGCCGCATCCTCAAGGTCCTGACGCATATTCAGGCTCATCTCGACCAGAACCTGGATGTCGTGCGGCTGGCCGGCATCGCCCATTTCTCGCCCTATCATTTCCACCGTATCTTTCGCGGCATGGTCGGCGAGACGGTGATCGAACATGTGCGCCGCCTGCGCCTGGAACGGGCGGCGTTTCATTTGCGCTACGGCAGACGGCGGGTCACCGATATTTCCTTGGATGCCGGATACGACGCGCTGGAAGCCTTCAGCCGCGCCTTCAAGAACGCCTTCGGCTGTTCTCCCTCCGCCTACCGTTCCGCCGGGAAACCGCCACGCCCAAGGACCAAATCGGGCGTCCATTTCTCGGCGGACGGTCGCATCCGCAACTTCCAACCCGTGAGAGGAGACCATGCCATGGACGTGACCATCACCGAGAAAAAACCCCAGCCCGTCGCCTTCGTCCGCCATACCGGGCCCTATGAAGAAGTCGGCCCGGCCTGGGAACGGCTTTGCGCCTGGGCTGGTCCGAAAGGCCTGATCGGCGCCGAGACCAAATTCATCGGCGTCAGCTATGACGACCCGGATATCACCGATCCGGACAAGATCCGCTACGACGCCTGCATAAGCTTGGACGAACCGGTCCTGCCGGAAGGCGACATCGGCGTGCAGGAGCTTCCTGGCGGTACCTTCGCAGTCACCGTGCACAAAGGGCCCTATTCCGGCCTCAAGAACGTCTATGACTGGCTGATGGGCACCTGGCTGGCCGACAGCGGCTACGAGACCGGCGGCTGCCCGACTCAGGAGGTTTATCTGAACGCTCCGGACAAGGTTCCGTCCGAGGATCTGCTGACCGAGATCAACCTGCCCCTGCAGGACTGACCCCAAATCGAAGGGCCGCCGGAGACGGCGGCCCCAGCCTCTGCCGATACCACCCGAGACGGGGGTGGCTGACAACATCGCGGCCGCACCCTAAATTCACCCCATGATTCCGTTTCGGACAACCGCGCCGACGGCGCCCATGCCGATCGTGACGATGGGGCTGATCCTCGCCAATATCGCGGTGTTCCTCTATCAGCTCGATCTTCCCGGGCCCCAGGAGACGGTCTTCATCTATACCTACGCCTTGGTGCCGGCGGTCCTGACAAATCCCGAACTAGCCCGGCATGTGGGCCTCGATCCCTACAACTACTGGCCGCTCATCACCAACACCTTCATGCATGGCGGCTTTCTCCACCTGATCTTCAACATGTGGACGTTGTGGCTGTTCGGCTTGCCGGTCGAAGGCCGCCTCAAGCCCTGGCGCTTTCTGCTCTTCTATCTGGCCTGCGGCGCCTTTGGCAGTATCGGACACCTTGCCTTCAACCTCGATTCGACCGTGCCCGCGCTGGGTGCGTCCGGAGCCATCGCCGGGCTTCTCGGCGGATACAGCCGACTGTTTCCGCGGGCCAAGGTGACCCTGGTCTTTCCCATCATCATCATACCCGTGATCTTCTCGGTCCCCGCGCTGATCTACACCGGCGTCTGGTTCGCCCTTCAGGTCTGGCAGGGTACGGGCGAGCTTCAGTTCGGCGCGGCGACCGGCGGCGGCATCGCCTGGTGGGCGCATATCGGCGGCTTCCTGGCCGGCCTGCTGCTCGTCGGTTTCTTCCACGGCCCCCGGGGACGGCCAAGGCGCCCCCTGCCCTCCGGCGTCTCACTGAGGCGCGGCCCCTGGAGTCGACGGAGTCCGCGAGGCCGCCCCGGCCCCTGGGGTTGACCGGGAACCGACTCGGTAAACGTCAGGCCGCCGCGGCCTGCACGCCGTTGAGAACAAGCCCGCCCTCGCCGGCGGAGACATCGACCGTGTCTCCGTCCTTCACCTTGCCCTCGAGAATCATTCCGGCGAGCGGGTTCTGGAGCGCCTGCTGAATGACTCGCTTGAGCGGCCGGGCGCCATAAACCGGGTCATACCCCTTCTCCGCCAGCCAGGCCATGGCCGCGCCATCGAGACGAAGGTCGATCTGGCGCTCGGCCAGCAACTGGCGGAGGTGGCCAAGCTGGATCTCGACGATGCCGTCCATATGCTCCCGGAACAGCCGGTGGAAAAGGATGACCTCGTCGATCCGGTTCAGGAATTCCGGCCGAAAGGCGGCGCGTACGACGCCCATGACCTCGTCGCGAACCTCCGTGGAGTCATGCCCCTCCGCCTGATTGGCGAGGATATCGCCACCCAGGTTCGAGGTCAGGACGATCAGCGTGTTGCGAAAGTCAACGGTGCGGCCCTGGCCATCGGTCAGACGGCCGTCGTCCAACACCTGAAGCAGCACGTTGAACACGTCCGGATGGGCCTTCTCGATCTCGTCGAAAAGAATGACCTGATAGGGGCGACGACGGACGGCCTCGGTCAGCGCCCCCCCCTCGTCATAGCCCACATAGCCCGGAGGCGCGCCGATCAGCCGGGCCACCGAGTGCTTCTCCATATACTCGGACATATCGACACGAACCATCGCCTGCTCGTCGTCGAACAGGAACTCGGCGAGAGCCTTTGTGAGCTCGGTCTTGCCAACGCCCGTCGGCCCGAGGAACAGGAAGGAGCCGATCGGCCGCCCCGCATCCTGGAGTCCCGCGCGCGCGCGCCTTACGGCATGGGATACCGCCGTCAACGCCTCGTCCTGGCCGATCACCCGCTTGCGAAGATTGTCCTCCATGCTGAGGAGCTTTTCACGCTCTCCCTCGAGCATCTTCTCGACCGGCACCCCCGTCCAGCGCGAGACGACCGAGGCGATGTGCTCGGGTGTCACCGCTTCCTCGAGCATGCGGTGGTTGTCGTGCTCCTCGGCCTCGGCAAGCCGCCGCTCGAGGCCCGGAATGACCTCGTACTGGAGCTTGCCTGCCTCCTCGTAACGGCCTTCGCGCATGGCCCGTTCCACGGTGATGCGGGCCTGGTCCAGCTCCTCCTTGAGCCTCGTGGCCCCGGCCAACGCCTCCTTTTCACCCTGCCATTCCGCCGTGAGACGCGTCGAGTCCTCCTCGAGTCGGGAGAGCTCTTTCTCCAATTTCTTCAGGCGTTCCCGCGAGGCGTCGTCGTTCTCTTTTTTGAGCGCTTCGCGTTCGATCTTGTACTGAATGATTTTGCGGTCGAGTTCGTCGATCTCCTCGGGTTTGGAGTCGATCTCCATGCGCAGGCGGCTGGCCGCCTCGTCCACCAGATCGATGGCCTTGTCGGGCAAGAAACGGTCGCTGATGTATCGGTTGGAGAGTGTCGCGGCGGCGACCAGCGCGCTGTCCTGGATGCGAACGCCGTGATGCAGCTCGTACTTCTCGCGCAGGCCCCTGAGGATCGAAATCGAGTCCTCGGCCGTAGGCTCGGCGACGAAGACAGGCTGGAAGCGTCGGGCGAGGGCCGCGTCCTTTTCGACATGCTTGCGATATTCGTTGAGGGTCGTGGCGCCCACGCAGTGAAGGTCGCCCCGGGCGAGCGCGGGTTTGAGCAGATTGGAGGCATCCATGCTGCCCTCGGCCGCCCCGGCCCCGACCAGGGTGTGCATCTCGTCGATGAAGAGAATGATCTGCCCCGCCGCCGCGGTGATCTCCTGCAACACGCCCTTCAGTCGCTCCTCGAACTCGCCGCGATACTTGGCCCCCGCCACGAGCGCTCCGAGATCCAGCACCATCAGTCGCTTGTCCTTCAGGGGCTCGGGCACGTCGCCCTTGACGATACGCTGGGCCAGACCGTCGATAATGGCCGTCTTGCCCACGCCGGGCTCGCCGATCAGCACCGGATTGTTTTTGGTGCGCCGGGCCAAGACCTGAATGGTTCGGCGAATCTCCTCGTCCCGGCCGACGACGGGATCGAGCTTTCCATCGGCGGCCTCGGTCGTCAGGTCGCGGGCGTATTTTTTGAGAGCGTCGTAGGAGTCCTCGGCGCTGGCGCTGGTCGCGGTTCTCCCCTTGCGCAGATCCTCGATGGCCCGGTTGAGGTTCTGCGCGGTCACGCCGGCATCGGCAAGGACCTTGGCCGCGGGAGTCCCCACGGCAAGCGTGAGCGCGAGCAGCAGGCGCTCGACGGTGACAAAGGAGTCGCCGGCTTTTTCCGCCACCTGTTGCGCCTGTTCGAACAGACGGGCCATGTCCGGCGCAAGGTAAACCTGGCCGGCGCCCGCGCCCTGGACCCTGGGCAGCTTACCCAGCTCGGCCTCCATGGCCTGCCTCGCGCGGGCAGCATCGCCGCCAGCCGCGTCGATAAGGCCCGCGCAAAGTCCATCCTTGTCGTCGAGAAGAACTTTCAGAAGATGCAGCGGCGTGAGTTGCTGGTGATTGTTGCGGAGCGCCAAGGTTTGCGCAGCTTGCACAAAGCCGCGCGCGCGCTCGGTATACTTCTCGAAGTCCATGCTTTTCGTCCCTTGTCGGCAACCGGACTTCGCGCCCCGCTCGGCGGCGACGCGACGCCCTTCATCGCGTTCGAGCGACCAATGGAGATCACCAGAGATATGGCACCCGACACCGAGCGCGCAAGCGGACCGCGAAATGTGGACAGGGGGCTTCTTCCCCGTATCCACCCTTCGTCCCGAATCGGACTTGAGGGTGTCTTGCGCGCGCGAATTCGGTTCGAGATCTCTGTTGCTTTGATCACAAATCCAATCGAAACCACCGACTATTTGTTCACATCCTTTGGATTCATTTCTCAAAGAACGACAAGAATTGATCCATCAATTAGGGAAAACCCTTAATTATAGTAGATTCCTTAAGATTAGAAACAATTTAGGAGTATATTAAACTGAAGAGTTATAGATTTGGAGTGTGGAATTTTTATTAAGGGTTGAGTTGTATGTTTACACTTTTGAGAGTTCATGTAATACTTTTGGATAATGAAATGCGACCCGGGGATGACATCGCATGAACCGGCGGCCCAACTCCCGATTCACCCCAACGACCGACAAAGCGCTTGGCGTCCCCGTGCCGACCACGGACTTGGATTTCGTCAGGCGCGGGTCCGCCCATATGTCTTCCGTCGCGAGACCCTGGATGCGTCTGAGCGGCGTTCTCGGGCTGGCTCTGCCTCTGCTCGCCGGCTGTATCACACCTTCCTATGTGAAGCAGGGCGAAGACTCAGCCGCACCTGAGGCCGTCATTGTCGACCCGGTCTCTTACGAGGTGCACGAAGCCTTTCATCGATCGCCCCCGAAATGCATTGCGATCCTTCCTTTTACGGCGGCCGAGATGGATCAGCCCTTCGACTACAGCCCGTCCTACGATTTCGACGACGAAGACAACCTCGACATGATGGTGGCCGGGAACTCTTCCAAAGTGAAGAAAAGGGTGCAGGATCCGGAGGCCGACAACAGGCTTCCCGTGACCGAGAAGCAGCTGGAGAGCATCAGACGCGCGTTCTACTCCCAACTCGCTCCCCACGGCACCCGCGATATCGAGCTGATGCAGGTCGACGCCGTGCTGCACATGATGAGCCCCGATGAGCAAGACGATTTCCGCAAGGTCGGACTCGCCCTGGGCTGCGACGCCATTATGATCGGGTCGGTAATCCGCTACGGTACGACGTTCCTCGGAATCTACTCAAGGGTCTCCGTCGGTGCCGACGTAAAGATTGTCCGCGCGTGGGACGGCGAGGTCCTGTGGGAAGGCCGGCACATCGCCATGAGTCATGGCGGCTCTGTGCCGATCTCGCCTTTCGCGATTCCCATGACGCTGATCAACGCCATTACGAACGTCCGCGGGGAGCAGCACGACCGGGTTACCGGCGACCTCGCCCGCCGGCTCGTCGGAACGATCCCCGATGAACGGGACATCCGGTTCGTAACCGCCGAATCGCTCAATTTCCGCGTCGGGCCCGGCTTTGACTACGACGTCGTCACCAAGCTCAGCCGGTCCGATAGTGTCGAGGTCATCGACGTCGACCTCGGGCATAAATGGGCGACCGTCCGAACCGGTGCCGGCGAGACCGGCTTTGTCTCCTCGCAATTCCTCTCGAAGGAACCCGTGCCGGCCGGCGCGATGTTCTGAGTCGCTCGTGACGGGCGTCACGCGGGCGCCCTTTAACGCCGGCGGCCAGCCGCCACTTTCGCGTTCTCCCAACAACAAACGCGCCCTATAGCGGACATGTGTTGACACATGCCGAAATCGTCGTGATTAAAAGCACTATGCCTGTCACTGTTTCCCGAATTTGCCGCTATCCCGTCAAAGGTCTGAGCGTCGAGGACCTCGACCGGGTCAACCTCGCCCCCGGTGAAGGCCTACCCCACGACCGTCGCTTCGCCCTCGCCCATGGCAATACGAAGTTCGATCCGCTCAGCCCCGAATGGCAGCCGAAATCGAACTTCTTGATGCTTATGCGAAACGAGCAGCTCGCGAGACTCGAAACGCGCTTTGAGGATGCCGACGGGACATTAACGATCAGCCGCAACGGCAAAAGGGTCACTCGTGGAAAGATCACCACGCCGGTCGGGCGGGCTGTTATCGAGGATTTTTTCGCGGCCTATATGCGCGCTGACCTGCGTGGCAAACCACGCCTTGTCGAGGCACCCGGGCACATGTTCTCCGACAGCCGCGACAAGGTCGTTTCCATCGTCAATCTGGCATCTGTTCATGACGTGGAGAGGGTCGTCGGACGGCCCGTCGACCCCATCCGCTTCCGCGCCAACATCTATCTCGAGGGCCTGGATCCCTGGGCCGAGTTCGACTGGGTCGGCCAATCGATCATGATTGGTGACGCGCAACTCGACGCCACAAGCCGGATTGTGCGGTGTGCGGCGACGGAGGTCGATCCCCAGACGGGCGCGCGCGACATGAACGTTGTCCAAGCGCTGCGGCGAGGTTTCGGCCATGCCGACATGGGACTCTATGCGGCCGTCAAGCGGGCTGGCTCGGTGACCGTCGGCGACGAGGTCGTGGTATCGCCTCTCACGGCAATAGGCTAAGCGACGCTCTCCCGCTCGGAGTCGGCCGCCGCGCTTTCCTCTCCCGCCGCTTCGATAGGGGCTTCGTCTCCTCCCGACGACGGAACAAGTTCAAGGCTCGGATCCGTATCGGAAGACGTTGCGGCTATAGGCGGTGCCGGCAGCGGTGGTTGAGGCGCCCGGCCGCCGCGTTCCCCGCGGGCTTGACCGGAACTGTTTCCATTCGCGGAGCTGAACAGCCGGTAGTAGTGATCCGCGTACTGGAAGAAACCTTCCGCAGAGATGCGGTCGCCCGAGGACAAGGCATCACGCGCGAGAGATAAGTATTTCTCGTGGACCTGTTGGGCCGTCCCCCGGATCTTGACGTCCGGGCCAGTGCTCTCGAAGGTCTGGTTTTTCCCGGCGGAAAACCGCTTGCCGTTGCCGCGAGATCGTCCTCGTCGGGTGCTTGTTGCGTGCTTCATGACACCAAATTGTTGTTGAGCTACGAACCGTTCTCCACCAACGCACCGTCCGGTAAACCGACCCGGCCGAAAACCGAATAGAGGCACTCGGCGATACCGCGTTCGGAGAGGGCGATCGAGCGTGCCCAAAGGCACCATCTCGTGAGGGGCACATGGCCGCCTGCCCTGCAAACTAGACGGGATTCGGTCTCAATCCAACCTTTTTTTTGGATTCCTGGGGCCATCATCGCGAGTCACCGCAAGACAGCGCGAAACCCCCGAAAGATCCTGCCGGACCGCGACGACGGAGAGGTCTCCACCAGCCTCCATGAGGCCCGCGACCGGATCTGCCTGGCCGTCCCCGACCTCGAGAAACGCGGCGCCATGCCGCGACAACAATCGGGGAAGCTGCCGCGCAAGGATTCGGTAGGCTTGAAGGCCATCGGCCCCGCCATCCAGGGCGAGCCGCGGTTCGAAAGCCGAGACCTCTGGCGGCAAAGCCCGCAACTCCCCGCCGGCGATATAGGGCGGGTTGGACAAAACGATATCGAAACAGCCCTCGATGGCACCCGCCCAGTCGCCGACCACAAACGCGGCGCGCGTCTTCAGGCCGAGCCGGCAGGCGTTACCCCGCGCGACCTCGATCGCCTCGGCCGAGAGATCGACGCCGAGCCCCCACGCGTCTCGACGCTCGGACAGGAGCGTGAGCAGCAGGCACCCGCTGCCCGTGCCCAGGTCGAGCACCGAGACCGGCCCTCGACGGTCATTTATCCGGTCCAGCGCCGCCTCGATCAGGGTTTCGGTATCGGGCCGGGGCGCCAAGGTATCCGCGGTGACGCGAAAGGGTAGGCTCCAGAATTCCTTCTCGCCCAGGATATGAGAGATCGGTTCCCTCCGCGTCCTTCGCTCGACCAACTCCGCGAGCCGGGTCCGCTCGGGTTCGCCAAGGGGATCGCAAGGCGACGCCAGCATTCGCGCCGCGTCGATCCGGAGCGCTTGCTGGATCAGAAGCCGCGCATCCAGGCGCGGGGAACTCACCCCCGCCGCGGCAAGCCGCCGGGTCGCGGCCTCCCAGGCCTCGGCCAGCGTTACGCAGCCGCTCATTCGACCTCGGCGAGCCGTTCGGCCTGATCCTCGGCGGTCAGCGCGTCGATGAGCTCATCCAGCTCGCCGGCGAGGATCCGATCCAGCTTGTGCAGGGTCAGGTTGATGCGATGATCCGTCACCCGCCCCTGCGGGAAGTTGTAGGTCCTGATGCGTTCGGAGCGGTCGCCGCTGCCCACTTGGCCCCGGCGGGCGGCCGAGCGCTCGGCATCGGCCTTCTGCCGTTCGTTTTCATAGAGGCGGGCCCGCAGCACGCGCATCGCCTTGGCCTTGTTCTTGTGCTGTGATTTCTCGTCCTGTTGGGAGACCACGATTCCCGTCGGCAGATGCGTGATTCTGACCGCGCTGTCGGTGGTATTGACGGATTGGCCCCCCGGCCCGCTGGCCCGGAAAACATCGACGCGCAAGTCCTTCTCGTCGATCTCGACGTCCACCTCCTCGGCCTCCGGCAACACGGCCACGGTCGCCGCCGAGGTATGAATGCGCCCCCCGGACTCGGTCTCGGGCACCCTCTGCACGCGGTGCACGCCGGACTCGAATTTGAGCCGCGCGAACACTTCGCGCCCGGTAACCGATGCGACGGCCTCCTTATAGCCGCCAATGCCCGTTTCATTCACATGGAGAAGCTCGAACTTCCATTTCCGAGACTCGGCGTAGCGTTGATACATTCGGAAGAGGTCGGCCGCGAACAGGCCGGCCTCGTCGCCGCCGGTTCCGGCCCGCAATTCGAGGATCGCGTTCCTGGCGTCCGCCTCGTCCTTGGGCAGGAGCAGAAGCTTGACGCAAAGCTCCAGTTCCGGGCTCTTGGACGTGAGGTCCCGCAGTTCCTCCTCGGCCAGCGCCTTCATGTCCGCATCGCCCTCGGGGTCGTCGATCAGCGAACGGAGATCCGCGATCTCGGCTTCGACCTTGCGCATGGCGCGAATTCCCTCCACCACCGGCGTCAGCTCGGAATACTCCTTTGTCAGCAGCGCATAGTCCCCGGACTTCGCCGCATCCGGCGAGGCCAACACGCCCCCCAATTCTTCAAAACGGCTCACCAGCCGGTCCAGCTTTTCCGAAAAGCTCACGAGTCCTCATCCTTCTTGTTTGGCTCTATCTGAAGGTCATCGGCATTCAATCCGAACAAACGGTCGAGCATCCCTTCGAGTTCCTCGAAATCCTGAGGCTTATCTCCTGGCCGACCTGTCGGGTCCGCCCCCGATTCCGCGGCGATCGCCTTGATCGCCCGCGACGGCCCGTGCAGCAGCCGATTGATCAGCAGGCGCGTGGCCCGATCGGCGTCTCCGCCCGCATCGGCCAAGGCCGCCTCGCGGACATCCTCGAAATGCCGCCTGAGCCTGCGCAAGGCCGGAACCGCGGCGCGTTCGGCCCGGCCGTGGAGATAGTGAGCCACCTCGTCATCGACGATACGCCACGCCGCCCGGGCCTCGGTCTCCCGGTTCGCCCGGCCCTCCATGGCCACGCGCTCCAAGTCCGCGAGGTCATAGAGAAACGCCTGCTCAATTCGATTGACGGCGGGGTCGATGTCTCCCGGCAGACCGCCATCGACAAAGAAGATCGGCCGTTTGCGGCGGCGCCGCAAGGCCGCCATGACCATATCGACGGTGATGACATATCGCCGCGCCCCGAAAGCGGTCGCAACCACATCGGCCCGCGCCATCGCCTCGGCCAGGCTGTCGAAGTCCGCGAAATGGCAATCCAGTTGCCTCGCCACGGCCTCCGCCCGCTTCTCGCTGGTATGGATGATGGTCATGTCATTGAGCCCCCCGGCCACGAAACCTTCGGCAATGACAACGCCCATCTCTCCGACACCGATCAGCAGGCCCGAACGGCGCCCCAGATCGCCGTGCAAATCGCGCGCGATCTGAACGGCCGAGGCCGCAATCGAGACCGGCCCTTCGCCAATGGCCGTTTCCGTGCGAACCCGTTTCGCAACGTTGAAAGCCGCCTGAAACAGTTGGTCGAGGGCCGGCCCACAGGTGCCGGCCTCTCGCGCCAGTCGGTGGCCCGCCTTGACCTGGCCCAGTACCTGGGATTCGCCGATGACCTGACTGTCCAGCGAAGCGGCGACCGCGAAGGCATGGCGAACGGCGTCTTTTCCCGTCAAAACATAGAGCTGCGGCCGAAGTTCTTCTTCCAGGACCCCGCCATGTTCCGAGAGCACGCTTACGACGGCCTGCGTCGCCAGCGCATGATCGGCATGGACCGCCTGAATCTCGACCCGGTCGCAGGTTGCCAGGAGCGCCGCCTGTCGAATGCCGGCTTTGCGCAGCCGCCCCAGAACGAAGGGCAAGGCCCGGTCCTCGACGAACAGGCGATCGCGCATGGCAAGAGAACTCGACCGGTGATTGGCACCGATCACGAACACCTGCCCGGCATGGGTCGATGTCTCGTCCATGGTCCGCTAACGATAGCGGCCGAGGTGCGCCTCCAGGTCGTTAAGAGGAACCTCGGTCTGCTCGCCCGAATCCATGTCCCGCACCGTGGCGACGCCACGTGCCAGCTCCTCCTCCCCGAGGAGGATCACCGCCGATGCACCGAGAGCATTCGCCCTCTTCATGCGTTTGCTCAGATTGCCGGAATACCCCAAATCCATACGGAATCCAGCTTGTCGAAGCCGATGTGTAAGCGCAAGGGCGTCCCGCGCCGCCTCCTTGCCGACGGGGACCACGGCCAGGGGGCGCTTTCCCGCGGCGGGCGGCTCGATCAGCATAGCCAGCCGTTCCACGCCCGCCGCCCATCCGATGCCGGGCGTATCCGGCCCGCCCATCAAACGGACCAGCCCGTCATATCTTCCCCCGGCCAGCACCGTTCCTTGAGCGCCCAGGGCATCCGTCGTGAATTCGAAGGCGGTATGACAGTAGTAGTCAAGTCCGCGCACGAGGCGCGGGTTGACCTGATAGCGCACGCCAAGGCTTTCGAGCCCGGCGAGCATTTCATCGAAAAACGCCCGTGAAGCCGCGTTCAGGCTGTCGGTGAGAAGCGGCGCCTCGGCCACGATCGCGCGATCCGCCTCCTCCTTGGAATCGAGGATTCGGAGGGGGTTGCGGCCCAGCCGATCGCGGCTGTCCGCCGACAGGGAACCCCGATGTCGGTCCAGATACTCCACCAAGCGCCCGCGATAGGCATCGCGGCTTTCGCTGTCTCCCAGGGTGTTGATCTCGCAAACGACACTGTCCTTCAGCCCCAATTCCTGCAGCAACTGGGCGCCGAGGGCGATCACCTCGATGTCGGCGAGCGGGGACGCGACGCCAAGGAGTTCCACCCCGATTTGATGGAACTGCCTTTGGCGTCCCTTTTGCGGCCTCTCATAGCGGAACATCGGGCCCCGGTAGAAAAGCTTGAGCGGCAGGCGTTGCGCCAGACCGCCGGAGATGAAGGCGCGCGCGACGCCTGCCGTGCCTTCCGGACGCAGGGTCAGGCTCTCGCCGCCCTTGTCCTGAAAGGTGTACATCTCCTTCGTCACGATATCGGACGCGTCACCCAGGGTCCGGGCAAAGACTTCGGTGAACTCGAACACCGGAGTCTCGATCTCGTCGAAACCGTAGAGGGCCGCGACCGCGCGTCCGCGTTCTTCGACCCGGCGATGACGGGCCAGCTCGTCGGGGAGAAGGTCGTGGGTACCGCGTACCGGCTGTAGTGCGGGCATGCCCCTGGCGATCCAGATTTAGCGAACCGGGGTCGGGACGTCCGCCCCGTCCACGGGAAGTGCCTGAGCCTGCTGGGTCGGCTCGGCATTGGCGGCATCGCGGGAAAAGCGCGTTCGGATGTAGTCCTCGATGATATGCTGGAACTCTTCCGCAATCCGCGGACCGCGCAATGTCATAGCCTTTTTGCCGTCTATGAAGACCGGCGCGGCCGGCTCCTCGCCGGTTCCCGGCAGGCTGATGCCGATATCCGCATGCTTGCTCTCGCCCGGTCCGTTGACGATGCAACCCATGACCGCCAGATTGAGCGTTTCCGCGCCCGGGTAGGTCTCCCGCCATTCGGGCATGCGATCACGGACATAGCCCTGGATCTTGTCAGCGAGCTCCTGAAAGACGGTGCTCGTGGTTCGTCCGCATCCTGGGCAAGCGGAGACCAGTGGAACGAATGACCGGAATCCCATTGTCTGGAGAATTTCCTGGGCCACGACCACTTCCTGGGTCCGGTCGCCGCCCGGTTCCGGGGTGAGGGAGACGCGGATGGTGTCGCCGATCCCCTCCTGAAGCAGGACGGCAAGCGCCGCGGCCGAGGCCACGATGCCCTTGGAGCCCATGCCGGCCTCGGTCAATCCGAGGTGAAGCGCGTAGTCGCCCCGTCTCGCCAGCTCCCGATAGACGGTGATGAGGCTCTGCACGTCGCTCACCTTGCAGGACAGCACGATCTTGTCGCGCGTCATTCCCAACTCTTCGGCCCGCTGCGCACTGCCAATCGCCGACGTCACCAGAGCCTCGCGCATGACCTCGGCCGAGTCTTGAGGTTGCGGGGCCCGAGCGTTCTCGTCCATGAGATGGGCCAGAAGCTCCTGATCGAGGCTTCCCCAATTGACGCCGATGCGGACCGGGCGGTCATAGCGAAGGGCAACGTCGATCATGGTCGAGAACTGCACATCCTTTTTTTCCCGGAACCCCACGTTTCCCGGATTGATTCGGTACTTGGCAAGCGCTTCGGCACAGGCGGGAAAGTCGGTGAGCAGCTTGTGGCCGATGTAGTGAAAATCGCCGATCAGCGGAACATCCACACCTTTCTTTTCGAGCAGATCCCGGATGCGGGGCACCGCGGCCGCCGCCTCGGGCCGGTCGACCGTAATGCGCACGAGTTCCGACCCGGCGCGGGCGAGAGCCGCGACCTGGTTCGCCGTCGCTTCCACATCCGCGGTGTCCGTGTTGGTCATGGACTGAACAACGATCGGTCCGCGGCCGCCAATCATCACATCTCCGACCCGCACGGGAACGGTAGAGCGTCGGAAGGTGTGATCATGGGAATCAGGCATCTGCTTCGCCTTTGCTGTCGGCCATGGCTCGGCAGCCGTTTATTGCCGCAAGCTGCGGCCCTGGGTCAACGGTGGAAGTACATCCACGTGTTAAAACGGGCGGACGCAAAGCGCCCGCCCGTTGATATGGAAACAAATGGGGAAGGTATCAATCGAGGACCGCGGTTCCCTCCTGCAGGCGCTTGGCCTCCAAGGATACATTCCGCCGAACCGCCCCTATCGGCCCGATCGGAGCCACCGGTTCACCGTCGACGTATATCTCCAACGCCCCGGCATTCCCCGTCAACAATGTGAGGCCACCGCGATCGGGCACCAGATAGCTGTCTCCCGCCCGAAGAAGACGCGTCAACAAAAGCCGCTGGGACTCCGAGTCGCGGACCTGAATCCAGCTGTCCGTCTTGGCCCGCACCTCGACCCGCGATGTGCCGCTGGCAGACCCATAGACACGGCCCACGCGCTCATGATCGACCTCCTCGATCTCGGGCGCCAAGGGAATCGCCGCAATCGGTTCCGCGCTGCGAGCTGGGCTTGCCTCGACGAGTGTGCTCTGCTCGCCGAAATCCGTCGCCCGCGCGGTGACGACTTCGGCTGAGGACGCCGAGATAACCGCGTCGGACCGGATCCGCATGCCGGACACCACGGCATCCTGGGTCGAACCGGCAGTCGCCTCAGCGGTTATGTACAAAGGCGGGCTTGGGGGCGCGGCTTCCGCAACCGTTTCCGGCCGCTCGTTTGGCAGTCGCGAAACCGGCTCCTCGGATCGGGGTGAAATCCGTTCGGCCGGGCTTGTCCCGACCACGGACGGCGACTGAATACCAGGCGCATCCGGAACGCTGTCCTGTCCGGCGTGGGTTTCGGCATTCCTGGCAACAGCCGGAGCTTCTAAGCTGGCCTCAAGCCGATCAGCCTCCGAGCCCGTTTCCTCGACGGCGGGAGCCGAAGGGATCTCGGCAATCCGGGGGGCTGCCGAAGGCGAGTCGACCGGCGCCGACGGGATGCTCAGACGCCCCAAGGAGGAGACCTGGTCCGCCGGTTCGGATAGATCGGCCGGAATAGCCGCGTGCACCGTATTCGCATCCTCGCGCGGCGGAGCCGTAATTGGCGGCATGCCGGTCGGGGCGGCCTGCTCCTCAACCACCGGCGGCTGATCGGGGGCCAACACACCGGCATCGGGGGCAGCCAAAGGCTCATCGGACTGCCGCTCTGCCGGTTCCGGCTGTGCGGAAAATATCGGGCTGAGGCCAGCTTCAGCGCCATACGGCTCAAGCGACTCCGGTCCCGTGGCGGCCTGGGCCGGGGTGGCTAGGGAATCCACCCGGCCCGTCGAGGTCAGATCCGTTGCGCCCGTGGATGTGGGGTCGGCCTCTCCGGCAGCTGGATCTTCCGTCCTCGGCAATTTCGACGCGAGTTGCTCGGGCACTGGAGACACCAATTCTTGGAGAAATCCGTCGTTGCTGGTCCCCAGGTACCAAGCCCCATACGCGACGCCGGCAACCAAAAGACCCACGAGAACGATGGCGGCGCTCGGCGTGCCCTGTTCCGCGACCGGCGATGGAAAAACCAGCTCGGTCTTGCGGTTCATGTTCTCGGTTTCGGATTTGAAGCGTCGAACCACTTCATCGGCGTCGAGCCCAAGATACTCGGCATAGGTCCGCACGAACCCGACCGCATAGGCCAAGCCAGGAAGATCGCCGAAACGGCTTTCCTCGATCGCCTCGAGATACGGATAGCGGATTCGCAGCAAGTCCGCGACTTCGCGAAGGTCCTGACCGAATCTAAGCCGCGAAGCGCGAAGGAGTGCACCGACGCCGGGCTCGAAGCCCTGCCCGAATTGATCACTCATATGTTCACCCGGCGAGGATCGCTCAAATGCGTGCCCCGTCCCCGGAAATCCTATTTATATTCGCGGCACGCAACGCGTTCCGCAGGTTAACGCCCCTCCTCTTTAAGTACCCCCTGGGTGGAAAGTAATTCGGGTCGCGGGCAGCTCCCGATAACCCTTTTTTTCAAGGCATCCCCCATATTGCCTAATTCTTTTGAAATTTCAACCCGGAAAGACCCTTAGTCTAGATCGCGATGTGATGATCACGGGCGAAGTCCCTGAGCTTTTCCCGCAGGCTATGCTCCGGCGAGTCATATAGCACTTCGATGTAGCGCCTCAACCCGCCTAAGTTGAGACTGCGAATCATCGCCTTCACTGGCCCGATCGAAGACGGCGCCATGGACAGGTCTCGGTATCCGAGCCCGACAAGCACCATGGCGTCAAGCGGATTTCCCGCCATTTCCCCACAAAGACTGAGGGAAGTCCCCGCCTTTTCGCAGCGCTGCGCCACTTCGCCCAGAAGCCTGATCATGGCGGGAGAAAGGGAATCGTAGCGGGTGGAAAGTCCGGGATTCGCGCGATCACTCGCAAAAAGGAACTGCAGAAGGTCGTTGCTCCCGACCGAGACGAACTGAACCTTTTTCAGCAGCATGTCCAGCTGGAACATCAACGACGGCACCTCCAACATCGCGCCCACGCTCAGGGACGCCGGAAGTCGGCCGGTCCGGTCGTTTTCACGCTTCATTTCCAGGTCGAGCAACGCCCGCGCCGAATCGAATTCGGCGACATCGGCGACCATGGGAAACATCAATCGCAACTCGCGGCCGGCGGCAGCGCGGATCAGGGCGCGAAGCTGCTGTCGCAGGATCGCCGGGCGGTCGAGACACATGCGGATGGCCCGCCAGCCCATGGCCGGGTTGTCGCCCCGCGATGTATCCAGATAGGGAAGAATCTTGTCCCCGCCCACGTCGACGGTACGGAAAACGACCGGCCGGCCCTCGGCCTTGTCCAAGATGTCGGCGTACAGCGCCTGTTGGGCCGCGACGTCGGGGAACCGGGTCTGCGAGAGGAAAAGGAGCTCGGTCCGGTAGAGCCCCACGCCTTCGGCGCCGGTCTCCTCGAGCTGCGCGAGATCGATTCGCAACCCCGCGTTGATGTTCAGCCTGACCTCGACGCCATCGAGAGTCTCTGCCGGCAGGGTCTGCAGCGCGCGATAAGAAGCGATTTGCCGCTCCCGTTCGTGCGCGCTCTCCATGAACGCCTGGCGTACGGTGTCGCCAGGACGGACGAAGACGTTTCCATGCTCGGCGTCCACGATCACCGGATCGCCCGCGACGATCTGGCCGAAGATGTCGCGTGCCTGGCCCACCATCGGAATGTTGAGGGCGCGGGCGATGATGGCGACATGGGCCGTGGCCGTCCCCTCCTCCAGAACCACGGCAGCCAGGCGTGAGCGGTCGAGTTCCAGGAGCTGTGCCGGCCCCAGGGAGCGCGCGATCAACACCGCATTCTCCGGCAGTACGATATCACCGACCGACCCGTCGGCACCCGTCAAGTGCTGAAGGAGCCGATCGGCGAGATCCTGAAAATCGTGGATTCGCTCCTGTAGATAGGGGTTGGCGGTCCTCAATCTCGCGCGGATATCGTTGTGGACCTTCATCACCGCCGCCTCGGCGGTAAGGCCTCCGTCGATGGCCTCCTGAATGCGGGCGAACCATCCGGCATCCTCGGCGATCATGCGATAGCTTTCGAGGATCTCCCGATGCTCCCCGTCCAACCCATGATCGCTGGCCTGGAAAAGGGCGTCCAGTGCCCCGTGCATGTCGGTGAACGCGGCGCGAAGACGGGAGCGTTCGACCTCCGGATCCTCGGCGACCAGGTTGTGGATATCGTGCTTCAGCTGTCCCAGCACGGCGATGCCGATGCCGACGCCCGGGCTCAGCCGCACCGCCGGAACCTGCTGGGGCCGCCCGGTCAGACCCTCGGCCGGGGGCAGCTCATCCAGCGCGATGAGGCTCCCGCCCGCGATCAGCTCTGCCAGAATCATCGCGACGGTCTGAAGGGTCTCGATCTCCTCGCCCCGGTAGCGGCGCTCGGATCTGTTCTGGACGGCGACGACGCCGATGATCCGCCCGTCGCGCAGGATCGGCACGCCCATCAGCGAGTGGTAGACCTCTTCACCGGTCTCCGGCCGGAACGCGAACGCCGGATGGTGCTGGGCGTCTGCGAGGGCCAGCGGCCGGGCGCGTGCGGCGATCACGCCGATAAGGCCCTCTCCGACCCTCAAACGTGTCTGGTGGACCGCGGAGCTGCGCAGGCCCTCGGTCGCAAACAGCTCGAGCACGTCGCCCGCCCGACGTACATAGACCGAGCACACTTCGGCCCCCAGCCCCCCGGCGATCGTCGAGACCACCTGGTCAAGCCGCTTCTGAGCGCTGCCGCGGCCGGCCATGATGTCGCGGACGTTGGCCAAGAGCTGGCGCGGCGTCATCTTTCCCCCGCCCGCCGGCATGTCTAAAAGACTCCTGTTTTCTCCCGCGATTTGAGGACGGCCTCCGCCTGATCGAGCAGTTCGCCGATGATCTCGGCCACGGTCTGCTCGCGAGTGACCAGGCCCACGCTCTGGCCCGCCATCAACGAGCCGTTCTCCACGTCGCCGTCGATCACGGCGCGGCGAAGGGCGCCGGCCCAGAAATGCTCGATTTCGAGCTGGGCCTGCTTCTGGTCAAGCTCGCCCCGATCGAAACGTTCAATGACCTCGCGCTGAACCTCCAGGAATCTTTTCGTCCCGTTGTTGACGAGGGCGCGCACGGGGATCACCGGAAATCTGGGATCGAGTTGGACGGTGGGCAAGGCGTCGCGCGCCGAGGCCCGAATGAACGCCCGCTTGAAGTTGGGGTGGGCGATCGACTCCTCGGCGCAGACCAGCCGCGTTCCGATCTGGCAGCCGCTCGCCCCCATTTCCAGATAGGTCAGAACAGCTTCGCCGCGGCCGATACCGCCGGCCACGAAGACCGGCACGTCCCGTACGGTCGGCAAAATCTCCTGCGCCAGCACGCTGGTCACGACCGGGCCGATATGGCCGCCGGCCTCCGATCCCTCGATGACAAGCGCGTCGGCGCCGGCCCGGATCAAGCGCTTGGCGAGCGCCAGGGCGGGCGCGAAACAGATCAACCTGGCGCCGGAGTCCTTGACCTTTTTGATGGCCGAGGAGGGTGGCAACCCGCCCGCGAGAATCACGTGGCCGACCCGGTGTTCGATGCACACCTCGATCAGCGCTGCGAGCTCGGGATGCATCGTGATCAGATTCACGCCGAAGGGCCGGTCCGTCATCGCACGGGTGGCGGCGATCTCCTCGCTCAACAGGTCGGGGCCCATCGAGCCGCAGGCGATCACGCCGAAGGCGCCGGCATTGGACAGGGCGGAAACCAGATTCCGCTCCGAAACCCAGGACATCGCGCCGCCCAGGATAGCGACCTCGCAGCCAAGAAAGTCGCACCCTCGTTGCCAGAGGGGAGCCAGCCCGGAGTGCGGGAAAGCCACGCTCATGAGCCCGCTGCCTACTCGGCGTCAAGCCCGTACGCGGTGTGCAAGGACCGCAAGGCCAGCTCGGTGTACTCCTCGGAGATCAGGACACTGACCTTGATCTCCGATGTCGAGATCACCTGGATATTGATGCCCTTCTCGGCCAGGGCCTGGAACATCCGTTGGGCGATTCCCGCATGGCTTCGCATGCCGACGCCGATGACCGAGACCTTGACCACATTGGGGTCGGAGAGGATATCCCCGAAACCGACCTCGGATTGACGTTCCTCGAGCGTGGCCACGGCGCGTTCGAGGTCGCTTTTGGTCACGGTGAAGGTGATATCCGTCGTTTTACCGTCGGCCGAGACGTTCTGCACGATCATGTCGACATTGATGCTGGCGTCCGCCAAAGGCCCGAACAGGCCGGCCGCGACGCCCGGCTTGTCCGAGACCCGGGTCAGGGTGATCTTGGCCTCATCCCGGCTGTAGGCGATTCCGCTGACGAGTTCTTGTTCCACGATTTCGTCCTCGTTTACGACTAGGGTACCCGGTTCGTCGGTGAAGCTCGACAGAACCTGAAGACGCACATTGTGCTTCATCGCCAGCTCCACCGATCTGGTCTGAAGCACCTTGGCCCCCAACGAGGCCATCTCCAACATTTCCTCGTAGGTGATCTTGTCGAGCTTGCGGGCCTTGGCGACGATGCGCGGATCGGTTGTATAGACGCCATCCACATCGGTGTGGATGTCGCATCTGTCGGCCTTCAGCGCCGCCGCCAGGGCGACGGCACTCGTATCCGAGCCACCCCGCCCCAAGGTTGTAATCCGCGAATTCGAGCCGATTCCTTGAAACCCGGCGACGACGGGCACTTCGCCCTGCTCCATGCGGCGAATCAACTCGTCCGAATCTATGGACTCGATGCGCGCCTTGCCGTGCGCGTCATCGGTATGGACCGAGATCTGCCAGCCCAGCCAGGACCGGGATGGAACGCCGAGTTCCTGAATCGCCATGGCGGTCAGCCCCGCAGTGACCTGCTCCCCCGACGCGACGACGCTGTCGTACTCGCGGGCATCGTATAGACGGCTGATGTCATGCACATAGGCGACAAGCTGGTTGGTCACGCCGGCCATGGCCGAAACCACCAGGGCGACCTGATTTCCGGCGTCGACCTCGGCTTTCGCGCGGCGCGCCACGGCCTGGATCTTCTCGATATCGGCAACGGAGGTGCCGCCAAACTTTTTTACGATGCGAGCCATGACTGACGTTCCTTGCCGCGTGCCCACCCGGATCGGTCCTCGGATGGCGCCTTCTTGGAGAACTCACGGGATTGGGCTGACACGCCGCTGGTCGTAAGGGTTATGTTGACCTGTTCTACCGCGCCGCCGGCGCGTTTATATTTCATCCGACCATGGCTAGGCAAGCCCGCCTGCCCGAAGGGACAAGGCTCTCAATATGCCCAACAATGGTTCCGCTTCGACAACGGCCTCGCCTGAGGAAATCGCCCGCTTCTCCGCCCTGGCGGAGGCGTGGTGGGACCCCGACGGCGAGTTCAAGCCGCTCCACCGCCTCAACCCGACGCGCATTCGCTTCATCCGCGACCGCGTGGCGCGGCATTTTCGCCGGGATCCCCATGCGCCGCGGCCTCTCGACGGCCTGACCCTGTTGGACATCGGCTGCGGTGGCGGGCTCCTCAGCGAACCGATGACGCGCCTCGGAGCGCGGGTGACAGGCATCGACGCGGGCGAGAGGATCATCGGCGTGGCCCGGGTTCATGCCGACCAGCTTGGGCTCGATATCGACTACCGTTGCGGTTCGCCCGAGCATCTGAGCGCGGCCGGGGAGGCTCCCTACGACGTCGTGCTGAACATGGAGGTCGTGGAGCATGTCACCGATGTCCGCCTCTATTTCTCCGCCTGTTCCAAGCTTCTCAAACCGGGCGGAGTCATGATTCTGTCCACCATCAACCGCAGCTTGAAGGCCCTGGCCCTGGCCAAGATCGGGGCCGAATACGTGTTGCGATGGCTGCCCGCCGGCACGCATGACTGGCGCAAGTTCGTCCGCCCCTCGGAGCTTGCGAGGGAACTCCGCGCCTCTGGCGTCGAGGTCGTCGAATTCAAAGGGATGTCCTACGACCCGCTCGGCGGTAGCTGGCGGTTGACCGACGATCTGAGCGTCAACTACCTCGCCTGCGCGAGACGGAGCGGCCCAACGTCACGAAAACCATAATTTGCCATATCTGCCAGGCGGGGATCTATGCGTCCCGCCAATCGCTCCGGAATCGGGTGGTCGGCGGGTCGCTCCCCGCGCCCTCTGCCCCGGGATGATCGGATCAGTCGTTGCGGCGCTGGATCCACGGGACCTGATGCACCTCGACGCCTTCGTCCGAAAGCTCCGCGGCTTCTCGGTCCGTTGCCTCTCCATAGATTCCCCGTTCCTCGGATTCACCGTAGTGAATCCGGCGCGCTTCCTCCGAGAATCGCTGACCCACATACTCGCAATTCTCCTCGACATGCTTGCGCATTTTTTCGGCTGCCTGGAAAATACGCTCGGCCATCTTTTGGGAATGGGTCTCTTTCGGGCTCTGCTTCGCGGCTCCCTTGGACAGCCGCGGCGCCATCGGCGCCTTGCTCACCTCGTCGGTTCCGCAAATGGGGCAGGTCACATCGTGGCGCGCGCTCTGTTTGTCATAGGTGGCCGCGTCCCGAAACCAGGCTTCGAACTCATGGCCATCCGAACATCTCAGTTGGTACAAGATCATATCGTCAACCGGCGGCGCGCGCGCCGCGCCATTCGAGGTCCTTCTAGCATTCCACCAAGGCTTATGCCGCTCAAGTAAAGAAATGGGTAACAGCACAGCATCACGCCATACCTCCCGCCATCTGACCGTTCGCGAGCCCTCGCCCTGGGTGCGCCGATTCGCTCCGCTCGTTCCCGGGAAAGGCCGAATTCTCGACCTCGCCTGCGGCAACGGGCGCCATGCCAGACTGTTTCTGTCACGCGGAAACACAGCGGTTTGTGTCGATCGGGACGTCCAGGCGGTCGCCGATCTCGATCCACGGCCGGATGTCGAAGTTATCCGTGCCGATCTGGAGGATGGAGAGGGATGGCCCCTCGATGACCAACGGTTCGCTGGCGTCGTGGTGGTCAATTACCTCTTCCGCCCCTTGTTCCCACGCCTGCTGGATGCCCTGGAGCCCGGCGGGGTTCTCATTTACGAGACTTTCGCGCGTGGCAATGAGCGCTTCTATCGTCCAAGGAATCCGGACCATCTTCTTCGCGAGGGGGAGTTGTTGCGATACGCCCTGGGTCGGCTCCAGATCGTTGCCTATGAGCACGGGATCAACCGGTCTGGCCCCCTGCCCGGCGTCGTTCAAAGGCTCTGCGCGATAAACGATGTCGGTGCCGGACGACGCCCGAATGGCGAGCCGGAGCCCCATCCCCTGGTGCCGGAAAACGGCGCTCAATAAAGTTGAGCGGATGTCGGGAGTGTCGACGTTGGCTCAACAACCGAGCTGAAAACTCACACCGGCCGTTTCGAAGACGGGAGGGGCGATGACCCTAAGTCAACACGTTCCAATACCTCCTCCGGCGACACGGCAATGAGCGCCTTACCGACGTCGAACTTGTAGGAATTCCATCTGGCGATCTCGGCGCCATCCGCCGCGCCGGCTTCGACCTTCCGGCCGACGGCGGCGAAATCTTCCGGCAGCAATCCGTCTCGCAGCCTGAGGTCGATGACGTCATCCCCATTCGAGAACTGGAACGCGAACCGGCCGAAAGGCGAATAGGGGGAATCCAGATCGAGGACGGTGTCGCCGCAGCGCCGACGCGTCACCGCGCGGGCGACATACTCGAAACAGTCCATCAGGCCCGGCGGGTTCAAACCACAACGGACATGGACATCGTCGCGCCGGATATCTTGGCCACCCCAACACGTATCGAGGACATGGGAGAATAGCTTGTGGGCCAGAACGACCCCGGCAAAGTGGTCCTTGTCGTGAAATCTCATCATGCTGTCAAACGGAACTTCGATATCGCCGAAACCGTCGGCGATCCGCAGTGGTTTCAGTGTGCCGGTGTCCGGCGTGAAGGCGAACGCTTCCGGCTGACCCTTTTCGCTGTTGGCATCGTCGGATTTCTCGAAGCGGAACAGCTCTTCCGCTCCGGTCGCCATGAATTCGGAGGCCAGGACGGAGCTGCGCTTCCGCCAGGCCTCTTCCTCCTCGGCCGCGCAGATTCCGGCCCCGATCCGTCTTGCCGTCTGGGAGAAATCGCCCGGAATCACGTTCTCGCGCAAGCTGGCACTGACCGTACCGGCATCCGTCTTGATGGCGAAGCTGAGCGTGCCGCCGCAAATGCAGGGACCGTCGCCGAAGCCGGGATCGACGATCGCCCGTTGCCGGGAAAAGGCCCGGGTGACGAACTCCAGGCAATCGATCACGCCCGGCGGGGTTGCGCCGACGATGAGTGTTGTTCTGAACCTGGGTAACTCGGAAATGCCGAGGGCATCCATCGACGCCTGGAGGAATTTCCATCCCAGAGCCACACCTGCCCGGTGGAATCGTCCGTGGTAGGTGATGGCATCGTCGTAGGACAGGGTTTTGCTTCCCTGCCGATCATTGACGTTGAGTTGGGTCACCGCTTTTCCTTATCTGCTGATGTTTGACAGGGTTATCGCTGGGTGCCGGCGGTCCCGAACCAGTCGGGAACCACGGTTCGGCAGGCTGGATTTTGCTGGTCGTAACGAACGATGGAGACATCGATGCCGTAGACGCGGCTGACGGTTTCCGGTGTCATCACATCGACGGGAGGGCCGAACAGGCCCTCGCGCCCCGGCTGCATCAACAAGACCTTGCTGGAGAATAGGAAGGCGTGATCGGGGCTGTGCGTGGTCATGATCACCGACAGTCCCTTGCCGTCCGTCAACTGTCGCAGGACCCGCATCACCTGTACCTGATTGTAGATATCCAGATGGGCGGTCGGTTCATCCAGCAGGATGATGTCGGGCTCGGCGGCAAGCGCCCGGGCTATGGCCACCAGCTGGGCCTGGCCGCCGCTGAGCTGGTTGAAGTTCTTGTCCCGGATGAACTGCAATCCAACAAGCTGCAGCGCCCGCTCCGCCGCCTGGTGGTCGACCTCCGCGGGGGCCGAAAAAGTATCGATATGCGCCGCACGCCCGATCAGAACCATGTCGAACACGGAGAAGCCGAAGGTATCCGTGTTGCGCTGGGGGACATAGCCGATCATCCGGCCCAGTTCCTTGCGTCCCAGTGAACGAATATCGCGCTCATTTACCGTGATCTCGCCATGGTCGGGACTCAGCAACCCGTTCAGACAGCGCAACAATGTGCTTTTGCCCGCGCCGTTCGGCCCGATGACGCTCAGGATCTCGCCGGGCGCGACCGAAAAGGAGATGTCGGTAAAGATCCGTTGCGTCCCGAAGGAAAAATCGAGATTGCTGACGGCGAGCGTCATGTCCACTTCCCCCCGGTTTTGGTCAAAAGCCAGGCGAAGAAGGGGGCGCCCAGAAGGGCCGTCAGGATGCTGAGGGGAATTTCGGCGCTCGTCGCCGTGCGGGCAACGACATCGATGGCCAGCAGGTAGCACGCCCCGATTGAGATGGAGGCGGGCAGCAAAACCGAATGATTGGGCCCCAGAAACATGCGCGCGATATGGGGCACCAGCAACCCGACCCAGCCGACAATCCCGGCCAAAGCCACACAGGCCGAGGTGACGATGGTCGCCGAACCGATGATGGCGAAACGTAACAGGCGGGTATCTTCGCCGAAAGACCGGGCGGCTTCGTCCCCAAGGCTGAGGACATTAATCCGCCAGCGCAGGGCGATCAGAATGGCCGAGCCGATTGCGATGATCGGCGCGGCGAACACGAGATCCTTGTATCCAACGCCGGACAGGCCACCCATCAGCCAGTAAACGATGGTCGGGAGTTTCTCCTCGGGGTCGGCGACATACTTGACCAGTGAGATCAGCGCGGCGAACACCGCCCCCATGACGATGCCGGAAAGGACCAGCATCAAGAGCGAATTGTCGGACTTCCTGAGCGCGATGAAGCAGGCCGCCATAACGGCGACAACGCCGAAGGTGAATGCGAGCAGGTTGGAAACCAGAATGGACTCGGTCAGCAAAAGACCCAGCGCCGCGCCGAATCCGGCCCCTTGGGCAACCCCGAGAATGCTGGGACCGACAAGCGGATTGCGAAAAATGCCCTGAAAAGCCGCCCCCGAAACCGACAGTCCGGCACCGACCAGCAGGGCCGCCAGCCCCCGAGGCAGCCGAATACTGAAAATGACCGAACGCACGACCTCTTCGACCGCCTGCCCAGCCGAACCGATGGCGGACACGACATCCGCAATCATGATGGGGAAACGGCCGATACACAGGGATCCCAGCAAGAAAACCGGCGGAAGGATCAGAAGAAGCAGGGCGGTCCTTCCGCCGGAACTGTCCGACCGAACTGCGGAACGCATCCTAGTTCCATTTCCAGTCGCTGGTCGGATCCGGTTTCAGAATTCGATCGATATCCTCGCCGCTAAGGTCGAAGGCATAAATGCGCTTGAAGTGATCCTTGATTTCGGCACGGATATCCACATCGGCAAACAGGGACGGATGATTGGTCGCCGCCATCCACTTCAGCATGAGCGCTGAATCGGCGCTCGGCGGATACCAGCGGTATTGACCCAAGGGGATCTTGTAGACCCGTTTTTCCTTGACCGCCTTCACCGCGCTCCAATCCTGGCCCGCAATCCGGTTTTCATACAGGTCAGCCGGCACGTTCTTGCTGAAGTTGGTGATGTAGATGATATCCGGGTTCCATCGCAGGATCTGTTCCATGCTGACCGTCGCCCCACGTGGGCTAGTCTTGATTTCGGCAGCGACGTTTGTGGCCCCGGTATTGAGCAGCCAGTAGTTGGCGAACGAGCCACTGCCAGTTGCCATGCGGCGCTCGGCGTTGAACAGGATCAGGCCCTTGGGCCGATCCTCCGGCTTGATATCCTTGGTCTTGGCCTTGATGGCCGCCAAGGTCGCGTCGAATTCAGCGCGAATCTGCTCGGCGCGCTCCTTCTTACCGAGAACCTCGCCCAGGATGCGAAGATATCCGGTGTAGTAGTTATAGAAATCACCGCTGTCGGTTGCGAGAACCGGAAGCCCGACCGCTTCCATCTTTTCGATTTCCCGCTTTTCCGGGCTGATCTGGAACACGAGGTCGGGTTTGAGCTTAAGCAGTTCCTCGATATTGACTTTGAAGCCGCCCTTAATGAAACCCGTCGGAACCGCCAAAAGCTCGGGCGCCATGCGTGCAAGAACGGAATTCTGCACCGCCGTTTTGGTGACAGGGTGCATGCCGACAATCCTCTGCCCCGTCCCGTCGACGGCATAGAGCATGGGCGGCATGACGACGGGAATACTGACGATTCTCTTCGGCTCGGCCGGAACGGATACGGTCTTCCCCCTCATATCCTCGATGGGAACCCGGCTATCCCCCAACGCCGCTCCCGCCAGCCCCAAGAGGCTCGCAGCCGCAATACACATAGCAGGAATTCTCATCGTTCACTCCCGTATTAATTGTGGCTCTGATTTTCATTCGCAGAGCCTATTTTATGCGCAAACCGGGAGTCAAGATTCAACGGATTATTCGATACTTCACCGGAAAAGAAACAAGAAGGACAGAGTTGAACATCCTAAAATTGGGTTACTGATCGTGAAATTACTCACTTCAATAACCGCAAATCTGCCCGCATTCTTCAGAGCTGAGTCGCTTCGTATTCGACTCCGATGATCAAGCCGGGAATCGCGACGGAAATGCTTTGAGTGTTCTGATGATCTGCTACGTAATCCACTGTAAAGAAAGGACATCAGGGATTTTTGAAGCCCGATGCTCCCGTCCTTGACGAGAAATGCGGATTAGAATAACCCCAGCAACCAAACTTAAACATTAGAAACCCAAATTTACGGTTGACAATTGGATATCTTGCCACGCTTAACCGGATTCAAATGCGAAGTTATAGAGGCAGTTCAACCTTATTATACGCGTGCTCAAAAAGCTCAAGATCTGACGCGGCTCGCGACTCGCTACGACAAATCAGCCCAGTTATTCCTCGGCTCCATCTCCATCGCCGCAGCCAAAGTCTGGCTACCTTTTGTAACAGGACCTAGGCCGATGGCGCGATCTTCAACGCCGCGTCGAGCGTTCCGTCGAATTCCATCTCGTAAATCTGGTCGCAGTCCCCGACATGCTGACCGTCTACGAAGATCTGCGGAACCGAGCGCTGTCCCCCCGCCCGCTCCATCATTTCCCGCCGCTTGCCGGGGCTCATCATCACGTCGATCTCGGTAAAGCCGACCCCCTTCTTTTTGAGCAGCGACTTGGCGCGGTGACAGAACGGACAAAATGGCGTCGTGTAGATCTCGACCTCGGCCACGCTTTCCCCCCCTTCTTCGGACATAAGGCGCACGGACGTATTCCCGATATCTAATATAGGTTGGGTTGAACGCGTCTAAAGACCGGAGTCGACAACTCGCGCCAGTGTCACGGCATCGACCGCCCGCGCCCCGCCCCTCAGCAAGGTCCGGGCACAGGCTGTCAAGGTCGCGCCTGTCGTCAGCACGTCATCGACCAAGAGCACCCGTCGGTCCGCGAGCTTTTCGCGATTCCGCTCGGCCACGGCGAAGGCGCCGCGAACGTTCCGCCTGCGGCCGGCGCGACCTAACCGCCCCTGGGACGGGGTCCTCCGCCGCCGCAAGAGGGCGTCGGGAACACAGGCAATCCCCGTTTCCCGTGACATCTCTTTGGCCAGCAACGCTGCCTGGTTGTAGCGCCGCGAGAACAGACGGGTCCAATGCAGCGGCACGGGGACGATCAGGTCGGCCTCCTCGACGAGATCCGCGCCGGCCCGAAGCATCCATTTGGCCAGGGCAGCCGCCGCCTCCGTATGATCCCCGTGCTTGAAGCCGAGAATCAGGGTCCGGCTGGCATCCGAATAAGCCAGCGCGGCGCGTGTCCGTTCGATCAGCGGGGCCTCCCGGCTGCAGGCCGCGCACAACGCCCCCGGTCCGGGATCGAATTCGAACGGCAGGCCGCAGGCATGACAATGCGGCGGCCCGATGAAAGTGAGGTCCCCCCAACAAGTCGGGCAGAGAACGCCCGCCGTTTCGACGATCGCGCCGCAGCCCAGGCATTGATGGGGCAGCAGGACGTCGAGCACGGCGTCCGTCGCCTGCCGAAGGAGCCGTCTCATGCCCACCGATCGGTGCGTGTGTGAGTCCAAACGCGATCGCCCTCCTCTGATCCGGAACCTCGGCGCACTGTCCAGCCAAGGCAGACACCCACGGTTCCATCCGCGAGCCCAGATACCCATAATAAGGGAAAACCGGCGTCTCGCGACCAAGGCAAAGCCCACGGCAATCCCGCATGGCTGACGATACACGAGTTTTCGATCGGGCTACGGTGCGACGCCATCGCGATCGCGCCGCGGCCGGCTTTTCCGAGTTCGATTTCCTTTTGCGCGAAGCCGGTGAGCGCCTTCTGGACCGGTTGGAGGATATCACCCGGAAGTTCCCTCTCGCCCTGGACCTGGGCTGCCATTGCGGCGAACTCGGCCAAATGCTCAACCGCCGGGGCGGAATCGAAAACCTGGTCCAGTGCGATCTCTCTCCGGCCATGGCGGCGCGCGCGGGCCGGCTCGCCGTTGCCGGCGACGAGGAGTACCTGCCCTTCGCCGATGGCGGCTTCGACCTCGTGCTCAGCTGTCTCAGCCTTCATTGGGTCAACGACCTTCCTGGCGCCTTGATCCAGATCCGCCGGGCCCTTCGGCCGGACGGGCTGTTCGTCGCCGCCATGTTCGGGGGCGAGACGGGCCGTGAACTGCGCCAGGCCCTGGCCGAGGCGGAAATCGCCGTCGAGGGCGGGCTCAGTCCGCGCGTCTCGCCCTTCGCCGATGTCCGTGATATGGGGGGCTTGCTGCAGCGCGCCGGTTTTGCGCTGCCCGTCGTCGACACGGATATGCTGACCGTCTCCTACGCGGATCCGCTGAGCCTCATGGCCGATCTGCGCGGCATGGGCGAAAGCAACGCCGTCATTGAGCGGCGCAAGCAGCTGACGCGGCGGGCGACACTCATGGCCGCCGTCGAGCGGTACCGGGATCTCTTCGGGCAGCCCGAGGGGCGGGTGCCCGCCACCTTCCAGGTCCTCTATCTGACCGCCTGGGCACCCCACCCTTCCCAGCAGAAGGCCCTCCGGCCCGGCAGCGCCCGTACCCGCCTTGCGGATGCCCTGGACAGTACCGAAATCCCGGCGGGCGAAAAGGCCCGGCCCCGTTGATCAGAATGTCGAGAAATAACAGATGAAGTTTCCGGCGCCCCTTATCCCCGGTGTCCTCAGACGCCGCTACAAGCGCTTTCTCGCGGATGTCGAGCTGACCGGTGGGGAGATCGTCACCGCCCACTGTCCCAATTCGGGGTCGATGATGGGCGTGAGTGCCCCCGGCCTTCCCGTGTGGCTGTCGCCGGCGAACAATCCCAAGCGGCGCCTGGGCTATACCCTGGAACTTGTCCGTGTCGATGGGCAGCTGGTCGGTGTCAACACGGGCCATCCCAACCGCCTGGTCGCCGAGGCCGTCGGCTCCGGCGCGATCTCGGAGCTGGCAGGCTACGAAACAATTCGTCGCGAGGTCCGCTATGGACGGAACTCGCGTATCGATCTACTTCTCGAAAAGGTTGATCGGCCCGACTGCTATGTCGAGGTCAAGAACGTGCATATGAAACGGGGAGACTCGCCGGACGCGCCGGCGGAGTTCCCCGACGCGGTCACCGCGCGCGGCGCCAAGCATCTGGTCGAGCTTTCCGACATGGTCCAGGCAGGTGCCCGCGCCGTCACCGTTTTCCTGGTCCAACGGGAGGATTGCGCAAGCTTCCGAATCGCCGAGGACATCGACCCCACCTACGCCACCGGCCTGGCCCGGGCGATGGACGCGGGCGTCGAGATCCTCGTCTACCGCTGCGCCCTGTCCGTTGACCAAATCGCCGTATCGTCTCGGATCGCGCTGGAATTGTGATCGCGGGCCGGGTTAGGGTGAGTTTCAAAGCTTCGCGCAACGAAAGATAGTAGCCGGATGAACAACGAGCACCGTCGTCGGATCAAGATCTACGGACCCGAGGCCTTCGCGGGCATGCGGCACGCCGGCCAACTGGCGGCCGAAACCCTGGACATGGTTGTGCCCTACGTCAAACCGGGCGTCACCACGGAGGAGCTGGACCAACGCTGCCACGAGTTCATCGTCGCCCATGGCGCCATCCCGGCGCCGTTGAACTATCGCGGCTTCCCCAAATCCACATGCGTGTCGATCAATCATGTGGTCTGTCATGGCATTCCTGGCCCTCGGCGACTGCGGGATGGCGACATCCTCAACGTGGACGTGACGGTGATCCTCGACGGCTGGCACGGCGACACCAGCCGCATGTTCGTCGCCGGCAACGGAAGCGTGAAGGCGAAGCGACTGATCGACGTGACCTTCGAGGCCATGTGGCGGGGTATCCGGACGGTCCGCCCGGACGCCACCTTCGGCGATGTCGGACACGCCATTCAAAGCTATGCCGAGGACAGCCGATGCTCGGTCGTGAGGGACTTCTGCGGCCATGGCCTCGGTCGGGTGTTCCATGACGCGCCCAACGTCATGCATTTCGGAAAGCCCGGCGACGGCGAGCGTCTGAGTCCGGGAATGATGTTCACCATCGAGCCCATGATCAACGCGGGCCGCCACGAGGTGAAGGTGCTCCAGGACGGTTGGACCGCCGTCACCAAGGACCGGTCGCTCTCGGCCCAGTTCGAGCACTCGGTCGGGGTGACGGAGGACGGCTGCGAGGTGTTCACCCTCTCGCCGGCTGAATTCCACCGTCCGCCCTACAATTTGTGAGGCGATGGCCGACCGCCCGCATTACGAAGGCCACCGCCGACGTCTTCGCGAGCGTTTGCTGAAAGCGGGGCCGGACGGGCTTCCCGACTATGAGCTCTTGGAGCTCGTCCTGTTCGGGGCCCAGCCCCGACGCGACATGAAACCCTTGGCCAAGGCGTTGATCGGCCGCTTCGGCTCGTTCGCCGAGGTCGTCTCCGCCGATCCCGCCCTGCTGCGGGAGGTCGAGGGCGTCGGCGAGTCCGTAGTGGCGGCGTTGAAGACCGTCCAGGCGGCTGCCCTTCGGTTGGCCCGGGAAGAGGTCATCGACCGCCCCGTCATCGGCAGCTGGCGCAAGCTGATGGCCTATTGCCGGGCCAGCATGGCCTATGAGACCCAGGAACAGTTTCGCGTCCTCTACCTCAATCACAAGAACGTCCTGATCGCCGACGAGGTCCAGCAGCGGGGCACCGTCGATCATACGCCGGTTTACCCCCGGGAAGTCGTGAAACGGGCGCTGGAGCTCGGGGCGACGGCCGTGATCATGGTCCACAACCATCCTTCGGGCGATCCCACGCCATCGCCAGCCGATATCGAGATGACGCGCGAGGTCAGGGAAGCCGGCGAACGGCTCGGCATCACCTTGCACGACCATGTCATCATTTCCAAACGCGGCCACAACTCCATGAAGACAATGGGCCTGATCTAGCCCGATTCCGGCGCCTGACCGGTTGACTCGGCGTTGACACGGGCTACTTCCTGAGGAGGAGGCGCTCCGCCGCAAAAACGCGCCGTCGACGCCGCCTCAGTCCGGGCGTTTCGCCATTCTGGCTTGGCCTCGAAACCGAAAGGACCCCCCATGATCACCAAGACGATCTTCCCCGGAAAATACGTCCAGGGACGCGGCGCCGTCCGCCTGCTCGGGCAGGAGCTCTCCACGATGGGCGCGCGCGCCATCGTCATCTGCGACCCCTTCGTTATGGAAAACGCCCTCGATCGGTTGCAAGCCGCCCTGGCCGGAACCGTGGAAGCGGAATTCGAGAAGTTCGGCGGCGAATGCTCCGACGAGGAGATCGATCGCCTGGCCGACCTCGCCAAGCGGAAGGCGGTCTCCTCCATCGCCGGTATCGGCGGCGGCAAGACCCTCGATACGGCCAAGGCCGTCGCCCATGAGCTCTCCGTGCCGGTCGCGGTGGTCCCGACCCTGGCCTCGACCGACGCGCCCTGCAGCGCGCTGTCCGTCATCTACACCCGGGAAGGCGCTTTCAAGCGTTATCTCTTCCTGCCCCGCAATCCGGATCTCGTGCTCGTCGATACCGATTTCGTGGTCCAGGCGCCGGTGCGGTTCCTGGTCTCGGGCATGGGGGACGCCCTGGCCACCTGGTTCGAGGCCGAATCCTGCCAGAAGAACTATGCGCCCAACATGACCGGGCAGGTCGGATCGCGCACCGGCTACGCCCTTGCGCGCCTCTGCTATGACACCCTGCTGGAATATGGCCCGGCGGCGAAGTCCTCCTGCGAGGCCAAGTCGATCACCCCGGCGCTGGAACATGTGGTCGAGGCGAACACGCTGCTGAGCGGCCTCGGCTTCGAGAGCGGCGGGCTGGCGGCCGCGCACGCCATCCATAACGGCCTGACCGTGCTGGAGGAAACGCACGCCTTCTGGCATGGCGAGAAGGTGGCCGTCGGCACCCTGGCCTCGCTGTTCCTCACCGATAAGCCGAAGGACGTGATCGACGAGGCCTACGGCTTCTGCGCCGCGGTCGGCCTGCCGACGACGCTCGCCGATATCGGCCTGGGAGAGACGGGTGACGACGACCTCCGACGGGTCGCGGAGCAGGCCTGCGCCGAGGGCGAGACCATCCACAATGAGCCCGCGCCGGTGACGCCGGAGGACGTGGTCTTCGCCCTCAAATGCATGGACCGCGAGGGACGCCGCCGCAAGGAGCTCGCCGCCGCGGCCTAAGACCAGCGTCCCTACGGCCCCTCATTTGTGGCTGCTGGAGGCGGCCCAGCGGTTGACCCCCTGATCGGTCGCGTAGCGGTCGATCTCGGCCAGCTCCTCGGCCGAGAAGGGAGCCGACCTGAGCGCGCCGACATTCTCCGCGAGCTGCTCGGGGCGCGAGGCGCCGATCAGCGCGCTCGTCACCCGGGAGTCGCGGAGCGCCCAGGCGATCGCCATCTGGGCCAGGCTCTGGCCGCGGCGCTGGGCGATCCCGTTGAGGGCGCGGGCGTTCTCGATCGCTTGCGCGCCGAGATAGTCCTTGGGCAGCCAGGGCTTGCCCGATGCCGCCCGCGAGTCCGCCGGGATGCCGTCGAGATACTTGGTCGTCAGCATGCCCTGGGCGAGCGGCGAGAAAGCGATGCAGCCGATGCCCTCGGCCTCGAGGGTGTCGAGCAGGCCGTCCTCCTCGATCCAGCGGTTGAACAGGGAATAGGAGGGCTGGTGGATCAGGCAGGGAGTGCCGAGATCACGGAGGATCGCCGACGTCGACGCCGTCTTCGCCGCGGAATAGGACGAGATCCCGACATGGAGCGCCTTGCCCTGACGGACCGCGAGGTCGAGCGCGGCCATCGTCTCCTCGAGCGGTGTGTCGGGGTCGAAGCGGTGGGAGTAGAAGATATCGACGTAATCCAGGCCCGTGCGCCGGAGGCTCTGATCGAGGCTGGCGATCAGGTGCTTCTTCGATCCCCACTGGCCATAGGGCCCCGCCCACATCGGGTAGCCGGCCTTTGTCGAGATGATCAGCTCGTCGCGAAACCCGCGGAAATCCTTACGCAGTAGGGTTCCCAGAGTCTCCTCGGCCGAGCCCGGCGGAGGCCCGTAATTGTTGGCGAGATCGAAATGGGTGATGCCGAGATCGAAGGCCGCGCGGAGCAGCGCGCGGGCGGACTCCAGGGAATCCGCGCCGCCGAAGCCGTTCCAGAGGCCCAGCGAAAGCGCCGGCAGCCGAAGCCCGCTCCGGCCACATCTGTTGTAAGCCATTGAATCGTAACGCGTGGGCGCAGGCAGGTAGGACATCGCGGCCTCATCCAGGCTGACGGCGGAGCCTCCCGCTTAGCACGACTCCCCCCCGCCCTGGCAAGGCCGCGCAATCGAGCATGGGCATGTTGACATCCCGTCGACATCCGGTTGACATCCGGATGACAAGGCGTGGACAAACCGAAGCACCCCTATTGATCGGTGAAGCGGTAGAGCTTTTGCGGGTTGTCGGCCAATATCCGGGCATACGCGTCGTCCTCGGACACACAGGCGCCGAGGAAGTTCAGCAAATCCCCGTCATTCGGCATGACGCCCTCGTACTGGACATGGGGCCAGTCTGACCCCCAGACCACCCGTTCCGGGTTGACGGCCATCAGCTCCCGGACGAACGGTTCGGCATCGACCATTCGCGGTAGGTCCGCCGTCAGCCGATAGATCCCGGAGAGCTTGACCCAGCATTTTCCCTCGCCGAGCAGTCCGACAAGGCGTTGGAACCCCGGATCGTCGAGACCGGCGGAAACCGTGAACCGGCAGGCGTGATCGAAAACCACCGGGATGGGCAGGGCCGTCAGCCGTTCCCCGACCTCCAGCAGGGTATCGGGCGAAAACATGATGACCTCGGCATGGAAATCGAGGTCGGCGAGCCTCGGCGCCAGAGCCTCCAGGTCTTCGAGTTCGAAACCCGCCGGGCCGATGAGGTTGAGGCGAATGCCGCACATCCCGCCGCTCTTGAGCGTTTGAAGTTCCTGGGTCGAGGCGTCCGGCCCAACGAGCGCGATTCCCTTGTACCCATCGCCCAGAACCCTCAAGGCATCCAGCGTGACCGAGTTATCGGTTCCGTAGACGTTGGAATGGACGAGAACGCCTCGCGAAAGACCCAGCGCCCGATGAAGCCGGCAGTATTCAGCAAGATAGTGCTCGAAGTCGCCGGGCGCGGGGTCGAAGGGCCGATCCGCGGCATGCGGGTAGGCACCCGCGCCGCCATACATGTGGGCGTGGCAATCGCAGGCATTTTCCGGCGTCGGACGCGTCGGAGGCGTGAGCTTCGACAGCGGCGTTTGGCAGACGGGTCGCATCCGATTTCCTTTCAGGTTTCAGAACCTTGTATGCCCCGCGCCCGCAACTCGGGTCCGGCGAACCGGAGGCCGCCACCCGCCACATCGATCAAGGCCCCGGTAATGTAGGAGGCGTCCTCGGAGAGCAGCCAGAGAATCGGCCGCGCCACATCGATGGGTTCCGCGCATCGCTTCATAGGGATGGTATCGGCAATTTGCTCGCGGTACTTGGAATCGACACGGGCACGCTCCGTCATCGGCGTGAGCGTGAACCCGGGCCGGACCGCGTTCACGCGGATACCCTCCTGCGCGACTTCCCGGGCGAACCCGATGGTGAACGCGTCGATGGCCGCCTTGGAGGCCGCGTAGTGGGTTCGGCCAGCCCGGCCACCGAACGTCCCCGCCAAGGACGACACGTTGACGATGGCCCCGCCGGCCCCGCCGGCCATCGTCGACATCCGGCGCGCCGCCTCGCGGGCGCAAAGTATGGTTCCGAGCGCGTTGACCTCGAAAACCATCCGGATTGCCGTTTCGGTAAGCTCCGAGACCCGTAGCGGCGCGCCGCCATTGACCCCGGCGTTGCTCACGAGCGCGTCAAGCCCGCCAAACTCACGATCCACGGCGGCAAACATCTCAACCACATCCGCCTCGCGGGAGATGTCGGCCTGCACGGCGAACGCCCGGCTTCCGTGGGACGTCAGTTCCCGCGCGAGGGTTTCGGCCTCGGCACGTTCCCGTAAAAAGGCAATGGCGACATCGTAACCGCTCGCCGTCAACAGCCGAGCGGTCTCCGCACCGATACCCGTCGCGCCGCCCGTGACCAGAGCTCGTTTTCTCATTCGCCGTCGCCTCTAGAGCATATCTTTTTCATACGGAATCATTCTGACAGAGCGGTTTCGGTCCGGGACCAGGAGGGCGTCGCCGAGCGTATCGGGGACTACGGTCAAGGCGCTCGACGCCGTCCACGGCCCGAAACCGCCTGCCCCGCAGGGGTGGGCCGCGGCGGCCATCCGCGGCGTTGTCCGGCTCGTCCGATGTCACGGCATCGCGCTTCACCGGACGCCTGGCGGGCTGAACCGCCGCGACACCATCAGAATGGGTCCATATGAAAAAGACATGCTCTAACAGCCCTCGCTTCGCCGAAGCTTATTTATCTGACAAATTGATAAATTTTGTCAACGGTTTACCAATCCTCCCATGAACTTATTGACATATATAGTATTTTTTATAAACTTTAGAAAATTATTTGTCATTTTACGCTAACAGGAGAGGTTGATGAAAAAAACCATTCCCGCTCTGTGCGGGCTGTTCGCCGCTCTGACGCTGACCCTCACTGGCACGTCAGAGGTCGTGGCATATCCCGAGAAGCCGGTCGTGATCGTGGTGCCGTACAAGGCCGGCGGAAATTCCGATCGGCACACCCGGCTGCTTCAGCCGGCCCTCCAGGACGCCCTGGGAGCCGACATCGTCGTCAAAAATGTCGCGGGCGCGGCCGGGACGGTCGGGGCCGCGCAGGTGGCCCAGGCCAAGCCCGATGGACATATGCTTGCCATGATGCCCATCGCACCGCCGACCATGCAGCCACATCTTCGGGATCTGCCGTATGGCATCGATTCCTTCGAACCCGTCTGCATGGTGGACAACAACCCCGTCGTCCTGATGGTCAACAAGACGTCGCCGTACAAAAGCGTGCAGGACCTGGTCAGCGCCGCCAAGGCGAACCCCGGATCCCTGACCTACGGCACGACCGGCGGCGGAACCGTCCCCCATCTGGCGGCCATCGGATTTCTGGAGGGCGCCGACGTTTCCATGAAGCATGTTCCGTTCAGCAACGCGGCGGACGTGATGAAGGCGATCCTCGGCGAGGTCGTCACCATGTTCATCGGTCCCGCGTCCCTGGTGGAACGGTTCGACGTTCGCCCCCTGGCGATCTTTGCTTCGGAAGCCGTGCCGATGTTCGCGGACGTGCCAACGGCCAAATCCGAGGGGTTGGACCTGGTTTTCTCGATTTGGGGTGGGCTTTTCGCGCCGGCCGGAATCCCCGAGGAGACGTATCAGACGCTGACCGCCGCCTGCGCCAAGGCAGTCGCCGATCCGAGGACGACGGAGGCGATGGCCAAGATCAAGTCCAACGCCGATCCGCGCATCGGGGAAGACTTCAAGAGCTTCGTGCTTTCTCAGTACGAGCTCAATGGCCGCCTATTGGGGAAGGCCGACCTGCAAAAATAGTAGAATGGCCAGGGCCGGGCGGTGCGCGCGAACCCCGCGTCGCCGCCCCGTCCGCCATATCCGCGAGGCTACATCTCCATGGTGCGAATAGGCCGCGATGTCCTCTACGGAGCCGTCATGTTGGGATTCGGCGCTTTTTTGCTTTGGGAGGCGTCGGATCCCAAATACCGCTCCATGGGGGTCGGGACACCGTTCGACCCGGTCTTCTACCCTCGCATTCTGCTTTACATCTGGATGGCCGTCGCCAGCGCCGTCACCCTCAGGGGTCTTGTCAGGCGCGAAGCGCCGCCCAAAGAAACGCATGACTGGGTCAAACTGGCCGTTATCACCGGGGTGATTGGAGCCTATACGTTCTCGATATCCTTTCTGGGGTTCTTTTTTTCGAGCGTCCTGCTCTGCGGAACCGTCTGTCTTTTTCTGAGGGTCAAGCAGCCCGTTCTTCTCGTGATCTTCAGCGTCCTGTTTCCCCTGGCGACCTGGTTCACATTCGTTCACCTGCTGGCCCTGCCGTTGCCGGTATCGCCGTGGTTCTCGCGGCTTTGACATCATGGAACACGTCGTTCCCGCCCTTCTGCAAGTCCTGTCACCGGCGTCGATCGCGGCCATCCTGATCGGCACCGTGTTCGGCACCATCGTCGGTGCCCTTCCGGGTCTGGGGTCCGTGGTGGCGATTACGGTCATCCTTCCGTTCACCTTTGGCATGCCGATCGTGCCCTCCGTGGCGCTGATTCTGGCCGTGTACTGCTCGTCCATCTATGGCGGGTCCATATCGGCAATCCTCATCAACACGCCGGGAACCCCACAGGCGGCGGCCACCAACCTGGACGGCTACCCCATGGCCATGGAGGGCAAGGCGTCCCTTGCCCTGGGCTGGGCGACCGCGGCCTCGGTGTTCGGCGGCGTGTTCTCCACCGGGGTTTTGATCGTGGCGGCGCCGCAGTTGGCGGCCGTCGCGCTGAAGTTCGGGCCCGTCGAAACCTTCGCGCTGATCGCGTTGGCGCTGACCTGCATCGCAGGCGTTTCCCGCGGCAGCACCTTGAAGGGGTTTGCCGCGGGCATCCTCGGTCTCTTCCTGGCGACCGTCGGCGCGGACCCGATGACCGGCGATCTGCGGTTCGAGTTCGGGTATTTCCCTTTGACGGCCGGGGTTGGCTTGCTGCCCGTCCTGATCGGTCTGTTTGCCATCTCGGAAGTCATGGTTCGGGTTTTCCGGCCGCATCAGGCGACGCCGCAAATCGTGGGGACGGTTGGATTCAAGCTGGCTCCCCTGCGCGAGTGGCTCATTCGATGGAAATCACTCGTCAAGGGCAGCGTCATCGGGTCGTTTGTCGGCGTCCTGCCCGGTACCGGAGCCGCGGTCGCCGCATTCATCTCCTATGCCGAGGCGAAGCGGGCGGGAAGGTTCCGGGACAAACTGGGAAAGGGCGAACCCGAGGGAATCGTCGCCGCCGAATCGGCCAACAACGCGGTGAGCGGCGGCGCGCTGGTGCCGACGCTCGCGCTTGGAATTCCCGGCGACGCGGTCACCGCGATCATGATGTCGGCCCTGATCATCCAAGGTGTCCAGCCGGGCGTGCGCATGTTCGCCGAAAATCCCGATGTCATCTATGCGGCCTTCATCGTCCTTATCCTCGCCAACCTGGCGATTTTCACGGTCGGCGCCCTGGGAGTCCGGTATTTCCTCTATGCCTTGCGCATGCCGGTGCCGTTGTTGCTGAGCGTCGTCATCGTGCTCTCCTTTCTCGGAGCCTATGGCGACCGCGGAAACGAGTTCGACTTGCTCGTCGCTTTCATCGCCGGGGTCGTCGGGTTCTTTCTGAGGATCAACGGTTTTCCGACCGCTCCCGTCGTTATCGGTCTGGTGCTCGGTCGTATCTTCGAAGAAAGCTTGCGTCAGGGCTTGATCCTGACCGACAACAGCTTCCAAGGGTTCTTCGTCGGCCATCCGATCGCGGTGGCGTTGTTTTGCGTTACCTTCGCCATTCTGTTCCTGCCGCCGCTAATTGGCAGCGTGCGACGGTGGAAAGGTCGTTAGAGCATGTCTGGTTCGGTATCCGTTCTGGCCGCTTGACATGTGGGAGTTGGGTATGAAGCTGACACTCCTGGGAACCGGTTGTCCGCAATGCAGTCCAGACCGCATGGGACCCGCCAGCCTTGTCAGAAACAATGGCGGGACATTCCTGGTGGATTGCGGTTCCGGAGTCACCCAGCGCCTAGTTTCAGCCGGCTCATCGGGGGCGCAACTGGATTGCCTGTTTCTCACTCATCTCCATTCCGATCACGTGGTGGATCTCTACCAGTTGATCATTTCCAGCTGGCATCAGGGAAGGGATCGGCCGCAGCGCGTGTTCGGGCCCCCCGGCACGCGGGCGTTCGTCGAGGGGGTGATGGCGTTGTGGGGCGACGAACGCGACGAGAGAATCGCCTTCGAAAAGCGCCTGTCGACGGCCGCGCTCGAGGTCGAGGTTACGGAGTTCGAGGAGGGAACAATCTTCGAGGAGAACGGCCTAGCCGTCGAGGCGATCGAAGTGAATCATCAGCCGGTGCCACACGCCTATGGTTTCGTCTTCAGGACCGATAACCGGACCTTGGCGTTCAGCGGCGACACCTGCTATTGGCCGCATTTTCTCAGAAAGGCGAAGGGCGCGGATGTTCTTGTCCATGAGGTTTTCCTGCATCGCGAAATGCGGGAAACCGGCCGGGGGAGGACGGAAGAGGGGGTAAAAAATGTGACGAGCTATCATACCCTTTCCTCGGAGGTGGGCCAGGCCGCCTCCGAGGCCGGCGCGCGGGTTCTTGTTCTTCATCATTTCGTCCCCGTCCGATTCGACGCCGAAGGCCTGTTGAACGAGGTCCGACGGTCATACGCCGGCCCCATTGTCGTCGGCGAGGATCTGATGAGCGTCGATGTCGACACCGGTGTCGTGGAGTACGCCGGCGGGTATGTCAGTCTCCCTTCGGGCTGGTAGACGAAGCGAATGCCACGCAATTCTCCCACAGGGGACAGCCGTCGAAACGCCGAAACGGAGAGATCCGGCCCGTCGGGTTCGACCCGTCTTGCGAGCAAGAGCGACGAGGGGGCAAGTTCACCCGCGCTGTCTCGGCAGTCGAAGCTTGCCGATCAGGTCTACGACCATGTGTTCGAACAGATCGCATTGGGCAAATGGGCCGAGGGCCGACGGCTTCCGACGGAAACCCAGATGTGCGAGATGTACCAGGTTTCCCGGCCCGTCGTTCGCGAGGCGCTGGCACACCTGCGCGCCGACGGTTTGATCGTGTCTCGGCAGGGATCGGGCAGCTATGTCGATCGGCGGCCGGACACCCATTTCTTGAAGTTCGCGCCAGTCGGCAATATCGCCGAGCTTTTGAGGTGTTTCGAGTTCCGCGCCGCCTTCGAGGGTGACGCGGCGGCGCTGGCGGCGCTTCGGCGCAGCGGCGAGGACATTGCCCTGATCAAGGAGAAGATCGACGACCTAGCCCGGCATCGGGAACCGGCCGAAGAGGGAATCCGCGCGGATTTCGAATTCCACCTTGCGATTTCGATGAGTTCCCGGAACGAGTTCTTCGTGACCACCATGCGCTCGCTACAGCCGCAGATCCAATACGGAATGAACCTTGCCCGCAATCTGTCACTTCTTAAAACCGAGATCGACCGGGTCGCCCAGGTTCAGGAGGAGCACCTTGTCATCTTTCGGGCGATTCGAGACGGCAACGCGGACCTCGCCCGCGCGGCGATGCGGGCGCATATCGAAAACACGCGTCAACGCGTATTGGGCGAAGAGATCCCCGCCCCCGGGAACGAGCGGCCCATACGGCGGAACGCCACACCGCGGAAGACACAGTGATTCGAGCCCGTTGTTCATTCGGCGCCTTCTCATCGGGCTGACGGCGGAGCCCCCCGCGCTTGGCACGACGCCGCCGCGCGCGGCCCGCATCTCAAAATACGACATGTCGTAAAATGAAACGATAGGGAGGCCCGGCGCCGCGCCCCCTGACCCGGGTGAGATTTCCAGCTTTTCCGTTTCATTATAAAACATCGAGGCAATGCCTCCAGCGAGTCGAGACGTCGGCGGACGCCGCGACATGGCCGGCCTGGACCCGGACGCAACCGCCCCCAGGCAAACCCCGAACAACCTGGATTTCCGGCCTTTCTCGCGCCCCGCCAAGGATCGCGGCCCGACCGGCCCCCGTTTTGCGCTAACCTTAAATCCTTCACGTCCTTTCAAATGGTATGCCCCTTGCAAGGCAGCCCCAAAGCCCTGATCAAAGGGCGCAAGGCCGCCGGGAACAGGGGCCGCAATGGGGAGACATGATGGAGCGCGCATTCCAGTACACGCTGACTCTGCTGATCGGCGCGGTCGCCGCGATGGTGTTCGCGCAGGTGATCCTGCGCTACGTCCTCGAAGCCCCGCTGATGGGCCTGGAGGAGATGCTCGTCTATCCGACGCTTTGGCTCTACATCCTCGGCAGCATCAACGCCTCGCGGGAAAACACGCAGATCAGCGCCAACGTCCTCGAAGTCTTTACCAAGACCGAGCGGACGAAACTGGCCATTCGAACCGTCGCCAGCTTTGCTACCGTCGGGATCTCGATCTGGCTGACCTGGTGGGCCTGGGACTATTTCCGCTATTCGCTGCGGGTCTGGAAGGAAAGCCCGACCCTCTACATCCCGACATTCTACGCCGAATCCGCGCTGTTCATCGGCCTGACCTGCATGACGATCTATGCCGCCGGCCATATGGTGAGGAACGTCCGCACCCTGATCGCCGGCACGGGCGAGAAGGAGAGCTGACATGATCGAGATCTCCTTCCTCGCCCTCGGCGTCCTCGTCCTTCTGCTCAGCTTCGGCGTGCCGCTGCCCTTCTGTTTCGGCGGCGGGCTGATGGTCATGGTCCTGGTCGGCGGCGCGACCATGAAGGGGACCATGCTGTGGGGGTTCAGCCAGCTCGCCAACCCCGTGCTTCTGTGCATCCCGCTGTTCGTGTTCGCCGGCACCGTCATGAGCGCAAGCGGCATTGCCGAAAGCCTTCTGAAGTTCGTCAATTTCTTCGTCGGACGCGTCAGGGGCGGGCTCGGCGTGGTCGCCTCGGTGAGCTGCGCGATCATCGGCGCCATCTCGGGCAGCGGACTCACCGGCGTGGCGGCCACCGGCCCCCTGCTGATCCCCGAAATGGCGCGTAAGGGCTATCCGCGCGGCTACGCGACGGCGCTCGTCGCCAATTCGTCGATCCTCGGCCTGCTGATCCCGCCCAGCGTGACCATGATCATCTATGGCTGGGTGACCGACACCTCGATCGTCGCCTGCTTCCTGGCCACCGTCGGCCCGGGCCTGCTGATCACGTTCAACTTTTCGATCGTCAATCTGGTGCTCGCGCGCCGCTTCCCGCTGGTCCTCGACCCGCCGATGCCGCGCCGCGAGGCGGTCCGCGAATGCGCGTCCAGGACCAGCCGGGCGCTGCCCGCCCTGATCATGCCGGCGATCATCCTGGGCGGCATCTATGGCGGCATCATGACCCCGACCGAGGCCGCCGCCGTTGCCGTGGTCTACGCCATCCCGGTTGGCTTCATGATCTACAAGGGGCTGACCTTCCAAACTTTCCTGAAGGCGGGCAAGGAATCGGCCACGGCCGTCGGCGCGATCATGATCATGATCATCTTCAGCCTGATGCTGAGCCAGATCTTCGTCATGGAGGACGTGCCCCAGGCGATGGTCGACGGCGTCTTCGAGATCACCACGAACAAGACGCTGCTGCTGATCCTGATCAATCTGCTGCTGTTCTTCGTCGGGATGATCGTCAACGACGTCACCGCGATCATCCTGATCGCGCCCCTGCTGCTGCCATTGATGGAGGCGATCGGGATCAGCCCCATCCACTTCGCGGCGATCATGGGCGTCAATACCGCCATGGGCGGCGTGACACCGCCCTATGCCAGCATCCTCTATCTCGGCATGCGTATCGGCGAGGTGGAGTTCACCGAGGTCATCAAACCGGCAATGACGCTCATCCTGTTCGGCTATGTGCCAGTGGTCTTCCTGACCTCATTCTGGCCGGACCTCGCGCTATTCCTGCCCACATTGGCGGGCTTCAATTGACCTGGAACATCGGAGGAGGACACTCATGAAGAAGCTCATCGTTGCCACGGCGGCCCTGACCTGCCTGGCCATCGGCGCCGCCGACGCCGCGACCTGGAAGATCTCGCATGTCCGCCCGCAGGGCACGGCGATCGATAAGGACCTGAACTGGTTCGCCGAGGAGGTCAACAAGGCCACCGACGGCAAGATCAAGGTGAAGGTCTATGCCGCCAGCGCCCTCGGCGACTATACCGTGGTGCATGAGCGGGTCAGCGTCGGCGCCGTTGAGATGGCCTGCCAGCCGGCCGCGACCGGAGTCGACAAGCGCTTCCAGCTCGTCTATTTCCCCTACATGGTCGAGGGATGGGAACAGGCGAAGAAGAACTTCTCCACCGGCGCGGCGCTGCGCGGCACCATCGACGAACTTTACGCCAAGCAGGACATCAAGGTGCTGGCGGCCTGGCCCGTCTATTTCGGCGGCGTCGCCCTCAACAAGGAGCCCCGCTCGCCGGACGGCTTTCCGAACGAGAGCCAGGGCCTGAAGCTCCGCGTGCCGCCGATCAAGACCTTCCAACTGATGGCCAACGAGATCGGCTTCCAGGGCACGCCGATCGCCTTCTCAGAGGCGTTCACCGCGGTCCAGACCGGCGTCGTCGACGGCGTCATCGGCTCCGGCGCCGAGGGCTATTACGCCTCGTTCCGCGACGTCACGAAGTACTACCTGCCGCTCAACACCCATTTCGAGGTCTGGTATCTGATCATCAATAACGAGATCTACGAGGATCTCGACGACGCTCAGAAGAAGCAGCTAGACGAGGTTGCCCTGCGCTTCGAGCAGCGGCGCTGGGAAAACGCCGAGGCCGACCAGGCGGCGAACGAGCAGCGCCTCGCCGACCACGGCGCCAAGATCGTCGGCATCTCGGACGAAAGGATCGCGGCGACGGCCGAGAAGATCCGCGCCAAGGTGTGGCCCGAGATCCTGAAGGATGTCGGCGAGGACTGGGGCAAGGGCGTGCTCGGATCCATCGTCGAGTAACACCGAACCCATCGCCCGGCAAACCGGACCCGGCGGCACCCCCGCCGGGTCTTTTTTTGGCGATATTATACTTGACGTACCCAGAACGCTCCTGTAAGGTGGTGGGTACGTAAAGGGGATCGGAGACAGATCCATGAGCAATTCCAGAGACCCTTCAGACATTGAAGTTGCCAAGGCTGCCGCGCTGGCCGCTTTTGGGTTAAGCGTTAACACTCTCCGTTTCCTCGTACAGAAGGGGATTCTTGATCAGGACGATCTGGATGCCGTTGTTTCAGGCATTTTGGCATCGCTTGAGAGATTACCCGAAGTATCCGAGCCGACCATTCACGCTGCGCGGGAACTTCTTTCGGGAGTTGCCCAGGATTTGGGCGTGTCGTTGAAGAAACCGAACTAACTTTGAGACAAAGATCTAGAAAGTTGTTAGCCATGTCCATCTTCCTAGAGCCTCAATTCCATAACGAAGAAGCCGCCTACGCATTCATCGAAGCGCGTGTCTGGCCTGATGGTCCGGTCTGCCCGCACTGCGGCGCGACCGAAAAACACATCGGCAAGCTGAAGGGCAACAGCACCCGCATGGGTACCTACAAGTGCTATGCGTGCCGCAAACCTTTCACCGTCAAGGTGGGAACCATCTTCGAGTCCAGTCACGTCAAGCTGCATCTCTGGCTTCAGGCGATCTTCCTGATTGCCGCCAGTAAGAAAGGAATAAGCGCCAACCAGCTTCACCGGACCTTGGGAGTTACCCTCAAAACCGCTTGGTTCATGGGGCACCGTATCCGCGAGGCAATGCGATCGGCCGATCTTGCTCCGTTTGGTAGCGACGGCGGGGCCGTGGAGGCGGACGAAACCTTCATCGGCAACGACCGCTCCATCAAACCGAAAGGCCAGAAGAAGGGGCGCGGATATCACCACAAGCACAAGGTTCTTTCGCTCGTTGACCGCACCACCGGACAGGCCCGGAGCATGGTCATTGACGACCTCAAGGCGGACACCATAGGTCCCATAGTCGTTGCCAATTTGGACGAGGAAGCGCGGCTGATGACCGACGAAGCGGCCTACTACACTCTTGTTGGCCGACGGTTCGCGGAGCATGGCGTGGTGCATCACAATCGCGGCGAATACGGACGCGGAGACATCCACACCAACACCATCGAAGGCTACTTCTCGATCTTCAAGCGAGGCATGAAGGGTGTCTACCAGCATTGCGCAGAGAAGCACCTTCACCGCTATCTCGCGGAGTTCGATTTCAGGTACAGTCACAGGATCGCCAACGGGGTTGACGACGCACAGCGCGCCGCGAAATTGATCAAGGGCGCGGTCGGCAAGCGGTTGACCTACCGAACGACTGATTCGCAAATGAGTGTGTCCTAATGCCAAAGCGAAGCAAAAAGCCTCCGTTAGCCGAGGACACGGATCGGAACCTATTTCCGTTTCCGTGCCCGAAGTGTGGCGAGAAGATCATTAAACCTGGGAGATGGTTTAAAGAACGAGACGAGTTCGTATGCCCCTTCTGCAGGCACAATATCTTTCTCGACGAGGATCAGCGTCTCCGCTTCTTCAGTGAGCACATTCAGCACATCAACAATCTCGGACTTGTGAAACGCATCAAGTAGAGTTTCTAGTTCGCGTTCTGCCACGACGAGAGCAGAATCGTCAGACTTCCCAATACGGAGTAGCCGCTCTTCATCTGCATCGTTTGAGCCTTTTTGCGACAACTTGGTATCCCTAGTCATGTCTCACAAACCCAAAGTCCCACCAAGCGACAAGGAGCAATCAGAGCGATTCGTCGAAAAGGCGCGCGAAGTCGCTGATAAAAATTCTGGCGAAGCGTTTGAGCGTGCCCTATCGAAGATTAAAAAGGAAAAGCGAAAGGGTAAATAATTCATTTGCGACGCTTTCTTCGCTTGCGTGAGGGTTTTCGTTTTTCTGCTGGATGGTCTATTCGTGTCATACGCTCTGAAATCGGCCCATAGAATCTATCGTACCGACTATCGCCCATTAGTTTCCGCTTGATGACATAAGCGCAAAAATCTGCCAATTGCAGCGCACTCGATTTGTGTTTTGGTTGAAAAAATGGGTCTTCAACAATTCGCTTCAGCGGAAGGAATGTCTTTTCATTTTCATTAAGTTCTTCAATAATGTCTCGGCGTTGGTTGTATTTATGGGTTTCTTTCAAAAATCTCCGCACCTGTTGGTTGTCTTCAACAACCATCAAGCATATTTCGTCATTAGTTTTCTGTCTAAACCAATGATCCACATTGAGTGCGCAAACCATATAAGCGGTAACGTGTGCCCCAATCGTAATTTCCCTCTCACTCATATTTGAAGCATCAAGTCTACGAGGAAAATTCGTCCGCTCCACCGATCCATATGTAACCCAAAGATCAAATTTCTTAAACATCGCGGCTATATCATCAGCGACTTCCAGCCGTCTCTCTAAAGGCCAATCAGGGTGATTCTTAGTGAAAACAGGACCGCCCCAATTGAAGAGGTGTGTTGCGTGAAATGAGAAGTCTGCCCAATGTTCTGAAGGGATGTGCCGTTCCATAAGTATGTCTAACCGGCGCATTACCCCGCGCAACTGTTTGTCTCCGTGGACGATAACCCCAGCCACCACCAAGATTGGCTCCTGGCGTCTGTTGCTAACTCCCGCTTCGTCTACATAGACAAGCCGCATCATTCGATCCCCACATAGCGGGCCACCACCGAGAGCACGTGCGTGACCACCCCAGAGCGTGCGCATTCTACACTGTCCCCAGGGGCAATGGGTACGGCAAATATAATATCGCCCTTTTTTTGGTCATTCCTCTCCATTCGACAGCCCGCTGGAGTGCTGACCGATGAAATCGACTTACCTTCCCCCTCACCCAGCTTCGGCTATGGCTCGGCCGTCGGCCTCGCCAAGCCTGCACAACCCTCTCCCCCCGGTGGGGGAGAGGGGCTGTATTCGCAGAGTTGCCGATGCGTCTCCTCTCCGCCCCAACGGGGGGGAGAGGAACAAGGTGAGGTGGGGGAGTCGGGCAAATGAGGCCACCTCACCCTTCCGCCTTCGCTAAAGCTACGGCGGGCCCCTCCTTCTCCCCCAAAGGTGGAGAGGGGCTTAGGGGTTTATTCGGCTTGGCTTTTCGTAACCCCGGGATGACGAGGGGAAAAACTGACCGCGCCCTTAGATCCCGAAGGCCTTGACCTTGCGGTAGAGGGTCGCGCGGGAGATGCCCAGCGACTTGGCGGTGGCGGCCATGTTGGTCCCCGTTTCGGCGAGGGTGGTCGTGATCATTTCCCGCTCCATTTCCTCGAGCGTGCCGAAGCGGCGCCCCCGGCGGCGCCCGGGCGCCGCCGCCAAGCCCAGATCGCGCACCCGAAGGGTCTCGCCATCGCAGAGATGGGCGGCCCGCTGCAAGGTGTTCTCCAACTCGCGGACATTTCCCGGCCAGGTATGCGCGAGGAGCGCCTCGGCCGCCGATCTGGACAGCTCCGGCGTCCGGTCGGCGAAATGCGAAAGAAAAAAGCGGGACAGCAGCAACACGTCCTCCCCGCGCTCGCGCAGGGGCGGGATTCCGACGGAGAAGACGTTCAGCCGATAGAACAGATCCTCGCGAAAGCGCCCGTCCCGCACCGCGCGCGCCAGATCGACATGGGTACAGGCAATGATGCGGGTGTCGACGATCACCGGCTTGCGGGCGCCAATGCGGTAGACCTCGCCGGTCTGCAACACCCGCAACAGCTTGACCTGCATGTCGTGGGGCATGTCGCCGATTTCGTCGAGCAGGATGGTGCCGCCATTGGCCCATTCGAACTTGCCGGGCTTGCCGCCCCGGGAGGCGCCGGTGAACGCGCCCTCGACATAGCCGAAGAGCTCGCTTTCGAGCAGCTCCCCCGGAATCGCGCCGCAATTGATGGGGACGAAAGGCTGCGCCCGGCGGGCACCGCCATTGTGAATGGCCTGGGCGAAAAGCTCCTTACCGGTGCCGGTTTCCCCCTGCAGGAGAATGAAGGAGTCGGTTTCGGCCGCGCGGCGGGCCATGTCCACCGCCTCTCGGAAACAGGCCGACTCGCCGATCAGCATGTCGAAGGTGAAGAAGGCGCGTGTCCCGGCCATGTCGGTCGCCAGCTTGCGGATGCGCGCGGTCTCCTCCAACGCGAGCACGGCGCCGAGCATTTCGCCCTCGGAGGAGGTCACGGGCTGGGCCGTTGCGATGACCTGGACGGTCTGGCGGCCCGAGCGCAGAACGCATTCGCGGTTGACCCATTTCGACGGCCGCTCCCGCAGTTCGCGGATGTCGAATTCGAGGTCGCCAAGGACCGAGACCGGCTTGCCGATCAGGTCGTCCCGCTTGAGGATCTGGGCCCCCTTGCGGTTGACCTTCCAAATCCGGGAGTCGGCGTCGAGCACCATCAGGCCCATGCTGGCCGATTCGATGACCCGGTCCAGGAAACCCACATGCAGCGCCAGCTCGCGATTGCGGCGCATGACCTTCAATTCGCGCTCGATCGAATGGGCCGTCGAGGTGACCATCACCAGGGTATGCTGGTGCACGAGCGCGGCGTCTCCGCCGACCACGAGCACCCCCTCGAGCTCGCCCTGGCGGCCGATTATGGGCGCGGCCGAGCTGGTGAAGCCATGCGCGCGTTTGCAGTAATGGTCCTTGTCGTTGAGCTGTACCGGCCGGCGCAGCTCCAGGCACAGGCTGATGGCGCTGGTGCCGACATCCCGCTCGGTCCAGCGAAAGCCGGGAGAGCAGTTGCGTTCCGCGAAGACGGCCTTGACCCGGTCGCTTCCTTCCTGGTGCAGGATGTAGCCGTCGCTGTCGACCAGGGCGATCATGAAATCGTCCGGCGAGAGGAGATGATAGTACTCCCGGATCTGCGCCACCGCGACGTCGAGAAGGCTGCCGTTCCTGCGCTGGCGTTCGGCCAGGCCGGCGGGCGTCAGGCATTCCTGGTTGACATTCCGTTCCGACACATCGACGCCGAACGCCCGCGATCTCTCCTTGGATTTCCCGATCTCTACGCGGAGCCAGTCGGCGCCGACGACGTCCCCATACCCCAAGGTGAAACTCCCCCTGTTCTCGCGCTGAGACATGTATCGTTTTTATACATTCTTCCGCTTTCCACTCGTCCGCCGCCATTTGTTTTGGTCGCGCAGGCGATACCGTTTAATTATGAAACAAATTCGGGCCTCGTTCAAGGCCCGGGAAGCGCAAAAAACGACTGATTTCCAATGCACTGAAACCTCCCCGCCGATGGCACGGGATTTGCGACCTACTTCCCAAATCGATGCCGCAAGGCAAGTCATCGGGAGGAGGCGTGAACATGGAAACGGTCTGGGCGGTCGTCGGCGGTGGAAATGGCGGTCAATCGATGGCGGGACACCTCGCCGTCATGGGGTATCGCGTCCGGCTTTTCGACATCTTCAAGGAGACCGTCGACGCCATCAACGAACGGGGCGGCATCGAGGTCGAGGGCGTCGTCGAGGGGTTCGGGGTGCTGGAGGAGGCCACGGTCGACATCGGCGAGGCGATCGATGGCGTCGACATCATCGTGATCGTGGCGCCGGCGACGGCGCATGCCACGATCGCCCGGTCGCTGGCACCGCATCTGACCGACGGCCAGGTGGTGGCCGCCCATCCCGCCGCGACGGGGGGCGCGCTGGAGATCCGCAAGATTCTGGATGAGGAGGGCTGCGAGGCGCGGATCGCCGTCGCCGAGACCAACACCCTCATCTATGCCTGTCGGGCACCGAGCCCGGGACATGCCTGCATTCACGGGATCAAGAAGGACCTGGTTCTGGCGACACTGCCGGCCCGCGAGAACGAGCGTGTGCTGTCGATGTTCCAAGAGGCGTTCCCGCAGACCGTCGGCGGGCGAACCGTCATGGAGACCAGTCTGGGGAACGCCAATGCCGTGATGCACCCGGCGCCGACGCTGCTGAACGCCTCGTTGATCGAGTCGCGCCATGACTGGCTTTACTATCTGGATGGCATCACACCCACCGTCGGCGCCTTCGTCGAGGCATTGGACGCCGAGCGGATGGCGCTCGCCTCGGCCTATGGGATCACGCTGACACCGATCCTGAAATGGTACGCCGTCGCCTATGGGGCCGAGGCTCCGACCCTGTCGGAGGCCGTTCGCAAGAACTCGGCTTACGCCAAGATCACGGGGCAAAAGCAGATGCGCACGCGCTATCTGCTGGAGGACATTCCGACCGGGCTGGTGCCGATGATCGAGTTCGCGGCGCTGAAGGACGTGCCCGTCGAACGGATGCGGCTGGTGGCGCGGTTCGGCGAGTTCCTGCTTGGCGAGGATTTCTTCGCCTCGGGCCGCACCCTGAAGCAGCTCGGCGTTGCCGGCATGAGCCCGACGGCGTTCGATCGCTACCTTGAAACCGGCGAGCGGTGACCCGCCCCAATCCCCCATCCCACACCCAGAAGGAACGAGGACCGAAGACCATGCACATCGGCATTCCGAAGGAGATCAAGACACTCGAAAACCGCGTCGCCATGACGCCGGGCGCGGTCGCCTCGCTGACGCGGGCCGGACATGATGTGGTGGTGGAAACGCGCGCCGGACTCGGCAGCGGCCTGGCCGACGAGGAATACGTCCAGGCGGGCGCGAGAATGGTCTCCGCCGAGGAGGCCTGGGGCGCGGAACTGGTCATCAAGGTCAAGGAACCCCTCGAGTCGGAGTTCCGCTATCTGCGCAAGGACCTGCTGCTGTTCACCTACCTTCATCTGGCGGCGGCCGGGCCCCTGACCCGCGCCCTTTTGGACGCGGGGACGGCGGGCGTCGCTTATGAGACGGTGACCCACCCCGACGGCAGCCTACCGCTGTTGACGCCGATGAGCGAGGTCGCCGGCCGCATGGCGACCCAGGCAGGCGCCCATTACCTGGCCAAGACGCTCGGCGGGCGCGGGGTCCTAATGGGCGGCGTGCCCGGCGTCCCCGCGGCCGACGTGACGATCATCGGCGGCGGCATCGTCGGCACCAACGCGGCCAAGATGGCGGTCGGCCTGGGCGCGCGGGTGACCATCCTCGATGTCAGCCATGCGCGGCTGCAGTATTTGGACGACATCTTCGGCGGGCATGTGGCCACCCTCGCCTCCAACGACCATCACATCCGGGAGGCGGTCGCCGAGTCCGACCTGGTGGTGGGCGCCGTTCTGATCCCCGGGGCCAAGGCACCGCGCCTCGTCACCCGGGAGATGCTGCCGACCATGCGCGAGGGCTCGGTGATCGTGGACGTGGCGGTCGATCAGGGAGGCTGCGTCGAGACCATCCGCGCGACGACCCATGACGACCCGACCTATGTGATCGACGGGGTGGTCCATTACGGCGTCGCCAATATGCCCGGGGCGATGCCGCGCACCTCGACCTTCGCGCTGGTCAACCAGACCATCGGCTATACCTTGCGGCTGGCCGGCGGGGGCCTGGACGCGCTCCGCGCCGACCCCGGGTTCGCGCAGGGCCTGAACACGCTCGACGGGGAGCTGACCTGCCCCGCCGTCGGCGAAGCCTTCAACCTGCCGGCAAAGACGCCGGAGCAGGCGCTGGGCCTGTAGAGCCGGATGTCATGGGGCGTGCGCGCGTCTCGGCGGTGCCGTTGGGACGCGCCATGCCCGTTGACGAAAGCGCGAGCCGATGCCGCGCGGGATCGTCACGCCGCGAGGGAACGGTGATCCGAGTCGTTCGCGATCGCCGTCGCCTGGCCCCGGCTCTCCGCGCCAGCGACGGGAAGACCACGGTCGGTGGGGATTCCCGCGCCCGGGCCCCGAAGATCCTTGCCCTCGACAACCGCCTGGTAAAGCGCGGCGGGAATGTCCTCGCGCCTGAGGCCCAGCTCGGCCAATTCCGCATCCCCCATCATGGTCAGGCGCTCGTAACCCACCCTGAATTCCAGGCCCTTGTAGATGGCGTCGCCAACGGCGCAGAGATAGTGAAAAAGTCGGCCGAAAAACCGGACCAAGAGCTTCGCGGCATGTTCGGCTTGCAGTTCTTGCACGGCAACCTCCATTTCCAGCAAGTCAACCGGATCGCGTGTCAAAAAATCGGGCAAGGTCGATGCCCGGCGGTAGTCAAGCCCCTCGGAAGACATCGGGGTTCTCCTTTGGAAGGATCGCGTGGCGCTCGGAGGGGCTGTCTCACGCCGCCGGCTCCAAGCGTTTCGCTAACACCCTTATTCTACGCCGTTTTCACCGGCGCATCCGTGCAAATGCCGCAGATCAGCACTGACGGACATGCATGCCAGAATGCTCCGGGCCGGAATTGACAGGGGCGCGCATGCCGGGTTAACGTTAACCTTCGGAATGGCAGCTCGGCGAGCCCCCGCATGCCCGGACGCGTGAAACGGCCGACCATCAAGGACGTCGCCCGCGAGGCGGGCGTCTCGATGATGACCGTCTCCAGGGTGCTGACCAAAAAGGGGCGGGCGTCCCAGGACACCATCGACAAGGTTTTGAGGACGATCGAGGAGCTGGGCTATGTCCCCGACCTCAACGCCGGCGCCCTGTCCTCGCGGAATTCGGGCTTCATCGCGGTTCTGGTACCCTCGGTCGACAACTCGAACTTCGCGCAATCGGTCAGGGGCATCACCGACGTCCTCAACGACAACGGCCTTCAAATCCTGCTGGGCTCGACGGATTTTTCGGTCGAGCGTGAGGAGACGGTCCTCGAAACCATCCTCAAGCGCCGGCCCGACGGTGTCATCCTCACGGGCGGGAACCACACGGCGCGCAGCCGCCGCATGCTGGAAAACGCGGGGATCGCCGTCGTCGAGACCTGGGACCTGCCGGCCGACCCCATCGACCATGTGGTCGGCTTCTCCAATGTCGCGGTCTCCCACGCCATGGTCGACCATCTGCATGAGCGGGGATACCGGCGCATCGGCTTCATCGGCAGCTCGTCGGACAGCGACACCCGCGGCGCCGACCGCGAGCGCGGCTATTCGGAAGCCTTGAAGAAGCACGGCCTCGAGCATCACCGGGTGATCCGGCTTGGCGCCCCGCCGGTCCCGGTCGAGCAGGGCGGCGAGGCGATCGTCGAGATGCTGCGGCGCTGGCCGGAGACGGACGCCGCCATGTTCGTCTCCGACCGCACCGCCTTCGGCGCGCTGATGGAGTGCCACCGATGCAGCTGGCCGGTGCCCGATCGGGTCGCGATCGCCGGGTTCGGCAATTTCGACATGGCCCGCAACTGCCATCCGCGAATCACGACGACCGCGATCGACTGCTATGAAATGGGCCGGTTCGCGGCGGAACGGATCGTCGACGCGCGGGCGCGCGCCGCCGCGGGGGAGCGCGTGAAGCCGGAGATCACCATGATTCCCTATCGCATTCTGGGGCGGCAGACGACCTGAGCGTCCAGTTGGGACCGCAGGTTTTAGTTAACGATAACTGTCTTTGTTCCGATTGATAGTCATACAAGATGCAGAAAAATATAATTTTTTCTGCCTATGCGAGAACCAGAGTTGTCCGTTGACTCATAAATGAGTTAACGTTACCATAAATCAACAAAGCTGAACCGGGGAGGCATGGGGCGTCGATGGGCGAGAAACCAACCGTCGGACTGATCGGGGTCGGGCTCATGGGTCACGGCATGGGCCACAACATCCTCGGCAAGGGGTTCGATCTTCTCATCCATGACTGCAACCGGACCCCGGGTATCCGGGATCTGGCGTCGCGCGGCGCCCGGGAAATGAAAAGCGCCCGGGCCTTGACCGAAGGGTCCGACATCGTCCTGTGCAGCCTTCCGAGCGTGCCGGCGATCAGCGAGGTCATCGGCGGAAAGGATGGCGTGGTCGAGAGTGTCCGCGAAGGGGCGGTTGTCGTCGACACATCGACCAGTACGCCGGTCCTGGCGACCGGTTTTGCCGAAGAGGCCCGGGAGAAGGGAGCGGGGTTTGTCGATGCCGCCCTCATGAAGGGACCGGTACAGGCGATGGAGGGCAGCCTGAACATCATCGCGGGCGGCGGCGACGCCGACATCGCGCGGGTCAAACCGGTGCTGGATACGTTTTCCGAGAAGTTTTTCCATGTCGGCCCGGTCGGCAGCGGCTGCGTGGTGAAGCTGCTGAACCAGGCGATCGGGCTCGGCACCCATGCCGTGGTCACCGAGGCCTTCGTCCTCGGGGCCAAGCTGGGGGTGGATCTTGGGGTCCTCTTCGAGATCGTCGATTCGGGCCAGGCCAGCTCGGAAAAGCTTAAGATCCTGTCGAAGAAGTTCCTGGAGGCGGACTACAGCCTCAAATTCGCCACCGATACCGGCATCAAGGATCTTCGCCTGTGTGAGCGCATGTCCGTCGACGCGGAAGGGCATACGCCGATCTTGAACACGGTAATCGGTCTGTTTGAGACGAACGCGACGCTCGGAAACGGCGCCGAGGATGTTTCCACGCTGGCGTCGAGCGTCGGAAGACTGTCCGGAATCGATTTCGTGGAGATGGCACGGAAGAAGAAAGATGCGGGATGACGACGCGCCGAAGGCGCCGGTCCATCCGGATTTCCACTACGGTTTCGCCCTGTTCGCGGTCGGCGGGTGGATGTTTCTGCACACCTTCAGCGACCGCTACGATTTCGACCTTCTGTTCGGCGACGTCTCGACGGTCTTCTTCCCGCGTGTCGTCCTCACCCTGTGGATGGCGCTCTCGGCGATCCTGATCGTCAACGGCTTGCGGGGCCGCGGCGACCGGGACGATCGCGAACGCGTGCTTTCCGTCGGGATTCCGAGGCTCGTCCTCGTCTTCGCCGTGACTGTGGCCGCCGCCGTCGTGCTCTGGCTGGCCGGCCTGCTGATCGGCGGGACCGCGCTGATGATCGCGGTGGGGCTGGCCCTCGGCTATCGGCGCCTGATCCTTCTGGTGCCGGTCAGTCTGGCGGTACCGACGGCGATCTGGTTCGCGCTCGGCCATGTCGCGCGGATCTCCCTCCCCGCCGGCGTTTTGTGGGGCTGAGGGGCATGATCGCGCACCTGCCCGAAGCGCTGTCCCTGACCTTCTCCTGGTCGGTGATGCTGGCGCTGCTCGCCGGCAGCGTGATCGGGGTGATCGTCGGCGTGCTGCCGGGGCTCGGCAGCGCACTCGGGCTGGTCATGGTGCTGCCGATCACCTTCGGCCTGGAGCCGGCGGCCGCCGTGGCCGTCCTGGTCTCGGTCTATGCCTGCTCGATCTATGGCGGCTCGGTCTCGGCGATCCTGATCAACGTGCCGGGGACGCCGCAATCGGCGGCGACGGTCATGGACGGCTATCCGATGGCGCGGCAGGGCAAGGCGGCCCTGGCGCTCGGCTGGGCCACCATGGCCTCCTTCGTCGGCGGCATGTTCTCGCTGGTCCTGCTCGTGCTGACGGCGCCGCAGCTCGCCCGCTTCTCCCTCAATTTCGGCCCGATCGAGACCTTCGCCCTGATCCTCTTCGCGATGACCACCATCGCCTGGGTCTCCCATGGCAGCATGGTGAAGGGGGTACTGGCCTCCCTGATCGGGCTTTTTATCGGCCTGGTCGGCCCCGACCAGATGACCGGTCAGACCCGGTTCGATTTCGATCTGTTCGTGCTGTCCGGCGGGTTCGCGCTGGTGCCCGTGCTGATCGGCATCTTCGCGCTCTCGGAGATCCTCATCCAGGCGGCGTTCATGAAGGACGCCTCGGCGCCAACGGTGATCGAGGGTGGCTTCAAGCTGGCGCCCTGGCGCGAATGGCGCATCCGCTGGGTTACCTTCCTGCGCAGCAGCGCGATCGGCAGCTTCATCGGCGTGCTGCCGGGCACGGGGGCGACGGCGGCGGCCTTCATCGCCTATGCCGACGCCAAGCGCCGCTCGCCCCGGACGGCGAATTTTGGCCAGGGCGAACCGGAGGGCGTGGTCGCCTCGGAGACCGCCAACAACGCGGTGAGCGGCGGCGCCATGGTGCCGATGCTGGCGCTCGGCATTCCCGGCGACGGCGTCACCGCCATCATGATGGGCGCCCTGACCATCCATGGGATCGTGCCCGGCGTCTATCTGTTCCGCGACCAGCCGAGCCTGGTGACCAGCATCTTCCTGCTGTTCTGCCTGGCCAACATCCTGATCCTGGTGGTCGGGGCGGGCGGCGCGAGCCTCTATTCCCGGCTGTTGCGGGCGCCGATGTCGCTGCTGATGCCGGCGGTCGTGCTGCTGTCCTTCGTCGGCGCCTATGCGACCCGGACCAATGCCTTCGACTTCACCGTCGTGATCGTGGCCGGGGTGGTCGGTTTCCTGCTGAGGCTGAACGGCTTTCCGCTGGCGCCGATCATCATCGGCTTCATCCTCGGCAAGCCGTTGGAAATGGGCCTGCGCCAGGGGCTGGTGATGACCGACCAGAACTTCCTGGCCTTTGCCCTAAGCCCCATCGCCGCCTTTCTGTTCGCGCTCACTGCCCTGGTCCTTTTCCAGCCCCTCATCAAGCAAGCGATCCGCGTCCTAAAAGGCGCCCCGGACGGAGCTTAGCGAGCCATGCCCTCTCGACCGAACATCCTGCTGATCACCGTCGACCAATGGCCCGGCTATCTGCTGGGCAGCGCGGGACATCCCGTGATCGAGACGCCGACACTGGACACGCTGGCGGCGGCGGGCACGCGCTATACCGCCACCTATAGCGAATGTCCGATCTGCATCCCGGCGCGGCGGACGCTGATGACCGGTACCAGCCCGCGCAGCCATGGCGACCGCATCTTCAAGCCCCAGGAGCGGATGCCGGACCTGCCGACCCTGGCCGCGACCTTCCGGGCGCATGGATATCAGGCGACCTCGGTCGGCAAGCTGCACGTCCATCCGCAGCGGGATCGGATCGGCTTCGACGATACGATCATCGCCGAGGAGGGCCGGCCGCAGCTCGGCGCCGTCGACGATTACGACATGTTCCTGGCCGCCCAGGGCCATGCCGGCCAGCAGTTCCTGCACGGCATGAGCAACAACGAATATGGCTGGCGGGAATGGCATCTGCCCGAGTTCTGCCATGTGACCAACTGGATCGCGCGCGAGATGGCGCACAGCATCAAGCGTCGCGACCCCACGCGCCCAGCCCTCTGGAACCTGTCGTTCACGCATCCGCACCCGCCGATCGTGCCGCTTCGCGTCTATCTGGAGCGCTATGCGCGGCGGGACCCCGATAGGCCGGTTACCGGCGACTGGGCCACGTCGTTCGAGGACCTGCCGCACGCCCTGCAATTGGTGCGGATGTATTGGGCGCAGCTCGGGCCGGAGGCGATGGCCGACATGCGCCGCGCCTTCTATGCCCTGTGCACGCATATCGACCACCAGATCCGCGTCGTCATCGGCACCCTGCGCGAGGAGGGCCTGCTCGACCGCACGGCGATCCTGTTCACGGCCGACCATGGCGACATGCAGGGCCATCACGGCCTCTATGCCAAACGGCTGTTATATGAACCCTCGGCCTGCGTGCCGACGATGCTGGTCGCCCCGAAGGGCGACATGGAGGGCGCGCGCGGCGGGGTTCGCGGCGAGCTGTTCGGCCTCGCCGACGTCATGCCGACCCTGCTCGAGATCGCGGGTATCGCCGCGCCCGAGACCTGCGAGGGGATGTCGATGCTGGGGTCCGAAGGGCGGCCATTCGTCTATGGCGAATGCATGGAGGACGCCAAGGCGACACGCATGGTCCGCGAGGGGCCGCACAAGCTGATCTGGTATCCGGCCGGAAACCGCGTGCAGCTGTTCGATATGGTCGCGGACCCAAACGAGTGCCGCGACCTGTCGGAAGACCCCGCGCTGGCCGACACCCGCGAGCGGTTGGAGAAGACGCTGATCTCGCAGCTTTATGGCGGCGACCTCGACTGGGTCGAGGACGGGCGCCTCACGGGGTTCGCGGCCCCGGAGCTTCCGCAAATGGACAATCGGGGGCTGTCGGGGCAGCGCGGACACCACTACCCGCAACCGCCGGTCGATGATTCGGGAACCGTCGTGGGGACCGTTTGAGCAAGAAAATCGCACAAAACACAGCCAAGGGAGAGTGATCATGAAGAGACGTGTTTTCGGCGTTGCCGTTCTGGCGGCCGCCCTCGCCTGGCCGGCCCTGGCCGAGTATCCGGAAAAGGACGTCCAGCTGATCGTGCCGTATGGCGCGGGCGGCGGGACGGACACGGCGGCGCGGCTGGTCCAGCCGCATCTCGAAAAGATCCTGGGAACCAACCTGATCGTCGTCAACATGCCGGGTGCCGGCGGCACCATCGGCGCCACCAAGTTCGCGCAGAGCAAGCCCGACGGCTACACCCTCGCCTTCCTGCCGGCGGGGACCGCCGTCATGCAGCCGAACCTGCGCAAGGTCGAGTACAACGAGAACAGCTTCGACCCCGTCTGCATGACCATCGACGACCCGGTCGGCGTGTCGGTGGGACCGGACTCGCCCTACAATTCGCTGGATGAGCTGATCGAGGCGGCCCGTAAGGGCGAGGTTTCGGCCAGCGGCGCGGCGCCCGGCTCCTTCTCCCATATCGGGCCGGTTCTGCTGGGCCGGGGCTATGACGTGCAGATCAAGTACGTGCCCCATGAAGGCGGCGCCAAGGCGGCGCGTTCAGCCCTCGGCGGCCAAGTCGACATGCTCGCCGACAATGTGGGCCTGATCAAGAAGTTCGGCCTGAAGCCGCTGGCCGTGCTATCCGGGGAACGCGCGAAGACGCTGCCCGACGTGCCGACCATCGACGAGCTGGGCGGGCCGCCCATTCGCCTCTCGATCTGGTACGGGCTGTTCGCGCCGGCGGGCACGCCGCAGCCGGTCCTCGACAGGCTCTCGGCGGCGTGCAAGGAGGCGACATCGCTGGACGCCTATATGGAGTCGGTCCAGGCCGCAGCCTACACGCCGCGGTACTTGGACTCGGCCGAGTTCAAGGCGTTCTTCCAGGAGCAGTACCGCGGGAACGCGACCCTGTTCCAGGAAATCGGGCTCAAGAAATAACGGCACAAACCGCTGATTGGGGGAAATCTCCCCTCGCCCTGCCCTCTCCCCCCAAGAGCCGGGGGAGAGGGGCTTTGAGGCTTGGTGAGGCCCGGCGCCGGAACCGATCACCACAGAGGTCTCGCTGGCGCGAGGCAAGGAAATCGACGCGCAGCGCGCGACTCCGCTTCTCTGTGTCCATCTCCGTGCACTCTGCGTTCTCTGTGGTGAAAAAGACCACCTCACCCGGCTCGTTGCACTCGCCACCCTCTCCCCCAAAGGCGGAGAGGGTTGTTTTCGCGTGATTTTTCCACCGACCCGCCCCTTCGCAGCCATCCTTCGGGCGGCTTCGGTGATCATTCCGCGCGTTCCCTCTCCGCCCTCGGGGGCGGAGAGGGGAAGCATGACGGCGTCTCCGTCATTCGCAGGACAACCGGATGGTCGTGTCGCAGTCGTAGCGAGACGCCGGATCTCCATCTCGAAGTTTCATGACTTGCTTCCAGGTTTCCTCCCAGCCGCCTTTATCGGATATAGGTCCGTAACCTCTGCAGCCATCCGATTTGAAGACACGCCAAATGGGAAGGTCAGCCGGCGCCCAGGCTCTCGCCCAGCTCCCGCTCCAGGCGCCGCTTGATGTCATCGCCGGTGCGCAGCAGGTCCAGGCCCGCGTTCGTCTCGTCTACCCGGCAGGCGTCGGTCAAGACGCCACATCTCACGCGCAATTCCATCCTCCGGATGCTTGGAAGCTTGTACTCAAGGCTCAAAATTTTGTAGCCACTTGTCTATAATATTGTAAAAAACCTTAAAACCACCTAGAATCAATGGTTTTTTTAATCCCCTCTTCCCCAAGCCATTCATCACTCTTCCCGTAATGGAATGGATAGGCAGTTTAGGGCTTCCCCTTCCTTCGAAGGGGAAGCCCATATGTCGGCCTGGCCGCTACTCCACGATGGCGTTGCCGTTGATCTCCACCTGGTGGCCGGGACCGGCATCGAAGATGACCGTATAGTCCCCCTGGGGTTTGTCGAAGGTGAACTCGCCGTTGGCGTCCATCTTGCCCCTGGCGACGGTCGCATCCGCCGCGTCACGCACAAAAACGCGCACCCCGGCGGCCGAGGAGCCGTCCGAGAATCCGCCCTCGCAGGTGACCGTGCCGTCCCCGTTGTCAAAGCATGAGCACAGGGCCGAGTGCGCCGAAGCCGGCACAGGCGCAAGCAGGCAAGCGAGAAACGCCAAGGCGGGAAGCCCTTTCATGGTCTTGGTCATGTTTCCTCGCTGAGTATTTGGCAGGCAACGCACCGGAAGGCCGCCTTAGAGCATATCTTTTTCATATGGAATCATTCTGACAGAGCGGTTTCGGGCCGTGGCCAGGAGGGCGCCGCGGAGCGTATCGGGGACTACGGTCAAGGCGTCCGACGCAGCCCACGGCCCGAAACCGCCTGCCCCGGAGGGGTGGGCCGCGGCGGCCATCCGCGGCGTTGTCCGGCTTGCCCGATGGCCCCGCATCGCGCTTCGCCGGACGCCTGGCGGGCTGAACCGCCGCGACACCATCAGAATGGATCCATATGAAAAAGACATGCTCTAGCCGCATCCCGGCGCGCTCATCCGGCGTTACATTTGGGTGGTGAAGGTCAGGGAAAACGCGAACCAGACGCGCCGGGTTTCATCCAGCCGCTTTTCGTACTTGCCGATGACGATCTGGCGTCCGGCGGGGCCGATCTTGACGTTGAACGCCTCGGAACCCCTCAGGTTGATCAATTCGGGATGTTCGATTCTCGCGTCCGACGTGCCCGAGATGCGCGCGCCCTCGGTCGGCATGGGCTTGCCCTCGAAATACAGGACCACGGGCAGCATGTCGCCCTCTTTCAGCTTGGTGGGATCCTTGAGCGGCACGATCTCGGCGCGCTGGCGGCTGATGGGTTTGTCCATGAAGCACTGCCAGGACAGGATGTTCTTGGACAGCTTGTAGGAGCGGCCTTCATCCTTGACGGTTCCGCGCACCTCCTGCGGAGTCGGGTAATTGCGCCAGCCGTCCTCCTCGGTGTTGTACCAGTACTTGTTGTCGAAATCGACGGTCAGCATGACATATGAGTCGTCGAGATAGGCGAAGGCTTCGCCCTTGTGCTCGATCGGCTCCAGCGCCACCCTCCAGCCGCTGTCCGTAATGCCGTTCATGGCGGTGATCCTGGACAGGGGATAGGGGTCGGTGTTCCCCGGATGGCCGTAGAGCAGCTGGACCCTGTCCCCCTTTTTCTCGAGCCACATGTCATGGGCCTGGGCGGTGGCCGCCCCGAACAGGATCAGCAGAGACGCGCAAATCGATACACGCCGCTTGAGCATGGCAAACCCACTCCTTGTTTCGGTGTTTTAATGAAATGGTGTATCATTTGCGACGATACAGCGACCGGGGACACCTTGGCTACAAATTTTATTTATCAAAAATATTCATATAATTTTGTCCCTTGCGGATGTGCCATCCCGCCCCGGTTCTACGAGCAGGCCAGGGGTAAGGGCCTGCTTGAGAAGTCGCATGGAGGCTGCGTTGGTCCGAGGCGGGCCCGACCGGCGGGTTGACATCCGTCCGGCAACCCGCTGACATGCGGCGGACAGCTCGTCGCCTTTCCGGCGACCCCGTCGCGAGCCCGGGCCGGCCCGCGATCTCACCCCTCGGAGACCCCCTTGAGCAACGTCCTCCGCGTTTTCCTGCCCTTCGCCTTCGCCTATTACCTGTCCTATCTGTACCGGACGGTGAACGCGGTGCTGGCCCCCGACCTGGTGGCCGAGCTCGGGCTCGACGCGAGCGCGCTGGGGCTTTTGACCGCCACCTATTTCCTGACCTTCGCCGCCTTCCAACTACCGCTCGGCATGCTGCTCGACCGCTTCGGCCCGCGCCGCACCGAGGCGACGCTGCTGGTCGTCGCCGCCTTGGGGGCGCTGATGTTCGCGCTGGCCCAGAACCTGACCAGCCTGGTGATCGGCCGGGCGCTGATCGGCCTGGGCGTCTCGGCCTGCCTGATGGGCGCCTTCAAGGCTTTCGTCCAATGGCTCCCGCCCGGGCGCCTGCCGCTGGTCAACGGCTGCCAGATGGCGGCCGGCGGGCTCGGCGCGCTGACCGCGACGGTGCCGGTGGAGGCGGCGCTCACCCTCACCGACTGGCGCGGCGTCTTCCTGGTGCTGGCGGGGCTGACGCTCTGCGCCGCCTTCCTGATCCTGATGGTCGTGCCGGACCGCGACGACGGGCAGCCGGCCGAGAGCCTCCGAGAGCAGCTCGCCGGCACCGCGAGGGTGTTCACGAGCCCGCTGTTCTGGCGCATCGCGCCCATCAGCTTCACCACCCATTCCATCTTTCTGGCGGTGCAGAGCCTCTGGGCGGGGCCGTGGCTGCGCGACGTCGCCGGGTTGGAACGCACGGCCGTGGCCGGGCATCTGTTCGTATTCGCGGCGGTGATGGTGGCCGGCTTTCTGATCTGGGGCTGGCTCGCCGAGCGGCTCGGGCGCTTCGGCATCCGCCCGATCGCGGTCGCGATCGTCGGGATGGGCCTGTTCCTGGTGCTGCAGCTGGTGCCGGTCCTCGAGCTGCCGATGTCGCCGATCCTGCTCTGGGGCGCCTATGGCATGCTCGGGACCACGGGGATCCTGGTCTATGCCGGGCTCTCGCAGGTCTTCCCGCGGGCGCTGGCCGGGCGTGTCAACACCGCGATCAACATGCTGGTCTTCGTCGGCGCCTTCGTCTTCCAATGGGCGATCGGGGCGATCATCGACCTGTGGCCGGTGACGGAAGCCGGTGGCTACGCGCCAGAGGCCTACCGCGTCGCCTTCGCCGCGGCGCTGGCCGTGCAGATCCTGGCAGTCGCCTGGCTCGTCTTCTACCGCAAGGCCAAACTGCCACTCAGGGGGTGAGGCCGGCGCGGAACATGGCCCGTCCTTCGACACGCCGCCTTCGGCGGCTGCTCAGTCCATATGTCTGTTTGAGGAAGATAAGTTGAGCGGTCTCGACGCATGCGAAAACGAGGGTTTCG